>CBCOTF020000316.1:0-39717 GCA_965112955.2 Desulfarculales bacterium
TGTGGGGGCCCTCGAACAATTGCGGCTTGTTGCCCCCGGCCTGGACCAACTCGGGGGGGGGGTTAAACCCCCGCCCGCTTCTTTGGGGACCCCCTCAATGGGAGCCATTAGCGCCGGCTAAGGGCATGGCGCCGCTCCACTTATGGTTCCTTTGATGAGGGGGTCACCAGTTCCACGCGGTCCAGGAGCATGGTACAGGCCCTTCCCGGGCAAGAGGACCAGCCCACCTCCAGTTGGTGATAGCCCGCGGTCACCAGCCCCAGGGGGATTTCCCGGTGCCAGCCTCCCCCCTCCCAGCGCCAGTGGATCAGGGTCCCGTCCAGTTTGATCAGCACGTCGCCTGCCTTTTCGGGGCGTCCCACTACCCGTAGCACGGCCTGCCCCGCGGGTATGTACAGCCGCCCCGTGAGAGACTGGCCGTCCATCAGTACCGTACCGCGCAGGAAATTAGGATAGGCGTATTCCGCGTACTGGGTTGGCCCCTGGCCCTGCATGTGCTCGGCCTCCATAAAGCTGGGCGGGTTGTGCTTGGCCAGGGCCAGGAAGGCGCCGCCGGCCAGCCCCAAGGCCAGGACCAGGGCCAGCGCTTCGTTGGCCAGGGATGGTCCTCCGTTTGGCCAAGGCCGGGCCGGGACGGGCTGAGTCCAGGGAAAGTCGCGGTCAGCCTGCCGCCAGAGGTGGAGGCCGGGCGCCTGCTGGGCCAGGGGCCGGCCCAGGGATACAGGGCGGGTGAGCGCACGAAGGTGCTGGGGAAGAAGTGGAAGATTTGCACACCCAGGGCGGCCTGCACCGCCTCCACCAGGGGGTTGACCCCCACGGGGCGCGAGAAGCGCAGCTGGGGGACCAGCAGGCTGAGCCAGGTGTAGGCCAAGGTGGGCAGGGCCAACGCCGCCGCCGTCAGGCGCAGCCATGGGCGCCACAGGGCCTGCAGGCTCAAGGCCAGAAACAGGGCCGTCGGCGGCAGGATGATGGCCAGGAAGCGTCCCGGCCCGGCGAAGCCGCCGTACCACTGGAACCAGCGGGTGTAGCACATGACCAGCAAGTAGAAGACGGCCGGAATTACCAGATGTAGGCTGGGGTGGGTGAAGAATTTGAGCCCCGCCGGCAGCCCGACCAGAGCCAGCAAGAGCACCGGCGCCGCCACCAGTAGGCCGAAGTTCTGGTCAAGAAGTAGACCTTGGAAAAAGATCACCAGGGGCTGGGCTGTGTAGTAGACGCGGTGGGTCTGGCAGGTGGTCTGGTCCAGATGGTTTTTCATCGCCACCGGCCACCAGGTCACCGGCAGCCAGGCCAGGGCCAACCCCAACCCCAGAACTACGGCGGCCAACAGCGCTAGGGTGCGCCGCCAGCCCAGGCGCGTTGCCAACAGCTCGGCCAGGCCCACCAGGGCCAGCCCCACCGACAGGGGAAAGAGCTGGCTCTTGAAGCCGGTCAAGAGCGTCGCCATCGCTAGGAGCCCCAGGCTGGCCAGCCAGGGCCGCTGGCCCAGGCGTGGGAGCAGGCGCAATCCCAACACCAGGAGCAGCATGCCCGGTACGTCGGGGAAGACCTGCTGGCTCAAGAGCAGCACCGGGGCCGAAGCCAGAGTCAGGCCCGCGGCCAGGGCCGACGGAGCCGGACGCAGACCCCAGTCCTTGAGCCAGGCCCACAGCTGCCCTGCCAATAGGGCCATCAGGGCGGCGTTAAGGAGTATCACCCCCAGGCGGCCGCCCAGGAAATAAGGGGGGGTGAGGAACAGGGGAAAGAGCACCCCCCGCACCTGCTCCAGGCCGAAGTCCGGGTCATGTGACCAGCGCCCCCAGTAGAAGCTTTTGAACTCCTGGCCGGCCAGAGTGGCGGTGGGGTCCAGGGTGCCGTGGCGGGCTAGGCTGTGGGCAAAGATCAGGTAGCTGACCTCGTCGCTGACGGTGGAGACGGCCTCGTCGGTCCACAAGGCCAGCCCTCCCAGCAGGGTGAAGACGGCCAGCCACAGAGTCAGATGCCCGCGCAAGGAGGCTAGGCCGCCGCTTGGCCCCTGGTGCTGGCCATGGCCTCGCCACCACAGGTGTAACAAGAGACCCCCCTTGACGGTCAGGAGCCCCAGGCAGCATAGCCCCAGGGCCGCGAAGCCGTTACCCAGGTTGCGCCAGGCCAGGGGCAGGACGAAGAAGACCGGCAGCATAAGGTAGCTCAGGGCGTCCAGGCATAGGTTTTTGCGCACAAGGGCGCGGGCCTGCTCCTGCTCCAATTCCCGGGGTAGGAGCCACAATTGGACCACCAGCGCCAGGCTGGGGACGAAGACAAACAACGGCCCGGCCAGCGCCACGAAGCGTCCCAGGCCCCAGAGCCGGGCGTCCTGAGCCAGGGAGCCCACGTTCGGACGGTCGGGCAGGCCCAGATGGTTCCACAAAAAATACAGCAGGATCCAGGTCAGGGCTGCCGCCAGCAGACCCAGGCCAAGGAGCTGCCCGGACTGGCGGAGGGACAAGGGGTGGATCGGCTAACCACGCCGGGCGCCACTGCGCACTAAGGCCTCCCCAGAGTATAGGGTTGACGGTCAGGGCATTTTATCACAAACTCCCGCCGCCGCAGCCCGCCGAGCCGGAGCTTTTAGCCCTGGGACGGGGCCGGCGGCCACGGACCGCGTTTTTCCCCAGGATCTGCTTCAAAGCCTTGAGCCCCTGGTTCACCAACGGCATGCCGGTATAGGCCTCCATTTGGGAGATGGCCTCGGCCATTTGGTCCGGGGAGTTGTCCACGTTGAGCGTCGCTCAGAGGTGTACCTTCAACTCGTCGATGCGCCCCAGGGCGGTCAGCGTTGTCACGGCGATGAGCTGGCGGGTGGGGGGGGCACCTTCTCACAGGCATACATCTGGCCGGTAATGAACAGGGAGAGGTCCGTGGCCAGGCCGGGGTCGAAGGCCAACCAACGGTCAAGGGGGCGCTTGCCGGTGTAGCCCTCGAAGTAGAGCTTGGCGGTGGTGGCGGTTTTTTGTTTGAGGTTGTCGTTCATGGTGGTCCTTTCCATCATTGGTGCCGCTGGGGATTGATTCTAGTGAAGACCACCGCCAAAGGCCAAAATTTTTGCGGCGGAAAAAGGATTGCCACCGCTATTAGGATGCCTTCCCTTGAGATTGACCTAACCTCTGAAATTGACCTAACCTCGACCAGATAAGAAGCAGGTAAGAAGAGAGTATGTCCTGCGCGGAGTACAAATGGTGCGCCCAGTCCCAGCGTAAACCAAATTTTCTATTGGCCAGCCTTTGGCGCTGGCACACCGGCTGGTGTCCGGGCGGGCGACATTACCAGACCCAGTTGGCAGCTCAGGGGCAGCAGCCTCCGGACGGGCAAGGAGGAACGGGAGTGGACCAACCTCGGTCTTGATGGGCAGGACACGGCGGTGGCCTAGCCAAGGAGGCTAGCCATTCGCGGCAAGCGGTGTTAAAAGGACGAAGAGCCGGCGCCCAAGCCGGCAGGGGAGCGCAGCACGGTTGAGCTGGCGGCCCGGTGGCAGCTCCCTTCAAGCATGCCTACCGCGAGGAGTCGCTGAGGCTGCACGGGCTGATCTGCGCTAAGTGCGCCCGTGAGTTCGCGCCAAGGATCGCCATCTGCTAACCGTGCACCACAAGGGGGGCAACCTACAAGGCCCCCTCCCCGACGGCTCCAACTGGGAGATCCTGTGCCTGTACTGCCACGACGACGAGCACAGCCGGGGGCTGTGAAAACGGTAAGGCTGATTCGGGAGTCGCTAGCGCTGGCTAGCCAAAGTATAGCGGCTACCGACCCGTTATGCCCAGCCGGGGGCACCCGGCCGTTTCTTTTTGTACCCCGCCTCGCCGTCCGGCCATACCGCGCTCTTGGCGTTGCCTCCATCGTCACGCCCAGGCCACCGGCACGCCCCAGCCGGCGCATGCCACCAGTCGCCCTACTCGGCCAGGGCCAGGACCTCCTCGCCCGGCCTGGCCAGCACCCCATGACGTTGACCAAGTGGACCTGTTCCACGCTTACCATGAGCCTATCGGCCTTGCTCGCCAACGTCCTCCATCGGGAGCCGCCGGCGCTGCTCGACTCTCTTAGGGGGGTGGCGGCACTCCACTACCACCCGTGCTCGCCGACCAGGTTGACGAAACGACAGCCGCCCAGATCTTCGCTGATGAATTCGCCGTCGCGGTTGGTTATGCGAATTAAGGTCTGCAGGCTGCGATCGCCCACCGGTACCACCAGGCGGCCGCCTTCCTTGAGCTGGGCCAAAAGGGGCTGAGGCACCTGAGGCGCCCCGGCGGTGACTATGATGGCGTCATAGGGCGCCTCAGCGGCGTGCCCTTTGCTGCCGTCGCCCACGATCAGGTTGACGTTGAAGACGCCCACCTTTTCTAGTACCCGTTGGGCCTGACGCGACAGGGCCAGGATGCACTCCACGGAAAAGACCCAGTCGCAGAGCTTGGCCAGGATGGCGATCTGGTAGCCGCTGCCGGTGCCGATCTCCAGCACCTTCTCGCGCCCGCTGAGTCCCAGGGCGTTGCTCATCAGGGCCACCATGTATGGCTGGCTTATGGTCTGCCCCTCGCCGATGCTCAAGGGGTGATCATTGTAGGACTGGGACCACAGGGCTTCGTCCACGAAAAGATGGCGGGGCACCTCCTGCATGGCCTTCAAGAGGCGCTGGTCGCGCATCCCTCGGGCGGCAATCTGCTCCTGCACCATGCGCCGGCGGGCCAGGGCGTAGGCGTCGGCCATGGCGCTCATCGGCCTTCATCCGGCCCGGCCAGGAGGTCACCGGGGCGCACCCCCGCCGGATATTCGCGGCCGTCCAGCACGGCCAGGCCGCGGGCGTTCACCGTGAGCCGGCCCGTAGCCAACAGCTCCACGGTCAGCGGGAAAATTACCCAGTCGCCGCGCTGTTTAAGGGCCTCTTGGTGCTCGTCGGCCACCCGGTGCAAGCGTACCGAGTCCTCCCGAAGCTCTTCCAGGGGGGCCGGTAGCTTTACGGGCAGGGGATCGCTGACCATCAATAGCGGCCCGGAGTCCACCCCCTGGTCGATCCACAGTGTGGACGCTCTAAGCTCCTTTTGGCCGGCCGCGATGGCGTCCAGCACCGCGTCGTCGCCCACAAACCGGCGGTGTCCTTTGGCTTCGGCGATGGACAGGTCCGCCGGATGCACGTTGACGCCTTTTTTAAGAGTGATGAAGCTCATGTAGCCGCCCAAGGCCAACAAATCCACCCCGAAGGCTTTAACCAGGCGAGCGGCCACGGCGTCGTACTCCCGCCGAATTTTCAATCCCTCCTTGGTCAGCACCGTGCGCTTTTGCCCCTTGACCTGGTGGAAGCGGCGGGTGTCAAAGGAGAAATAGGGCAGGACGTACTCGTGGGCGATCTTCTCGCCCCGGCAATTACCGTCCGCGCGGTCGCTGAAGATGAAGGCCACCTCATAGTGGGGGCTCCTTCGCTCCAGCAGTCGGCGGATGTTGCTGCCGCTGCCGCTCATAAAGGCCGCCACCTTGAGGGGGCGACCGGCGTTGGTGGGAGAAAAAGCAAAGCCGCTGGGGGGCATGGCTCTTAAGGCTCCGCGAGAGGTTGGGGCTAGCCGGGAAGGGTGTTCACGGCGCTGAAACGCTAAATACATTTAAGCATATCTCGGCGGAGCTGTGCCGTCATTTGTGAATGAAAGGGTGGCGTCGTAAGGGGCGGCGTTACTTTATCCGTCATGGCGTAATCGTACTGCTGGTTCTTGGCGGCAGAGTTGCAATTCCCAATTTTTTAAGGGGAAGAGCCCCCACGGGAGCCGGTGTAGTGTTGGTTAGAGGAAGTGCGCCTACCGACCCGTTAAAGTCCCGCCGGAGCCCCGTCTTTCTTGACACCCCTTCGGCCCCCCTGTATGTTCGACAAGGGTTATACGAAAGTCGCTGGCGCTCGCCCGCGTCGCACACCAACCGACCCGTATAGGGCCTCCGCGGTTCGCGGCCTGCGAGGTAAATAGTGAACATAGACGCCATAGATAAGCGCATCATTTCCCGTTTGCAGGGTGATTTGCCCCTGGAGCCCCGGCCCTTTGCTGCGCTGGCCGCCGAGCTGAACTTTAGCGAGGCCCAGGTGGTGGAGCGCATCGCGCTTCTCAAGCGGGATAAGATCATGCGCCGCTTCGGGGCCACCCTGCGCCACCAGCAATCGGGCTTTCCGGCCAACGTCATGGTAGCCTGGCGGGTGGCTGAGGACCAGGTGGACGAGGTGGGTGAGAAGCTAGCCTCTTTCCGCCGGGTGAGCCATTGTTACTGGCGGCGTCCCTGCGACGACTTTCCCTATAATCTCTTTTCCATGGTACACGGCAAGAGCGAGGTGGAGTGCCGTGAGCTGGTGGAGGAGATGGTTTGGGCCGTGGGCGGACTGGAGCACGAGCTGCTTTTTTCGGTGGAGGAGCTGAAAAAGACCTCCATGCAGTACTATTGATACAATTGCCGCATCACGCTAAATCCCAGGAGGCAGTTTAATGGCTGGCCGGCGTTCGCAAGAGCTTTGGCAGCGGGCACTAGGGGTGATTCCCGGCGGGGTGAATTCCCCCGTGCGGGCCATGGGCTCGGTAGGGCTCACCCCTCCCTTCATGCGCTCTGGCCAGGGCTGCCGCATCGAGGATGTGGACGGCAACCGGTATCTTGATTACGTGGGCTCCTGGGGACCTCTGATTCTGGGTCACGCCCACCCCGAGGTGCTGGCCGCGGTGCTAAAGGCGGCCGAAAAGGGCACCAGCTTTGGCGCCCCCACCGAGGCCGAGGTGGTGATGGCCGAGAAGCTGTGCGAGCTGGTCCCCTCCCTGGAGCAGGTGCGGCTGGTGTCCAGCGGCACCGAGGCCACCATGAGCGCCTTGCGCCTGGCCCGGGGCTATACTGGCCGCGACATCGTCGTCAAGTTCGATGGCTGCTACCACGGCCACGTCGACGGCCTCTTGGTGGCCTCCGGCTCGGGCCTGGCCACCTTAGGTATCCCCTCCTGCCCGGGGGTGCCGGCGGCCGTGGCCGGGCTGACTTTGAGCTTGCCCTACAACGATCTGGCTGCCGTGCAAAAGGCCTTCGCCAGCCAGGGCGAGCGCATCGCCGCCCTGATCGTGGAGCCGGTGGCCGGCAACATGGGCGTGGTGGAGCCTCTGCCCGGCTTCCTAAGCGAACTGCGCCAGATTTGCGATCAAAACGGCGCGGTGCTGATCTTCGACGAGGTGATAACTGGCTTCCGGGTGGCCCTAGGCGGCGCCCAGGAGCGCTTTCGCGTCATGCCCGACCTCACCTGCCTGGGCAAGATCATTGGCGGCGGACTGCCGCTGGGCGCCTACGGCGGCTGCCGGGAGATCATGCAGAAAATCGCCCCCGCTGGACCGGTGTACCAGGCCGGCACCCTCTCGGGTAACCCCCTGGCCACGGCGGCTGGCCTGACGGTGCTGGAGCTGCTCTTGACTCCGCGCACTTACGAGACCCTGGAGGAAACCAGCCACCAGCTATACGATGGCCTAGGTGCCGTCTTCCGGGCCAAGGGTTTGGCTCACTGTGGCCAGCGCGTGGGGGCCATGTTCACCTATTTCTTCACCGCCGGGCCGGTGACCAACTACACCTCCGCCGCCCAGAGTGACACCAAGCTCTTCGCCCGCTTCTATCAGGCCATGCTGACCCGGGGCGTCTATCTGGCCCCCAGCCAGTTCGAGGCTACCATGGTCTCCCTGGCCCACCAGAGTGAGGACGTGGACCAGACTATCTCCGCCGCCGAGGAGGCACTCAAGGACCTCTAGGCGGGTGCCCCCCGGCCCGGTGCCCTGAGCTAGGCATAAACGGGCCAACAGCCGCGCCATTCGGGTTAGCGTAGGCGGCTCCCGTTCCAGGCGGCTCCTCCGACAATTTGGGGCCAGCAGCCCCCGCTTTTTATCTTCCACCCAGATCCTATGCTCCGCCTCTAACCCGGCCATTCTTAAATGGTCGAAATACGGCTAGCGTGTGACGGTTGGCCCAAGCACTAGAAACAGTACGCATATGGTGAGGCCCCCGCACCGGCAAAACGTGGTATATTCGGATGATAAGGCGGGGCACAAAAAGAACCGTTTTGTTTTACTTGATCCTGCCTGTGCCTTCTGCAAGGCTTTAACTGGTCGGCCAGCGCTGCGATACGAGCCAATGCCGGCGGCTTCCGTTTCTGGTCGCGCCTAATGCCACCAAAGACAGGCGTCATGCCCCCGTTGGGTGACCGCCTCACTTGACGTGCTTAGGGGTGATTGACTACCATAGCCCCACCTCCTAGCGCGCCGCCCCAGGCAAGGAAGTCCATGCCCGACGATCTCACCAGACTGATTACCGCTCACGTCCAGGACAAGTGAGCCGCCGACGCCTGCTGCTCCCTGTGCCGCCAATTCTCCTGGGAGGCAGCCGACATATTGCTTTGAGCTGCACTCCACCCGCCAGGCCGCGGCCGTCCTGGGGAGCGAGTTCTTCCTGCGGGTGCTGCCGGTGCGGTGCTCTGCTGCTCCCACTGCGGTTATACGGTGCTGCTCAACGCCCGCGTGGCCGGCCTGGACCTGACCGCGCTCCAGCCCGCCGCGCCGCCAACGCAAACGGCCCAGGCTAAGACCCCATCACGCACAAAGCGGAGAAAAACCAGGACTTAGCTAGCACCGGCCCCCCGTGACGAGTTTCCAAAACAATACCCGAACCGTGGGCTCACGGCGCAGGCAGGGTGCCCCTCGTGGGCATAGCGGGTTGGTTGGCGTTGCGGTCAGAATCAGCCCTGGCAGCTCCAGTTGTACGGATTCCATGGAGGTGGGCCATGCATTCCATTTGAAGAGGGCCACCTAATCCGGTGATGTGGGGCTGGTGGCCGGGGCACGGCACCGCTGGTGTCTGCATTATGTCACAGGGGTCTTGTCGCCGGTCAAGCTTGCCAGCTTCTTTCTCATGAACTTTCTTTTCAGGTTTATCTTATAGGCGTTATGGATCAGGCGATCGAGGATGGCACCGGCCAGAGTGGAATCGCTGATGGTTTCTTGCCACTGGTCCACGGGCATTTGGGCGATGACGATGGTGGAGCCTCGGCCGTAGTGGTCTTCCAGAATTTCGCGCATATCTAGGCTCTGCTCCCGTGACAGTTTTTCCAACCCTCAGTCGTCCAGGATGAGCAGGTTAGTTTCGGAACTGGCGACAATCATCTTTTGTATAGCTGCCGTCCCCTCGGACCGCGACCATTTCGTGCAGGAGGGCAGACACCCTCTTGTATAAGACCGAGTAGCTTTCCAGACAAGCCTTGTGGCCCAGGGCGCAGGCGAGAAAGCTTTTGCCTACGCCGATGGGTCAGCTGATAAACAGGTTGTGGTGCTCAGCGATCCATCGGTATGAGGCCAGAACCATGATGAGTGATTTATCCATACCGCGCTTGTGCCGGTAGTCGATGTCCTCCAGTTAGACATCATGCCTGAACTTGGCCTTGGCCAGCCTATTTTGAGCCGGCGGGTTGCTCTGTGGATGGCCTTCCTGTCCACCATCAGGCCCAATCTTTCCTCGAAGCCCAGTTCCTGGGCCTCGGGGGTGTTCAGCTGTTCCTCTAGGGCCTTGAGCATGCCTTCCAGCCCCAGGACGCGGAGCTTGTCCAGGATGGGATTAATCAGCATGGCGTCCTCCTTGGGCGACCAAGAAGTAGCCGGCTCCGCGGATGTTTGGGTTAAGGATGGAACTGGACTCCGGGGCCAGCGTTAACAAAGACGCCTTGTCCAGTTCTTTGTCGATGATGCGCTCTACGCTCTTGGAGCTGAAGGCCCCATAGGCCAAGGCCCTCAGGCAGGCGGCCTCCACTCGCGCCTCACCATGTTTCTTGACCAGGGAGACCAGGCCTAGGCAGGCCCTGAAGCCTTGCTGGGGATGCGCCAGCCAGCTCATGATCCCCTTGGCCAGCTTGGCGGTGGCCTAGCCGATTTTATGTGTCCAATTGGTGATTCTTTCGAGGGCCCACTTGGCGTGCTCCTGGTGAGAGCGGGGCATGTGTTCAGTCAAGGTGGTGAAGCCTCTTTGCCCCAGAATATGACGGTGGCTGGCCACCCGCTGGCCCTTATGGAAGCATTCCACCGTGCGCTCCGTGTAGCGGATGTCCAGCTTATTGCCCAACAATTGGGGGGGGCCGAGTAGTAGTAGCGGTCCACCTCTACGTGGTAATCGATATGGACCTTGGCCTTCTTATACTGGGCATACTGATAGGCCGTGGCGGGCAGAGGCTTGAGCGCCGATTTGTCCAGGGACTCGTACATGGATCGCCGACTGCCGGGCAGCTTCTTGAAAGGCCGGTTGTTGAGCTGTGCTAGAAGCCCACGGATCGCCTGGTTGGACTCAGCCAGACTGAAGCAGGTCCTCTTGCGTAGGGCGGCCAGTATCCACTTCTCCACCAATTGCACCCCCCCCACCTCGGCCTTGGCCTTGTCACGGGGTTTTCGTACCCGGGCGGGCAAAACCGCTGTGACGTAATGAGCGGCCATCTCCTGGTAGATCGGGTTGATGTCGGGCTCGTAGCGGTAAGCCTTGCTCACCACGGACTTGAGTTTGTCGATCACTATCAACTCTGTCATCCCGCCAAAACATTGGAAGGCCTGCTGGTGGGAGCCGATCCAGTCGGGTAGACTCTGAATCCAGCGGAAAAATCTTTCGATCTTGCCCCTGCCCTCTGGTACAAGAAGCGGTAGACGGTGGGTGCCTTGAGGATCACGTCGAGCGAGGTCAAGCGTTGGCGCATCATTTCGCTGATGAGGGTAGTCAATGACGCAGCGGGCAGTTTTTCCTGCGCAGGCGGGCCACATGGCCTGGACGATGTCCTCGTCCAAAGCCCTGCTGCCGCCCCGGTCATTTCTGCCCATAGGATAGAGAGATTCCAGCCTGCTGCCGCCCTGGCGGTAAAACCGGACCCATATCCTAGGATGGTGGAGCGCGACCGCCTGGTGCGGGTTGGAGAAGGGGATTTGCCGCTGTTGGGCGCACTTATCCCGCAATAACCTCTCCCGTTCACCACGCTCCATATAGTCTCTGGCAAAAAAGTCGCTGATGACGCCGAAACGGAAGATGGCTACTCGTTTTTTCTGGTCATCGTCCATGTCGATCCTCCATAGGGGCCTTTCGCCCATGTGTAGACCAGGGGGTCGGGCTAGGACAACGGCACCCTTGGGTAGGTGGCTCAGGGAGTGAAAGGGCTTTCGCTTTGCGCCGACCTGCTGGCCACGGCCCAGCCCCGGCTACTGAGCCAATCTAAGGTCCCAAGCAGGTCGCTTGACCAGCTTGATCCCAGGTATAGGCCCACCTGCCGCAGCAAGACCTTGAGCCAGTGGCGCTGGCGGGGGTGCGGCAGGCCAGTGGCCCATCTGCCCCGGGCTAGCTTCTTGGAAAGGCTTTGCCGAATGATCTCCACCGGAGCCTGGAACCGGCTCCAATAGCCCCGCGGTCGCAGCTGGATCACCGCCCAGCAGTCAGGGCAGCGGAAACGCCGAACGCTCCCACATCGGGGGCACCTCTCCGTCCGGGGCCAGGGGAAACGCCGCCCCAGCTCCATGATCTTCTTAACGCAGGCTGCAACGAAAAATACGATGGCAACCAGATAGCAGGGAATCATCCCCGTCTCTCGGGGTCAGGGGTGCTCCACCACCCTCGACTACTTAACAAAGCAAGAATTAACACTTGACCAAGGCGGCGAACTCAGTGCGGGGGAAGTGATGCAGTAGATGACGGAATAGGCTGGCTACTCGTACCATGGCCTTGTCCTTTCTTGGTCGCGGTATTGTTGGCTTTTGGCATAACCACACTACTACGCTGGGATGAGGGCATCTCGCTTTGATCATTTAGCCGGTTTTTGAAAATCTATCTTAGACAACACTGGCAATCGCTAAATTTGGGGGATGCGGTCTGTGCATAAAATTCCGTTTGTCGCGATAAGCCAGGAGCGTTAGAAGGGACAATCACTGGTAATCGTTGCACAATTGGCGAGGTCTTGATGATGGCCTACATCAACCAGGAGGCTTGGGATCGGTCCCTCAAGACCGGCGAGGCGCACTATTGGTCGCGCTCGCGCCGGGAGCTTTGGCACAAGGGCGGCACTAGCGGCCACGTACAGAAGATCAAGGGCGTTGCGACAACGACACCGTGCTCTTCAAGGTGGAGCAATTGGGCGATGCAGCCTGCCACACGGGCATGAAGAGCTGTTTTTTTCGCCGGGTTGAGGATGGTAAGCTTGTCAGCGAGGGCCAGCCGATCTTCGATCCCAAGGAGGGTTACGGCAAATGAAAGAGCCTCTTAAACTGGGCGTGCCCAAGGGCAGCTTGCAGGAGGCCACCGTGCGACTGTTCGCGCGGGCGGGCTGGAAGATTAACATCAATGAGTGGTCCTACTTCACGGAGATCGACGATGAGGAGATCGATTGCTCCATCTGCCGCGCTCAGGAAATGAGCTGCTACGTGGAGAGCGGTACCCTGGACGCCGGCATCACGGACCGCGACTGGATTTTGGAAAACGATTCGGACGTGCACTACGTGGACGAGCTGGTATATTCCAAGATTTCGGCGCGCCCGGCGCGCTGGGTGCTGGCTGTTGCCAAGGACTCAGACATCAACGATGTCGCCGATCTCAACGGTAAGCGCATCGCTACCGAGATGGTCAACTTCACCCGCCGCTATTTTGAGGAGCAGGGCGTGCTGGTGCAGGTGCACTTTTCTTGGGGGGCCACCGAGGGGGCCACCGAGGCCAAGGTGGTTAACGGGCTGGCCGACGCTATCGTGGAGGTGACCGAGACCGGCAGTACCATCAAGGCCCACGGGTTCAAGATCATCAAGGACCTGATGCTGTCCACCACCTAGCTCATCGCCAACAAGGAGGCTTGGGTCAATCCAGAGAAGCGCCAGAAAATCGAGCAGATCGCCCTGCTCTTGAAGGGAACCTTGGTGGCCCAGAAAATGGTGGAGCTCAAGATGAACGTGCCCAAACTCAAGCTGACAGACATCGTGGAGGTACTGCCCAGTCTCAACGCCCCCACCGTGGCCAATCTGTACAACAGCGATTGGTTCTCGGTGGAGACGGTGGTGGACGAGAGCATTGTGCGCAACCTCATCCCCATGCTCACGTGCCGGAGCGCCGAGGGCATCATAGAGTACTCGCTGAACAAGGTGATCTAGTGCTGGCAAGGGGCCGGCCAGGGTCCGCCTGGAACCCCGGCCCCCGAGGCCTTGTGTATCAGGGATAGTGCGAGGATTCAGTTGCCCAAGCCGGATAAACCTACAGCCAAGGTCCTGGATTGCGTCCGCACCGCCAGATCGGTGGCGGTGGGTGTGTGCACCCCGGGAAGCCTTGTGAGGTGGACCGCCTTCCACGGACCTGTCATACGTTTTTCCGGGCGCTCGTTCGGCAGTTACATTTGCCTTGCCATTCAAGCAGAACCACGTCGATCCCTGCTTGGGTAAGAGGGATCACCAAAGCCACAACCACGACAACCGTGACGCCACCAATCTGGCTAGCGGCATCGCGCGTTTCAGGTAGCCAAGTATTTGGACCAGTTGGGATGGCCCTCGCGTGCCGTGGCCACCAACAATGTCTACCGCCCCGAAGCTCCTGGCGGCCTGTACGACGAATTGCCTGATATCTTTCATTGTTATCTGGCCGTGCGTTTCGGGGTGGATTGGTTTGGCATGTCGAGCAATGTCATCCGCCCCGACACCGGAGCCGCCCTGGTGCTGGCTTCGGTGGTTACAGAGGCCGAGCTGGCGCCACTCCACCGCTCGCGCCAGAGAACAACTACTGCGATCAATGCGGCATGTGCCTAGCAGCTTGCTTCGCGGTTACATAGCAATAATGGAGGTAACGCTATATGAATTCGTGGAAATCGTGAGCCTTGCACAACCTGCCACGCTCCGGGCAAGGGTACTCGGCGCCCCGGTCAACGACAATTTGAAATCGCGGTACCAAAGGTTGGCAAATTTACGTTAGGTCGCAAGATCAAGGTTAGAACCCCGGACGAGCTCCAGTCTTTTGCTAGTTTGGCGTGACGATTATTTCATCTTGCGCAACTCACGCCGTAAAATTTTACCGCTGATAGTCTTGGGCAGCTCCTGCACGTATTCCACTAGACGAGGATATTTATAGAGCGCGGTAGTCTTTTTTACATATTCCTGGATATCGCTGGTTAAATCGCTGCTGGGGTTATAGCCTTGGGCCAGCACGATGAAGGCCTTGACCAGTGTGCCCCGGATGCCTTTAGGGTCTTCAACGCCTACTACCGCGCACTCGGCTATTGCTGGGTGCGCGATAAGTGCATTTTCCACTTCGAAGGGGCCAATACGATAGCCCGATGACTTGATGATATCGTCGTCGCGGCCCACAAACCAAAAATAGCCGTCTTCGTCGCGGTAGGCCCGGTCACCAGTGTAGTAGAATTCACCTCTAAAGGAAGAAGCCATAGCGTTGGCATCCTTCCAATATTCGCGCATAAGCCCCGGTGGCCGTATACCATTCAGACGTAAAGCGATATTGCCTTCCTCGCCGGCGGGAAGCTCATTGCCCTCATAGTCCACTATACGTACATCGTGGCCCGGAGTAGGTTTGCCTATCGAGCCGTATTTGAGCGGCATAAATAAATAGTTAGCCAGGATAGCTACGGTCTCGGTCTGGCCATAGAATTCATAGATGTTTAGGCCAAAAATATTCTTCCAAATCTTGATCACTTCAGGATTTAGGGGCTCGCCGGCGCTCATGCAATGCCTGAGATTAAGCTTATACTGCTTAAGATCGAGCTGGATCATCATGCGATAAACTGTGGGCGGAGCGCAGAAGGTAGTGACACCGTAGCGTTCTATAATCCGAAGCACGGCGTATGGATTAAAGCCCTTCGAGGCCTCGCGCTGAATTATAGCTGCGCCTAAGAGCATTTGGCCGAAAAGCTTGCCCCAGGCCGCCTTAGCCCAGCCTGTCTCGGAGAGAGTCCAGTGCAGATCAGTGGGTGTGAGTGCTTGGGCGAAGTAGGCGGTAACATAGTGCCCCAAGGGGTACTTGTGAGTATGCAGGACCATCTTGGGCTGGCCAGTGGTACCACTGGTAAAATAGAGCAGCAAGGGATCGTCACTTTTGGTAGGAGGTAGATTTTCCTTATTTAGCAAGGGCGAGGCATTGACCATCTCCTGCTCGAAACTGAGCCAGCCCTTCATTTCGCCATTCACTACCATCTTATGGCACAAGGTAGGGCATATACCCGCTACCTCTTCCACTCGCGCTGTATGGGCTAAGTCGGTGATAACCATGCTAGCTTCAGCTTGGTTAATGCGATAGGCGATATCCTTACTGGTTAAGAGCACGGTGCCGGGCATAGGTACTCCTCCTAGTTTAAACATGCCGATCATGGCTATGTACCATTGCGGAATGCTCTGGAGGATAATCAGGACCCTGTCACCGCGCTTGAGGCCTAGACTCTGCAAGATATTAGCAAACTTGTTAGTAAGCAGTTTTAGCTCGTAAAAAGTGTGAAATTGGGGGTCCTCTCCGTTTTCTTTGACTGATATGAGGGCCAGTTTAGTGCGATCCTCAGCCCATTTATCGACTACGTCGAAGCCAAAGTTGTAATACTCGGGAACTTCCCACTTGAACTTATTATAGATGGTATCATATGTAGTAGCTACTAATGGTCCGTTTTTCAACAACATATCTTTCTTCCTTAACATATCTTTCTTCCTTGCCATTAATGCGCAACCCAAAAAAATTGCTTATTCGTCGCCATGAGTGGAATTGGTGCAGTTCCGGTGTCATGATGCAGCGATCCGCATGGCGGAGTTGAAGCAAGCGGCAATCATGGACGCCGGCGAGTTGTCTGGCCCTTGGCCTGGGGTTGGCAACCCCGCCCTGGCGGCTGATGGGACAGCGTGTGGACACCGATAAACAGCTCCATGAGGTCTTTTTGGAGGTTGCCGCCAACCGGGGAGCGGAGTACCCCTGCCCGGAGTGTGGCAGGTTGTGCAAGGCTCACGACTTCCATGAATTCACCTGGTGTCACCTCAATCTTTTCCAGCATCATTGCTACGTAGCCGCACGGGTGCCCCGGGTAGACTGCCTCGACCACGGGGTCAAGCAGGTCAAGGTGCCCTGGACCCGCGAAGCAATCAGTTCACCTTGCTGTTTGAGCAGGCGGGTGATCTAGTTCTACGTGGCCCAGGCCCTGTCCAAAATGGACCTAGGCGCGGGGTCAAGGCCGTGGCCTTGAACGAAACCGCCTCCAAACGGGGCTACTATTACGTCATCGTCTTCATATACCTAGACCGCAAGCAAAAAAGCCGGTCACTTTAGTTACCTCCGGCAAGGGCAAGGGCTGTCTGGTCCTGTTCCGCTAATAAAAAAATTAATCCTTTTTATGGTTGTTTGTGGTATTGATATTGGTTCAACTTCTATTGAAATAGTACTATATAATGGTAATAAAATTATCGACTATGCGATCACTAAAACTGGTGCTGTCCCCAATGAAAATACTCAAAAAATTCTTACTAGCTTACTAGAAAAAAATTCTCTTAATAAAAACGCTATTAAATATACCGTAGTTACTGGTTATGGTAGAAATTATTACAAATATGCCGATTTTGCTTGTTCTGAAATTATTTGTCATTCTGTTGGTGTTAACTATTATTTTCCTGAAACTTACTCGATTATAGAAATTGGTGGTCAAGATTCGAAACTAATCCAAACTGATGGGAAGGGTAAAGCAATAAATTTTGCGATGAATGATAGGTGCGCTGCCGGAACCGGAAAATTTATTGAGATGATTGCCAACATTCTAAATATACCGTTGAAAGAGGCTAGTATTATTGCATCAAAAACTAACGAAATATATGAAATATCTTCAATGTGTGCGGTCTTTGCTGAGTCAGAAGTTATAAGTCTAATTCATCAAGGAATACCTGTGGAAGCAATCCTCAAAGGAATTTATCAATCTGTAGCAAAACGCGTTTTAAATATTGGCCTAAACATAAAGTGCCATAAAAATCCAGTTGTTACTGGGGGGGTAGCTAATAATATTGGTGTAGTTGCAGCTTTGATACAAGAGCTTGATTGTACTGTTAATGTTCCGCCAATTCCACAAATAACAGGGGGGCTCGGTGCAGCGATAATTGGGTATAACTATATTAAGAAGGAATAATCATGTATCATGATTTGTATTTTTAAAAACAAAAGAAAGATGGTAATTTTAATTTTTTGCAAAAAATAATTTAAATAATTTTTGTATATTTTGTATATGGTGTCCAATAACCAATTTCTTGCATAGTATCCATGCGAATATAAAAAAAGCTTGATCAGATAAAATTAATCGCTCTCTAGAGGGGTTTCTATGACCCCTCACGCTGAACGTATAAATCACGCGTGATAATAATGCCTATAACAACGGTAACCTAATTTTATTATATATTCGGAGATAAAAAGATATGGTGGTCAATCTGGGGGGAACCCCAAAAAAATCAACTACAACCTCATCAAACTATTTAGTAGGCTAGAAGATAACTAGCTTATTTTTTATATAATATTAAGCTCTCCCTATTATATTCTTGAAAACCATAAGCACATTTTAATCCAAAGCGGGATGTTTACTGGGTAATTCTTTAAGTAGGACCAGAGGAGTATAATCTAAGCGACCATCGAATTTCGTAGCCAGCACCCGGTAATAATAAGTTAGACCACCGGAGCAGAAATTTCATAAACTAGCTAAAAGTGCACCATGCTTCATCTAAAATAATGACACAGTAATGGCACAAAAATTAACAAAATCAAAATTCTGAGATCTTCTAGCCTAACTTGAATTAAACTAATATATTAAAAATAAAAAATATTTGCGACTAACCTCAATTTTTCAAATTATTTATAACTGGAGATTTGCACCGCACTTGGTGCACTTAACCCATAATAACCTTTCTCATTTACCATGCTCGATGTAGTCCCTGACAAAAAAGTCGCTGATGACGCCGAAACGGAAGATGGCTACCCGTTTTTTTGGTCCTTGTCCATGTCGGTCCTCTATGGGGGTGTTTCGCCCATGTGTAAACCGGGGAGCCAGGCCAGGACAACGGTACCCTTGGATAGGTGGCTCAGGTAGGGAAAGGGCTCTCGCTTTGCGCCGACCGGCTGGCCGCGACGGCCACTGAGCCAATCGAAGGCCCTAATCCATGCAGGTCGCCCGACCAACTTGACCCCAGGTATAGGCTCACCTACCGCAGCAGGCCCTTGAGCCAGTGGCGCTGGCGGGAACGCAACAGGCCAGGGTCCCATCTGCCTCGGGCTAGATTATTGGCAAGACTTTGCCGAATGGCCTCCACCAGGTCCTGGAACCGACTACAGTAGCCCCGCGGCTGCAGCCGGATCACACTGCCTAGCCGTGCCCGGACGCTCCCACACTCAAAGCATCTCTCCGGCCGGGGCCAGAGGAAACTCCGCCTCAGCTCCATGACCTCCTTGACGCAAGCTGCAACGAAAAATACGATGGCAACCAGATGTCATGGAGCTATTCCCGTCTCTCGGGGTCAAGAGTGCTTCACAACCCTCAGACATTTCATCATTCTTGGACCTACATTCAAAGTCTAGAATAATAGAATTAAAATTCCTACCTGGTCAAGCCAATCTGAAAAGATCCCTTACTTCTCGACCAAAACAAAGCAAGAATCAACACCACCAGGAACACGCCAAGTGGACTCCCGAAAGAACCACCAACTGGATACACAATATCGGCGAGGCCACGGCCAAGCTGGCTGAGGGGATCATGAGCCGGCGGGCGCATCCCCAACAAGGCTTCAGAGCCTGCATAGACCTGACCACCCTAGCCAAAAACATGGTGAGGCGCGAGGGGGAGGCCTCCTGCCTAAATGCCTTGGCCTATGGGGCTTTCAGCTCCAAGAGCGTAGAGCGCATCATCGACAAGGAACTCTGGATAAGGGGCCTTTGCTGACGCCAGCCCCGGAATCCAGTCCCATCCTTCACCCCAACATCCGCGGAGCCAGCTACTTTTTGACCGCCCAGGGAGAAAGCCATGCTGATTAATCCCATCCTGAATAAGCTCCGCGTTCTTAGGCTGGAGGGCCTGCTAAAGGTCTAGAGGAACAGCTGAATACCCCCGAAGCCTAGGAGCTGGGTTTCGAGGAAAGACTGGGCCTGATGGTGGACAGGGAGGCCACCCACATAGAAAATCGCCGGCTCAAAAACAGGCTGCCAAGGTCAACCTCCGGCATCAGTACTGTCCAAAACAGGCGTAACGGCTAACAATGATCTTATAAAAACGGTTAGTTCTCTATAAATTTAACAGTTTTTGAGATAAGGCCGCCGTTTTTGGGCTGGTATTTTTTGTTTCACCTGTTCGGGCATGAGGGGGGGCGTGATAGGAGTGTTGGAGCCAGGCGCGCAACTCTCTGTATGTAAAGAGGTTTAGGCGCAGTATGACGGCCAGGTTGGACAGTGACCATGCGGCCAGGGAAAGGTGGTGAAGCCATTTGAGCAAGAGCAGGGCGATCAAGGCTGTCCATTTTTGGATTTCTAAGGCTTTGTTGCTGGTGCCCACGAAGGTTTTGACCTTAAAATTTTGCTCAAGCGCCTTGAAAAGCAGCTCGATTTTCCAGCGGTCCTTATAGATGTCAACCACAATGGAGGCCGTCAGTTTGTGGTGGCTGGCCAACAGCACAACCTGCTTTTGATTATTCTCGTCCCACACCACCAGACGACGAAGGCGGTAGGGACAAATCGGTCAGGCTGCCGGTGAGGAGTATGGTTTGATCGGCCAAGACGTTTTGGGCCTTAGGCCCTGGCTGATTAGCCATCACCTCGAAAACGGCGTTAGGTTTGAGGCGAATGACGAAGAAGACGCCATGGCCGGTCCACTTGCCAAACAGGGCATAGTCCTGGTAACCCCGGTTCAAAACCAGGATGGAGCCAGGGTTTCGGGCCAGCCCCTAGGCCACGGTGACATCGGCACCTTGGCCTCGGTTAGCAGGACAAAGCTGGGCATGTAGCCATCGTGCCCCAGCATGATGTGAGCCTTAACCCCGCCCTTGGCCCGCTTATACTCGGCCTAGGGGAATAGGCTCAGGCACAGGGTGATGGTAGAGGAGTCCAGGCTCAGACGCTTGTTCTTGAATTTGAACTTACCCTTTTTCCTGCCCAGGGAGCCTTAGGCACGGGAGCGCTCCATGGCTTTGAAGAACAGGGCTCGGAACAAGGACGAGGGCCTGTGCTGGTTGGCGTAGGACAGTGTGGACCTTGGTGGGGCCGTGCTGACCCCAAGGTGGGACAACTTGCCCAGGCAGCAGGAAAGACCCTGGCAGATCTCCCTTAGGGAGTTGGCCTGGCTAGATGACAGGAGAGCATAGCCACGAACTGGGTCCAGCAGGGAAATCCCTTGATCCTGACCTCGGCACCGCGCTTTTTGACAAGGGCGGAGAACTCAGTTCGGGGGAAGTGATGCAGTAGTTGACTGAACAGGCTGGCTACTCGTACGATGGCCTTACCCTTTCTTGGTCGCGGTATTGTTGGCTTTTGGCAGAACTACACTACTACGCTGGGATGAGGGCATCTCGCTTCGATCACTTAGCCGGTTTTTGAGAACCTATCTTGGATAACACTGATATTAAATATGTCCACATCTAGTCAAAAAGATAGAGGCATCGCGGGTGCACGGGCTGGCCGAGGAGCCTCTAGCGCACCTTGCTGCCCGGCGGTAGGGGGGTGTCCGGCGAGAGCACCCGCACTTTGTCATCGCCCACCGCCGCCAGCATCATGCCCCGGCTCTCCACGCCCTTCATAATCACGGGCTTGAGGTTAGCCACCACCACAACCAGTCGCCCCAGCAGCTCCTCGGGGGCATAATGCAGGGCGATGCCGGCTACCACGGTGCGGGGGCCATCATCCTCGCCCAGGTCGATGGAGAGCTTCAAGAGGCGGTTGGCGCCCTTAACCTTCTCCGCTGCCAAAACTGTGCCCAGGCGTAAGTCCATTTTGGCAAAATCGTCGTACTCGATCTGGGCCGGCGGGGCTGAGGCTTCCTTGGCGATGGCCTTTTTCTCCTTGGGCGCCGGCGTCTCGGTTGGCATGGCGGTCTTGGCCTCAGCCTTTTTGGCCTTGGCTTTGACCTTGGCGGTGTCTATGCGCGGGAATAGGGCCGGTGGCCTGGCCAGGGTGGTACCGGCGGCTACCGGGTCGGCGGTCTCCAAGCGGGCTAACCCGATCAGCTCCAGACCCAGGTGTGCGGCCATGGCCAGGGCCGTGCCCGGCATAACGGGCTGAATAAGCACCGTCACCAGGCCCAGCACCTGCACCAGGGCCGCCAGCACTGCGTCCAGGTGCGCAGCCTGGCTGGGGTCTTTGGCCAAGACCCAGGGCTCGCTTTTCACCACGAAGCGGTTGGCCTCTCCGATGAGCTGCCATATCTCGCCCAGAGCCAGGTGAAAGTGGAAGCCCTGCATTTGCTGGGTATAGCCCTGCACCACCCGTTGGCCCAGGGCCAACAGTTCCTGGCAGTCGGGCTGGGGGAAATCGGCGGCCGGCACCACGCCGCCCCGGTACTGATAAAGCATGTTCAGCACACGGCTGAAAAAATTGCCCAGGTCATTGGCCAGGTCGGCGTTGTAGCGCTCCACCAGAGCCTCCTCGCTGAAGCTAGCGTCCAAGCCGAAGGCCATGTCCCGTAGCAAGAAGTAGCGGAACACGTCGGCGCCATAGACCTTGGCCAGCTCCAGAGGGTTGACGGCGTTGCCTAGGCTTTTGCTCATTTTGCCCGAGCCCATCTTCCAGTAGCCGTGTACGTTGAGGTGCTGGTAGAGGTAGGCCCCTTGGGGCTTGCCCTCGGCCTTGGCCAAGGCCATGAGCATGGTGGGCCAGTAGATGCCGTGGGGTTTCAGGATGTCTTTGGCGATGAGGTGCTGAGCATCGGGCCAAAAGCGTCTCAGCAGGGTGTCGTCGGGATAGCCTAGGCCGGTGATGTAGTTTATCAGGGCGTCGAACCAGACGTAAGTGACGAAGCGCGGGTCAAAGGGCAGCTCTATGCCCCAGGTGAGCCGGGTCTTGGGTCGGCTGATGCATAGGTCCTCCAGGGGCTCCTTGAGGGAAGAGAGCACCTCGTTACGGTAGCGTTCGGGACGTATGAAATCGGGGTGGCGCTCCAGGTGTTCCAGCAGGGCTTCTTGGTAGGCGCTCATGCGGAAAAAGTAGTTTTCCTCCTCGATGAACTGAGGGGGGCGGTCATGGTCCGGGCATTTGCCGTCGATTAGCTCCTTGTCGGTGAGGAAGCGCTCGCAGCCCACGCAGTAGTTGCCGCCGTACTTGCCCAGGTAGATGTCGCCAGCGGCGAAAATCTTTTGCAGAATCATGCGCACGACAGCAATGTGGGCCGGGTCGGTGGTGCGGATGAAGTTGTCGTGGGCCACGGCCAGGGGCGGCCAGGTGGCGCGGAAGAGACCGCTGATCCGGTCGGCGTAGGCCTTGGGCGGGATACCCTGCTTGGCTGCTGCCTCGACGATCTTGTCGCCGTGCTCATCGGTGCCGGTTTGGAAGCGCACCTCCTCGCCTAGGAGACGATGGAAACGGGCGGCAACGTCGCAGACGATGGTGGAGTAGGCGTGCCCTAAATGGGGTTTGGCGTTGACGTAGTAGATGGGCGTGGTGATATAGAAGCTCTGGGGCATTTTGTTAACAATCGCTGAAGTTGTCTTCGGTTTTCGCAGGGGCGGAGGTCGCCTCCGCCCAGGTAAGTTCAACAAGGTATCAACGGGAGCTCATGACGCCGGCCAAGGGATGGTTCCTTCCGATCCGTTATTGCCCCGCCGGCAGATAGGCCTCGGAGAGGTCCAGGCCCTTGCACAGGTCCAGACCGGCCAGGTTGACCCTCTTTAGATCCGGCGCCTGGCCTTGCCGCACCATCTCGTTGAAGCACTCCAGGTTCTCTTTCAGGAGCAGCTCGAAAAGGGGCGTCATCTTGAGATTGATGTTTTCGGACATGGGCGATGCCCCCGTTTGGGTTAAAATCAGCCGGCGTTTTCTTCACCGCCGCCGCGGCGACCCCGCCCCCGCCGGGGCCTCTCGGTTTTGGAGGCCGGCGCATCCGGCGGCTCGGGGGCTGGGGCCGACGGCGGTGGCGGCTCCACCGGGGCCGGCAGCGGTACTCGCCCGCGCCCGGCTGAAGGCGGCGGCGCCGGCTGGGAGGCCAGGGTGGCCAGTTCCTCGGGGGAGCAGGTCACCTCGCGGCCATCGCTTAATAGCACCGTGACCTTGCGTTCCAGCACGTTTTGCCGCAAGACCTTGGCTTCCAGGTCGGGTCCCAGGATCAGGCGCTTGCCCAGCTTGGGCAGGTCGCGCCTCAAGGCCTGGTAGGTCGCGAACTCGTAGGTGAGGCAGCACATCAGACGACCGCAAAGGCCGCTGATTTTGGTGGGGTTCAAGGAGAGGTTTTGCTCCTTGGCCATCTTGACGCTTACCGGCTCGAAGTCCTTGAGGAAGGTGGCGCAGCACAGCTCACGGCCGCAGGAGCCCAGGCCACCCAGCAGCTTGGCTTCATGGCGCACTCCGATCTGGCGCATCTCCACCCGGGTGCGAAAGCGCCCTACCAGGTCGCGCACCAGCTCGCGGAAATCCAGACGTCCCTCGGCGGTGAAATAGAAGACCATCTTGGAGCGGTCGAAGAGGCATTCCACCTTGACCAGATTCATATCCAGCCTGCGGGAGGCGATGCGCTCTTGGCAGTGGGAGAAGGCTTCCCTCTCCAGTTTGGTGTTATGCTCCAGCTGGATCAGGTCCTCGGGGCTGGCCATGCGGAAGACCTGCTTGAGGTTCTGGTCCTGGGGGCGCGATTCAACCTTTACCTGAGACCGGGGTCCGTTGATCACTTGGCCCAAGGCCTGGCCCTGCTCTGTCTCCACGATGACCATGTCGCCAGCACTTAGCACAAAATGCCCGGCGTCAACGTTATAGACTTTGCAGTCGTCCTGAAAACGCACGCCCACCACCTTGCCCATATATGTCTCCAAGGGGCCTAGCGGCCCGCTAATGGCGTTGAGGGCCATCCGGGATAAAGCGATGCATCGCCCACGGGAGTCGGACGCTCGCAGCCAATTTAATCTTTACACGCTTGAGGAATTTTTACCAGGGGTTATCTCACCGGGATGGCCTGGCGTAGGCCCTGCAGGAGTACCGTTAGCGCCAGCTCCGGGGCGGCATTAGCCAGCACCTGGGTCTGGCAGGCGCGCACTAGTTCGAAGCCCCGGCTGGCCTGGGCTAGGTCGGGTTCCGCCGGAGCCAGATCGCCGGCGGCCAGGAAGGCGGCCTGGGGGCGTCCGGCGGCGGCCACGGCGCTGTCGCGGAAATACAGGGCCAGGAGGTCCAAGAGCTCCACCAGCCCCTGGCGGTCCAGGCGCTCGCCTCTCCGGAAGGGAGCCACTAGCTCCTCGGCCAAGGACCAGTCCTCCAGCGCCCCCAGGGGGGTGGCCAGGTATTCCCGCAGGCGCGTCAGGGTGGCCGTGAGCCACCCCTGGTCCAGGTCCAAGGCTCTCCCCAGAGAGCCGCCGGAGAGCGCCCCCTTGATTCGTGCCGAGGCCTGGTCTAGCCCCCGGCGCATCAGCTCGTCGGCGATGAGGCCTTCCTCCAGGGGCAGGAAGTTGACCCGGCGGCAGCGGCTGACCAGGGTCGGCAGGATTTCGCCGGGGGTTTGCACGGTCAGCACCAGGATGTTGCGCGGCGGCGGCTCCTCGAGGGTTTTGAGAAGCACATTAGCGCTGGCCAGGTTGAGCTGGGCTGCCTGGCGGATCAGTACCAGGCGAATGTGCCTTCCCAGTGGGGCGAAGGAGATGCTGCGGATCATCTCCCGCACGGCCTCCACCTTGATCTGGGCCGAAGCCTGGTCGCCGGGCGGGGCAAGGACCATGAGCTCCTCGTGTTGGCCTGAGAGCGCTCGCCGGCAGGAGGGACACTGGTTGCAGGCCACACCGGCGTCAGCGTCCTGGCAGTTCAAGGCTTGGAATAGGGCCAGGGCGGTGCTGCCCCGCCCCGAGCCGATAGGCCCCACGAAGAGATAGGCGTGGGCCAGACGTCCCGAGGCCATCTCGGTCTCCAGCTGCTTAAGGGCGCGCTCCTGGCCTATGACGCCGGTTAATTGCAAGCTATGTTAATCCCATCATGGCATAGTAATATACATATCCTACGGCGCCTGGGATATGGATTTGTTTCGCTACGTAGGAGCGGGGTTTATCTCCGCCCGTGTGTTTATTGCGATATCAAAGTCGGGCGGGGATAACCTCGCCACTACGAAAACCAAGATACAGACCATGTTGCTAGGCCGGCCCCCGCCGCCAGACCTCGATAACCGGCTGCACCACCCGCCAAACTTCCTGGGCCACCAACTCCGGCGGCTGGCTGGCGTCCACCAGCTTGATACGCTGGGGCTCGTCCTGGGCTTGTTGCAGAAAACCCTGGCGCACCGCCTGGTGGAAGGCTAGGCTCTCGCTCTCCAGGCGGTCGGGTAATATCCCCAGTCCACCTTGGCGTAGATGCACTCGCCGGAGCCCCAGATACGGGTCCAGGTCCAGCAGGATGGTCAGGTCCGGCCACAGCCCGCCGCAGACCCAGCGGTTTAGGGTACGTACCCATTCCTGCCCCAGGCCGCGCACCCGCCCTTGATAGATCTCGCTGGAATCCACGAAGCGGTCGCAGACCACCACCGCCCTCGAGGCCAGGATCGGCTCCAGCACCTGACGCACATGCTGGGCGCGATCGGCCAGGTAAAGCAGCAGCTCGGCCTGTTGGCAGGGAGTGTCGCGACCCAGGTCCATGAGCACCCTGCGCAGCTCCACCCCCAGGGGCGTGGAGCCGGGTTCGCGGCTGCGTAAGCCCTTGATTCCCTCCTGTTGCAGACGCCTCAGCAACATGGCCTGCTGGGTGGACTTGCCCACGCCCTCGCCGCCCTCCAGGGTGATGAAGAGGCCCTGGCGATTGGTCATGGCCTAGTCTTGCTTGGCCGGCGGGGCTTGATCAAACAGCCCAGGCAGACCCGGGGTCGGCTTGGCTGAGCGCTTGGGGCCGGATTCCTCCGCTGGCGGCGCGGCCGCGCAGAAGGCAGCGGGCTGGGGCTCTTCGTCCCAGGGGACTGGACCGGTGTAGATGTGCCGCTCCAGCAGGCGGTGGAAGGTGCTCCAATGCCCCTCGCCGGAATTGACTTCTACGATGGCTTTGATCATGGCCGTTTTGGCGTCTAGGTCGTCCAAGAGGTGCAGCACCATGGCTTCGGCCAGCTTGGGCTTCTGGGGGCTGCCAAGCTGCTCCTGGCCGTGGTGGCTGACGATCATGTGGCGCAGGTGGCCGGCAAGGCGCTCGGGGAAGCCTTTGAACCTGGCCAGGCGAGCGTCCAGCAGGCGCACCCCCAGCATCACGTGCCCCTCCAGGCGACCCGAGTCGGTGTACTCCAGGGGGGGGCCCAGGGTCAGCTCCTGCACCTTGCCCACGTCATGCAACAGCGCGCCGGTGAGCAGTAGGTCGCGGTCCAGGTGGGGGTAGTGCCCGGCTGCGAGGCTGGCCAGCTGACCCAGGCTCACGGTGTGCTCCAGGAGGCCGTGCACGTAGGCGTGATGGGCGCTTTTGGCCGCCGGGGCCAGCTCGAAGGCCTGGCGAAAATTATGGTCGTCGAAAAAGTCCCGCAATAGCTTCTTGAGGTTGGAATTGTTGACCGACTGCTTGAGCTGCCACAGCTCGCCCCACATCTGCCCGGGGTCGCGGGGGCTCTTGGGCAGGAAGTCGGCTGCCCTAGCCTGGGGCGCGGGCGCCAGGCTGGTCAGTACCAGCTGGGTCTGGCCGTGGTAGACCTGCACCTTGCCTTGCACCCGCAGCGGCTGGCCCACGGCCAGGGGCGATAGCAGCTCTTCGGCCTGCTCCCATAGCTTGGCCTCGGCCTCGCCGCTGGAGTCCATTAGGCGCAAGGCCCCGTAGGGCTTGCCGCCCTTGGTGGCGAATATCTGCTTCCTGGCCAGCAGGTAGACCTCATCCACCTGCTGTCCCTCCTGCAACTGGCTCAATTTTTGTCGTGGGACGTTCACGAGAGTTCTCCATTTTTCCTAGAACAAAAAGTAAGTCCATGTATTTTTTGTTCATCGGTAAGGCAAAAATATGGTTTTGCCTTGTCTCCCTGCCGCTGGAGCGTCCGGCCTCGCGTCCTGCGGGGCATTACGGGGATCTTAAACTGATTCATTTGATTCATTTTGCGTTCTCCGTAATGGCGGCGGCCACGGCGTTCTGGAAGATCACCTGCCCCAGGCCTGGGGCCAAAGCGTTAGGCTCCAGCCCCTGGCGGCGGACCTTCTCACGCATAAGTGTCCAGTCTGGGTGCTGGCTTTGGCGGTAATAGCCCTCGGGGTGGGGCATTAGGCCGAAGACTTGGCCCGAAGGGTTGCAGATGCCGGCGATGTCGTTCAGGCTGCCGTTGGGATTGTGCGGGAAACGTCCCCCTGCCGGTTGGCCGCTTTTGCCGGCGTAGCGTAGGGCCACCAGGCCCATGGCCTCCAGGCGCTCCAGCACCTGGGGCTCGGCTACCAGCTTGCCCTCGCCGTGGCGTACCGGCAGACTCAAACGCTTGAGCCCTCGGGTGAAGAAGCAGGGGCTGGCGCTCTCCACGGCCAATTCGACCCAGCGGTCCTGAAAATTGCCGCAGTCGTTGTTGGCCAGCGCCACGTCGCGCCGCCATGGCCCGTCCAGCATGGGCAACAGCCCCAGGTTTACTAGGGCCTGGAAGCCGTTGCAGATACCCAGCACCAGGCCGCCGCGTCCCAGGAACTCCCGCAGCTGGTCGCCCAGGTGATTGCCCAGGCGGATGGCCAGGAGCACCCCGGCGCCATGGTTGTCGCCCCAGGAGAAGCCGCCGTCGAAGATCAATATTTGGTAGTCGTCCAGATGGGCTGTGGGCGGGGTAGAAGCCGTGCCGGTAAGGTCGCTTATATGCACCCGGTCAGCCACCGCTCCGGCCAGAGCCAGGGCATGGGCCGTCTCAAAATCACAGTTGATGCCGTAACCGGCCAGGATCAGAGCGCGCACGCTCATTGGGGAAATCCTTTCTTGAAAGAAAGGGTTCCCCAAAACTCCTTAAAGAACTTTATATAGTCAGCGGATTCAGCTTGCACTTGCGGCGCAAGCTCAAATTCGCTGTCTCCATAAGTCTCTAGGCAGGAGTCCGGACAACGCCTTGCTCTCAAAAAAATGTTCCAATACTCAATTTTTTGGTTTTTCGTCGTTATTTGTAGAATTTGATGAGTTCCTTCAGTGGTGCGGCGATGAAGTAGATTATGGTCATGCAGGTGAAGATATTACGGTAGCCTCTGGCTCTTGTCCTGGCGGCCTGGAAGATGCCGTTACGCCTTTCTAGGCGGGCGTTGGAATGGTTGGAGGCCCAGCGGCTTAGGATCAAGGTTGCGTGCTTTCCCACAGTCATGAGCGCCGTAAGGACCGGGGCTAGGGTTTTGGTGTCGGGCGCTATGCATTTCAGGGCATGGCGGGTGAAGTGGGTGATGAACCACTGGGCGGCCTTATAGAGGTGGCCTTTCTGGTCAAGCGCAGCATCTCCTTGAGTCGCCAGGCGGTAGCGGTGGCAAAGCCGCTGGTTTCCAATTCGGTCAGGGCCTGCTGCTGTTTTTCGGTTAGCTTGCTGCCGTCAGCAGCCTTGAGCACGGCCCAGCGGGTAGCTTTGGGCAGGTCACGCTCTTTAGCCTTGGTCGTTCGGACATCGTCCACGGCGGTGGTGAAGAGCTGGACTACATGGAGCCAGTCCACGGTGACGTTGGCGCCGGAGAAGCTTTCGTCGATTACGGCCATGAAGGCTGGCGACGCGTGTCGCTGACCCCGATGATGCGGGCCGTAGCTAACATGGGCTTTTCCCGCACCAGGGTCATGACCGCCTGCTCGAACAGCAAGGTGAACCGGTTGCCTTCGCGGGTCTAGAGCATCTTGACCTGTTTGGTCTCATGGTCGGGGCAGTCCATCCGGGGCACTCGGGCGGTTACGTAGCAATGATGCTGGCAAAGATTGAGATGACGCCAGATGAATTTTTGGAAGTCGTGAGCCTTGCACAACCTGCCACACTCTGGGCAGGGGTGCTCGTCTCCTCGGTCGGCGGCAACCTCCAAAAAAGCCTCGTGGGGCTGTTTATCGGTGTCTACACGCTGCCCCACCAACCGCCAGGGCGGTTGCGGACCCCAGGCCAAGGGCTAGAAGCGCGCCGGCGCCCATGATTGCCTCCTGCGTCAACTCGGTCATGCGGATACTGCATCATGATACCGGAATTACACCAATTCCACTCATGACGACGAAGAGGTATTTTTATGTAGGGGCGGGGTTTATCCCCGCCCGTCTTCCTTATGGCTGTAGGGGCGGAAGCCCCTCCTCTACACCGGAAAAAATGGTGGTGGATTGGGAGCCCCTACCCTGTCAGCATCTCAGATCATCTTGCCGAAGCGTCGAGTAAAGGCCTGGCGCATCTGGCCCAGCCCTAGGTCCAGCACTGTCTGGCCGCCGGCGGTGGCATGAAGGCGGCGCCTCTTGGTGACTCGCCCGATGCGGGTGAAAGGCACCCCCTCCAGCAAGGCCTCAAGCTCCCCAGCCTTTTCCGGGGCCACTGTCACCGCCAGGCGCCCCGTGGACTCTGAGAAGAGCCTTTGCAAGGTCGAGAGCCCTTCGGTCCCGGCCAGGGCATCAAGGTCCACATCCAGTCCCAGTTCGGCGGCTAGGACCATACGCGCCAAGGCATAGGCCAGGCCTCCCCGGCTCAGCACGCAGGCGGAGGCGGCCAGGCCCAGGTCCAGGGCCTGGGACAGTGCCCGACAGGTGTTGAGCGATTGGTTGAAGTCGGTCCTGGGCACCTTTAGCCCGGTGAGCCCCCACAGACCGTAGAGGCTAGAGCCGCCCAGCTCGTCCTTGGTGGTGCCCAGCGTATACAGCAGGTCGCCGGGCAGCTTGGGCTCCAAGGTCTGCACCCGCTTCACGTCCGGCACCGGGGCCGTAGCCGTGAACATCATGGTGGGCGGGCCGCTTACCCGCCGCACCAGCCCGTGGCGGCCTTTGAGCTTTCCGTCCACGTACATGGAGTCCTTGCCGCTGAGTAAGGGGATGCCCAGGGCCAGGCAGGCGTCTTTAAGCCCCCAGCAGGCGCGCACCAGCTGGGCAGCCTTATACTGGCCGTCAGGGTTGTCGTGCTGGTCATGGATGATGGAGGGCCAGCAGAAATTGTCCACTCCGCCCACCTGGCCGGGGTCGCCACCCACGGCCACCACCCGCCGGTATCCTTCCTCCACGCTGGCCGTGACCATATCGTAGGTGTCGATGTCGCCGTAGTCGGTCAAGAGCACCTGAGCCATGGCCAGGCCGGCTTTGCCGTCAAGCACTGGCAAGAGCACTGCCGCCTCGCTGGGGATGTCGCGGCCTCGGCCCACGAATGGTTTGACCAGACTGCTGCCCTGCACTTCGTGGTCGTACTGGCGGTTGATCCACTCCCGGGAGCACAGGTTGGGGCTGTCCAGCAGATCGAGCATCAGGCCCGAGAGATCGGTGGGCGGGGTGATCACCGGTTCTGAGAGGCCGCGCAGTTCCGGCGGGCTCCACAGGGCATCGAAGTGCCACTGGGGAAAGCCTTTCTCCAGGAACTCCACGTCCACGTAGGCGCACAAATCCTGGCCGTGGGTGAGCTTGAGCTTGCCATCGCCGGTGAAGCGGCCGATCACCGTGGCCTCCACGGCGTGCTTGTTGGCCAAGGCCAGGAAGGCCTGGTAGTCCGCCGGGGCCACGGAAACGGTCATGCGCTCCTGGCTCTCGCTGACCCATATTTGCCAGGGAGCCAGGCCTTGGTACTTCAAGGGCACCAAGGCCAAGTCCACCTCGGCCCCGGGGCTCAAGCGAGCCGATTCACCGATACTGCTCGATAGGCCGCCGCCGCCGTTGTCGGTGATGAAGCGGATCAGCCCCCGATCGCGGGCCTCTAGGAGGAAATCATGCATCTTTTTTTGGGTGTAGGGGTCGCCGATCTGCACATGGCCGGCGGGGGTGTTATCGCTGTAGCCGGCGCTGCTGGCCGTGACACCATGGATGCCGTCGGCGCCCACGCGTCCACCGCACATGAAGATCAGCTCGCCGGGGCTGGTCTCCTTCAGATGGCTGGGCGCTCCAATCACCTCTTTGGGCATCATGCCCACCGCCCCCACGAATACTAAGCACTTGCCCAGGTAGCGTTCATCGAACTGCAATGAACCCAGGGCCGTGGGGATGCCACTCTTGTTGCCGCCGTCGCGCACACCCTCGATGATGCCGTCCAGCAGGCGCCGGGGGTGCAGGGCTGGTTTCAGCTCACCGGCGTAGTCGCGGGGGCCCACGCAGAAGCCCCAGAATCCGGCCACCAGCTTGCTGCCTAGGCCCGTGCCCATGGGGTCGCGGTACACGCCTACGATGCCGGTGATGGCCCCGCCGTAGGCTTCCATGTTGCTGGGGCTGTTGTGGGTTTCGGCGGTGATGACGTAGTTGTGCTTCTCATCCAGGCGGGCCACGCCGCCGTTGTCCCACAATACGCTTACCACCCAGTCGCGCTTTCGCGCTAGGCGCGCGGTGGGCTCTTTGATGCAGTTTTTGAAGAGGTTGTCCACCACCTGCTCCTGGCCCGTGGCCAGGTTGCGGTAGTTGAAGCGGCCGTTGAAGGTGTTGTGGTTGCAGTGGTCGGAACGGCTTTGGCTGACATATTCCAGCTCCACGTCGGTGGGATCGCTCAAGCCCACTGCCTGGCGCTGGGCCATCACCGCCGGGTCGTAGAAATATTTTCGGATTACCGGCACGTCCGCCGGGTTGAGGAAGAGGTTGCGCTCCTCGGAGAGCTTGAGCAGCTCTTGGTCGCTGGGTATGGGCAGGGTCAGCACCGTGGGCTGGTGCCCCAGGCGCACCTGGGGCAGTATGATGCCGATGCTTTGGGCGGGATCCCAGTCGGCGCGGCCGATCACCCGCCAGGTCTGGATGATGGGGTTAGCCAAGATTTCGCAGCAGATCAGCTCGGCCTGGGCCGCGTTAAGCCGGGGGGCTGCGAGCAGGTACAGCCGCGAGTAATAGGCCGTCTCCTGGGGAGCCAAGGGCCGGCCCAGCACGTCCGCGATGGCTTCCAAAGCCGTGGCACCCTCGTTGTCGCGCACTCCGGGCTTGAGCCCCACCCACAAGGCCCAGTGGAAGTCAGGCAGCACCTTGTCCGCCAGGGGGGCGAAAGAGCTGATTTCGGTGACCGGGTTGGTGAAAATACTTGAGCGTATCTTCTCCAGCTCCTGGCCGGACAGCCAGGTGTCCAGGGTCAACACCTTAACTACCCGAGCGCGCTCCAGGTTCAGGCCCAAGTAGGCCTTGGCCTTGTACTTGAGGCTCCGCCCCGCTGGGTCGTGCAAGCCGGGCTTCAGCCCTATCTCTAGCCGCTGAGCCATGTCCCCTGATCCGCTATGAGAAACGACTTTTATAAAATTATAGCAAGCCGGCTTGACCAAAGCAATACCGCCCCAGAGCCATTGCTTTGGAACCTGCCATGGGGGATGGTTTCCCGCCGGGGTGTGCTCGCAAAACAGCCCCTTAAAAACGGCGGGCGCGCCGGTTGACGCGCCGGCCTACGGTTGGGCCCGCTTCCTGAGATCAATCAAGACTCCGGTCCGCGGTGAGGTAGCTTACTCGGAGCCTACGCCCAGGTACTCGTGCAGGGTCTGGCCCACGTACTTCTCCTGTGCCTTGGGCTCAGGCGCCATCAGGGAAACTATTGCGCCCACCACGAAGGCCGCGGTCATAGAGGTGATGGTTTGGTTGCGCAGGGGGATGATGAGGGTCTTGTTGCCCAGAACCTCCACCCATACGGTGGGGCTCAGGATGATCACGCTGGCCGAGAGGATGGTGCCCGTGATGATCAACCACACGGCGCTCTGGGTGGTGAATTTCTTCCACACGATGGATATCAAGAGCGCTGGGAAGTTGGCCGAGCAGGCGATGGCAAAGGTGAAGCCCACCATGTAGGCTACGTTCTGGCCCTTGCATGGGGATGCCCAGGAGCACGGTGCAGATGCCGAAGATTAGGGTGGAGATCTTGGCCACCTTGACCTGTTCCTTTTCAGTGGCCTGGGCCTTGCGCACCACGTTCAGGAATATGTCGTGGGACAGAGTCGAGGCGCTGGTCAGGGCTAGGCCGGCTACCACCGCCAGGATAGTGACGAAGGCCACGGCGCGATGAAGTCCAGGAAGGATGTGCCGCCCAATAACTCGACGCACAGAGGGGCGGCGATGTTGCCACCCTTGTCCACTGCGGATATGAGTTGATGGCCCACCAGCACCGAGGAGCTCTTGCCCACGATGGGGATGATGCAGTAGAAGTAGCCGAGTCGGCGAAGGTGTCTTTGCCCAGGTTGCGCAGGGTCTCGGCGATAAGGAACATCAGCACCGGCCAGCCCATCAGCCAGCCCGTGGCGTAGAGCGTGGCGCCAACGCCCTTAAGCGCGGCGATGCCCAGGAAGAAAGCGGCGGACATGTAGTCGCCGTCCAGGGCGAAGCCGTTCTACATCGCCGATACGCTACGGTCCACGGCGTAGAACGCCTTGGTGGTCTTTGGTCCGCTTGGCGGCTCAATAGTGATGCACATGGTTAGGACAACGACGGCAACCAGATGGCAAGAAGTTGTTCCCATCTCTCGGGGTGAGGGGTTGTTCCACCACCCTCGGACCTTTATTCATTCCTGGACCCATATCCAAGGTCCAGGATAATGGGATAAAAATCCCTACCTGGTCAAGCCAACCTATAAAAATACCTTACTTCCCGATCAGAACAAAGCAAGAATCAACACCAGGCAGCAGGAAAGACCTTGGCAGATCTCCCTTAGGGAATCGGCCCTGGCCAAATGACAGAAGAGCATGGCCACGAACTGGGTCCAACAGGGGGCTCCCTTGGTCCTGACCTCGACACTGCGCTCCTTCCTTGACCAAGGCGGCGAACTCCGTGCGGGGGAAATGATGCAGCAGTTGACTGAACAGGCTGGCTACTCGTACCATGGCTTTGCCCTTTCTTGGTCGCGGTATTGTTGGCTTTTGGCAGAACCACACTACTACGTTGGGATGAGAACATTTCGCTTCAACCACTTAGCTGGTTTTTGAGAGCCTATCTTGGACAACAATGATAACAAACATCCCCATAACGACGGGGTATCCCAGATTATGCGGCTTACGCCGCGTTTTTTTATCTCTTTGAGATCCCTGGCGCCGTTCAGTGTGTGGCATCCGCTTCAGAGACGACATCCAGCACACGCTGCGCGGGTTGCCCGGAGTCTTTTACCTGAAAATCACTTCAAAAAGTGGCGCTGCGCATTCTCAGGGCATAGTAGCCCCACCCCAGTTATTCAGTCAAATTGTGCCTAGTTGTTCAGGCTGTGCCCAGCACGGCCCTGAGATAGTCCGCCAAGGGAAAAATCGAGGCCACATGCACCCACCATCTTCGTCCATGGTAGCCGACGCGATCGGCGGCTTTGATGACCCGACGGATAAGTCACTCCTTGGACCGCTTGACCTCTTCGCCATTGAAGTAAAATTGACGGAGCATGTGCAGGAGGTTGCAGGCCAGGACGCCCATCTTCATCCGGTCATGGTTTGCATCGAACAGATAGCAGCTGGTTTTGTCCCAGAGCAGGCTTTTTTTACCCTCCTTTATACCTGCCCTACTACCCCCCCGTCCCGGGGAAAAATACGCAGGCGTTTTGGATGGTGGAAGGGGGACAGGATGCCCACGCGCCCCGCTGGCGAGTTGCGGCTATTACGTGGTTAAATAGCAATATATTATATGATATAAAATAGTTATCCTGTGAAACCTACTTTGACCGGGCAATGGCCGCTGCGGGTCATGGATGGCCCGCTAGATTGCGATCTTGACCAGACGAGCAATGGGGGAGGCTTGGCAGAACTACGTTTTTGCCAAGCCGATATTGCTCGGGGTAGGACGCTCCGCGCAATGACCTCAGTTAGGATAGGGGCTAAGGCCAGGATGGTGAAGATCAGCGGAAAGCTGTCCACATGACTGCGATGGGTGTAGAGCAGCATAGCCGCCGTGGCTACCTTGGGCAGGGGCGGGCGCAGATCGCAACGCACGCCAAGGGGCATAGGCCCCGAGGCGCCCTGCCCTTGCTCGGCAGCCAGGCGGCTTTCCAGAAAAGACGCCAGCCACAAAGGAGCAGGCCGTGTTAGATCGGATTGCGGCCCCTGCTGGGTGTTGGCGTAGGCGCTTAGGCTGGCGGGCAGGGACATTGTCACCTTTTGGGATTGTCTGTCCTAGAGAGTTAGCAATTTGGGTGCCGTCCGGTTTTACGTTTAATAATTAATTTTAATATATTGACGTCTGGATTCTCAATAAACCGCACCGGTGGTGGCAACTCGTGTCGGACAGCCCTGATCTGGCGGTAGCTTTGGTCCCAGGTTCAGGCAGGCCGCGGGCAGGAAGCCCTTGGCAAATCCGCTATGCTAAGTGTATAAAACAATTGGTTCCGGAGTCGGCAGGCCTTGCCTTATCCGGCCGCAGCGCTCCTATGGAGGACCTGGAATGGAAGACATTAAGGATCAATTCAACCGGGACTTGGCCCAGGCGGCCAACCTGGACGAGCTGGAAAAGATACGCGTGGCCTATCTAGGCAAGAAGGGCTCCATCACCAACCTGAGCCGTTCGATGGACTTCGGCAAGCTCTCGCCAGAGGAGCGCAAGGACTTCGGTAGGCGCTTCAACGAGATCAAGCAATGGGCTGAGGAAGCCCAGGCCCAGACCATGGAGCGCCTGCAATCGGCCGGCGCGGTCAAGTCTGTCGGCGTCGTGGATCTGACCTTGCCTGGCACCCACCGCACTCTGGGTTCCCTGCACCCCATCACCCTAGTGCAAATGGAGTTGGAGCAGATTTTCCAGGGAATGTCCTTCATCATTGGCACCGGGTTCCACGTGGAGCGCGAGTACTACAACTTCGACGCCCTGAACATCCCCAGCGACCACCCCGCTCGCGAGATGCAGGACACCTTCTGGCTGACCAACGGCATGCTCTTGCGCACGCACACCTCGGCCAACCAGGTGCGCATGCTGGAAAAGTACGGCGCGCCCCTGCGCGCCATCTTCCCTGGCCGCTGCTTTCGTTATGAAAAGGTGGACGCCAGTCACGAGAATACCTTCTACCAGCTGGAAGGCCTGATGGTGGACAGGGGCGTGAGTATCGCCCACCTCATCGGGGTGATGAAGGCGCTTCTGGACCAGGTTTTCCACCAGGACGTCAAGGTGCGCCTGCGTCCCGGCTACTTTCCTTTCGTGGAGCCGGGCTTCGAGCTGGACTGCCAGTGCCTTATCTGTAGCGGCGACGGCTGCAAGACCTGCAAGCACTCGGGCTGGATAGAGCTGTTGCCATGCGGCATGGTGCACCCCCGGATTCTGCACTATGGCGGCGTTGATGCCTCGCAATACACCGGTTTCGCCTTCGGTCTGGGGCTGACCCGTTTGGCCATGATGAAGTACGGCATCCCCGAAATACGCCTGATGAACAGCGGTGACGTGCGCTTCTTAGAGCAATTTCCGGCCAGCGTGTAAAGCAAAAATTTTCTGGCGGTGTGCGCCCGGGCAAGGGTCTAGATAAATTTGCTCCCAACGGTGATCCTTTGGCTCAAGGCTCTAGCGAAACCGGGTGTGGGGAAGGCCACCAGCTATCGCGGAGAGAGAAGCTAACGCTCAACCATTATTGGACAGCATACTAGCAATGAAAATCTCCCTGGCATGGCTCGGGCAGCACGTTGACCTGAGCGGCATCGAACCCCAGGTCATCGCCCATGAGTTGACCATGAAAACCGCCGAAGTGGAGGAGCTGATCCCCGTGCCGCGCTTCCTGGACGGCGTGCTGGTGGGTCAGGTCATGGACATGCAGCCCATCGCCGGCAGCGACAAGCTCAACTTGATCAAGGTTGACCTGGGGGGCCGCCAAGTGCAGAGCGTCTGCGGGGGCCCCAATCTGCGCCCAGGCCTCAAGAGCCCCTTTGCCCCGGCAGGCACCGTGCTGGCCGGGGGAACGCGGGTGGAGCGGGCCAGCCTGGCTGGCCACGACTCCCAGGGTGTGCTCTGCTCGGCCAAGGAGCTGGGCCTGGGCGAGTTCCACGAGGTGGTCATGGACTTGCCGGCGGATACCTCTGTGGGAGCCCGCCTGGCCGCCCTGGTCCCTGCTACCGACTACCTCATCGACATCGACAACAAGAGCCTCACCCACCGGCCCGATCTGTGGGGGCTCTACGGCTTCGCCCGCGAGCTCTCGGCCATCTTTGGCCGCCCGCTCAGGCCCTTGGGCCTGGCCGATCTTAAGCAGTACCGCGACCTGCCGGCTTTTCCCCTGAGCGTGGATGATTTCGAGTTGTGCCCAGGCTACTGCTGCCTGGCCTTGGACAACCTGACCTCGACGCCCTCGCCGCTGGCCATGCAGTGGCGGCTGCACACTGTGGGACTGCGCGCCATCAACCTGCTGGTGGATCTGACTAACTACATCATGCTGGAAATCGGCCAGCCTATGCACGCTTTTGACGTCGACCACTTCAAGGCGGTGCGCGTGGCGGTGCTGGGCCAGGACGGGGAGTTCACCACCCTGGACGGCAGCGCCCGCAAAATGCTAGCTAGCGATCTCATGATCTGGAACGAAAAGGAGCCGGTGGCCCTGGCCGGGATCATGGGTGGCCTGCACTCCGAGGTCACCCCCGCCACCACCCGCCTATTGCTGGAAAGCGCTAATTTCCAGCCCATGACTATCCGGCGCACAGCCGTGCGCCTGGGCCTGCGCACCGACGCCAGCCAGCGTTTTGAGAAAGACCTGCCGCCGGCCTTTATGCCGCTCGGCATCGCCCGCTTCCTGCACCTGGTGCGCCAGGCCGGCCAAGACCTGGCCGTACTCTCGCGCTTGACTCACGCCGGCACCCTGGGCCAGGAACGGCGCTCCATCTCCATGCCCCTGGGCTTCGTGCCGGCCTATATGGGCGAGGCGCTGCCCCAGGAACGGGTGGAGTCCCTTCTCCAGGCCATAGGCTTCAGCACCCGGGTCCAGGGCCAGGAGATGGTCGTGGAAGTGCCAACCCATCGTAGCGTCCGCGACATCAGTGTACCCCAGGACATCGTGGAGGAGGTGGCCCGCTTCTACGGCTACGACAACATCCACCACCGCCTGCCCGCTGTGGAAATCACTCATTATGCCTTCAACGATCTGCTGAGCGCCGAGCACAAATTGCGCCGTCTGCTGGCCCAGGCCCAGGGCTACGTGGAGGTGCACAACTACAGTTGGTACGACGACCGCTGGCTGGCCAAGCTGGGTCAGGACCCTGGCCAAACCCTTACACTGGTCAACCCGGTGGCTCCCTATAAAGCCCGCCTGCGCACTACCCTCATCCCCAACCTGTTGGAGCTGATCTCCCAGAACTACGCTCAGCGCGACGAGCTTAGGCTGTTCGAGGTGGGGCACGTGTACAAATCCCATGGCCCCAAACACCGCGTGGAAACCAACAGCCTGGGGGCCGTGGCCTGCCGGGCTGGCGGCACCGCGGAGCTGGAGCTCTTGTTTCTGAAGATGAAAGGTCTATTGGCAGATGCGTCCCTGCTCCTGGGTTGTGGGCAGTTGGACCTGCGCCCGGGAGGTGAGAGCAGCGCGGTCTGGGCGCAGCCTGATTGCCATCTGGAAATCTGGCAAGGACACAACCTGGTGGGCGCTCTGGGCTACCTGACGGGGCCGGCATTGGCAGCCTTCAAGCGCAACGCCCAAGTGGCCTGGCTGGAGTTGAACCTGAGCGCCCTGCCTTATTTGGCCTATCCCGATTTTCACGTGACCATACCGCCGGTCTATCCTGGCTCCTGGCTGGATTTCTCCATCATCTGGCCTGCGTCCCAAGGCTTCGCCACCCTGAAAGAGGTGGTAGCCGTTTTTGCACATCCCCTGCTGCAATCCCGGGAGTTCCTGGCTGCCTATGGGGGTCAAGGTCTAGATCAGGGTATGAAGAGCTACACCTTCCGCCTGCGGATTGGCCTGAATGACCGCACCTTGACCAAGGAGGACATCGACGGTTTTAAGGAAAGCTTTCTGACCTTCCTGGCCTCAAATTCGCTGGCTATTCGCTGACTCGGCCTCGGGTGGCCGGAGCCTCGGACAGCTATAAGCCTGGGTGGTGAAACCGGTAGACACAGGGGACTTAAAATCCCCCGGGGTAACATCCCGTGCGGGTTCGAGTCCCGCCCCAGGTACCAATAGTATCGGTTGATTATCTTGAAAGGGCTGGCGGGGTGGCCGGCCCTACCTATTAGCGGGGAAGCATGGGTGAAGCACTAGACAAAAATTGGGCTCTTCGTCGTTACCTATGGAATTTGATGAGTTTCCCCAGTGGTGCGGCGATGAAATAGATCATGGGCATGAAGGTGAATATATTACGGTAGCCTTTGGCTCTTGCTCTGGCGGCCTGGAAGATGCCGTTAAGCCCCTCCAAGTGGGCGTTGGAATAGTTGGAGATCTAGCTGGTTAGGGTCAGGTGGGTATGCTCTTCCAGAATCATGAGCGCATTGAGGACCGGGGCCAGGGCTTTGGTGTCAGGCGCTATGCACTTCAGGGCATGGCGGATAAAGTGGGTGATGCGCCACTGGGTGGCCCGTATAGAGGTGGCCTTTCTGATCCAGCGCAGCATTTCCTTGAGCCGCCAGGCGGTGGCG
>CBCOTF020000317.1:0-4348 GCA_965112955.2 Desulfarculales bacterium
GCTGTTCGAGCAGGCGGCCATGACCCTGGTACGAGAGATGCCCGTGCTGGCTGCGGCTCGCATCATCGGGGTCAGCGACACGCGCCCTTGGCGGGTGGTCCAGTTTTACGTGGCCCAGGCCCTGTCCAAAATGAACCTGGGCGGGGTCAAGGCCATGGCTCTGGACGAAACCGCCTTCAAGCGGGGGGGCCACAACTACTTCGTTATCCCCGGCAAGGGCAAGGGCTACCTGGGCCTGCTCTGCCGCTTTCTACGAAAGCATGGCGGCGATCACAACAATATTGCCGAGGTGGTCTGCGACATGTCGCCAGCTTTCCTGGCCGCCATCGGCGAAAAAATCCCCGGCGCCAACGTCACCGTGGACTGGTTCCATGCAGTCCAACTCTTCACCACCGCCGTGGATGAGGTCCAAAAGACCGAAGCTAAGAAGCATAAACTGCCCAAAGCCACCCGCTGGACCGTGCCCAAGGCCGCTGATGGCGGCAGGCTAACCGAAAAGCAGCAGCAAATTTTGACCGAACTGGAAACCGGCGGCTTCGCCATCGCCACCGCCTGGCGCCTCTAAGGAGATGCTACGCTGGATCAGAAAAACCACCTCTGTACAAGCCGCCCAGTGGCGCATCACCAACTTCACCCGCTATCCCCTGCAGTGCATAGCGCCTAACACCAAAACCCTGGCCCCGATACTCGGGGCGTTCATGACGCTGGAAGAGCATGCCCACCTGATCTTAAGCCACTGGACCTCCAACCAGTCCAATGCCCGCCTCGAGAAGCTTAACAGCATCATTACTAGGCCGCTAGGCCAAGAGCCAGAGGCTACCGTAATGCCTTCACCTTCATGACCATGATCTATTTCATCGCCGCACCACTGGGAAAACTCATCAAATTCCACAGTTAACGACGAAGAACAAATTAGGAGAGGATCACATGGAGCGCAAAAAGGTAACCATTCCCGAACTTTACCAGATGAAAAAAAACGGACAGAAGGTCAGCATGATCACGGCCTATGACTACCCCACGGCGGTGTTGGCCGACTCCGCGGGCATGGACACGGTGCTGGTAGGCGACAGCCTGGGCAACGTGGTCATGGGCCTGGATTCCACGGTGCCAGTGACCATGGAGGAGATGCTGCACCACATCAAGGCCGTGCGGCGCGGGGTGAAAAACGCCTTGCTTATTGGTGATATGCCCTTTTTGAGCTACCAGATCAGCCACGAGCAGGCCATCCTGAACGCCGGACGCTTCCTAAAGGAAGGCGGCTGCGACATAGTCAAGCTGGAGGGCGGCAGCGAGAGGGCCCCCACGGTCAAAGCCATCGTGGATGCCGGCATACCCGTCTGTGCCCACATCGGGCTTACACCGCAAAGCGTCTCCAAGCTGGGCGGCTACAAGGTGCAGGGCAAGGACCTGGGGGGGGCGCAAAAACTCATCGACGCGGCCAAGGACCTGCAAGAGGCCGGGGCGGATATGATTGTCTTCGAGTGTATCCCCTCCCCCCTGGCCGCGGCCATCACCGAGGCCGTGACCATGATCACCATCGGCATCGGCGCCGGCGGCGACTGCGACGGCCAGGTGCTGGTCTTCCACGACCTGGTGGGCTTCACCACCCGCAAGACCCCCAAGATGGCCAAGCAGCACGTGGACCTCTTCGCTCTGGTGCACAAGGCCTTGAGCGACTATCACCAAGAGGTGGAATCCAGGGTTTTCCCCGCGCCGGAGCACGGATTCGCCATGAACGCCAAGGTGATCAAGCAGCTCAAAATTTAGGGCGAGAGCCTCGACGCCCCCTGATGGGGACGCCAATTTTGGCTGTCTCGATTTTTGTAGGGGCGGAGGTTACCCCCACCCGTCACCCCCACGTATACGCCAAGACGAGAGGGGATAAACCCCTACCCTACGAAGAAAAGACGGTTTCCGTTTTTTGCCCTGCCCTGGCCCGGGCAAGGCGGGGCAAGGAGTAGGACCATGCGCATAACCATCGTCGGTCCCGGAGCCGTGGGCCTGCTGTGGGCCAGCCACCTGGCCTTGGCCGGCGCGACAGTGACCATCCTGGACCACCGCCCGGAGCGCGCCGCCCTCCTCACTGCCGAGGGCATCCGCCTGGAGGATCCCCAGGGCGAGACTCACCTCACCCTGCCGGCCAGCGCCGATCCGCAAGAGGCCCGAGCGAGGGCTGACCTGGCCCTAATCTGCGTCAAGGCCTACCACACCCAGGGCGTGGCCCAGACCCTGGCCAGCCACCTGCCGGCAGCTGCCCGCGCATTAACCCTGCAAAACGGCGCCGGCAACGTGGAGGCCCTGGTGGCGGCCCTGGGGCCGGGGCGGGTGCTGGGGGGCATCACCAGCGAGGGGGCCACCCTGCTGGGGCCGGGGCGAGTGCGCCACACCGGCCGAGGGCAGACCCACCTGGGGCCGGCCTTGGGCCAGCCCGACGCCTTCTGCGCGGAACTGGCCGGCCTCTTCGACCGGGCCGGCTTCGCCTGCCAGGTGGTCGAGGGCGTGCAAAACCTCATCTGGACCAAGCTGATCATCAATGTGGGCATCAACGCGCTGACCGCTATCCTGGGAGTGCCCAACGGCCGGCTTCTGGAGCTGCCGGCGGCCAAGGCGCTGATGGTCAAGGCCGTGGACGAGGCCATGGCCGTGGGCCAAGCCTTGGGCGTGGCGTTCCTGCACGCTAACATGCAGGAGGCCGTGATGGCCCGGCGCACGGCGCACAATATCAGCTCCATGCTGCAAGATACCCGCGCCAAGCGCCGCACCGAGGTGGAGTTCATCAACGGCTACGTGGCGGCGGCGGGGCAAGGATTGGGTTTGGCCTGCCCGGTGAACCAGACGCTTGCCCGCCTGGTGCTAGCCCTGGAGCAAAACCAGGGCTAAGCATCCCGGCGCGAGAGGGATCACGCTGCAAATACGCACCGAGGAGCCCCGGAGCCGGGACCAGGTGCACCGGTTAAACCAGGAGACCTTTGGCCAACCCACGGAGGCGGCCATCGTGGTCACCTTGCGCCGGTCGGCCACGAGGATCTTTCCCTGGTGGCGGTGATGGAGGACGACCAGGTGCTGGAGTACATACTCTTTAAGCCGGTAGCGGTGGAAGGGCCTAAACCGGTGTCCCGGGACATAGGAGGGCTGGGTCGCTAAATACCGACCGGAGTTCGACCAGGCCATGTCGCCCGCCCTTGCTTGGCGGGCTTATGCCCCGACTGAAGATGGCATAGACTTTGGTCATGCCGGGAGCGCCGTCATAATATGGTCCAACAAGCCACAACGGGAGCCACAGGCCCAGGCCAGGATGAAGGGTAGGATAACGGCGCCAAACGACCCGTTTCCGCCACCCCCGGGGCACGGGCCTCCGCCTGAGCCTCACTTGAAAGATTTTTTGTGGCCTCTTTGTCGTCATGAATGGAATTGGTGTAGTTCCGGTGTGTGGGATAACGTGTGAATACCAATAAACAGCCCCCCAAGATTTTATTGGAGGTTGCCGCCGACCGGTGAGCCGAGTACCCCTGCCCGGAGTGTGGCAGGTTGTGCAAGGCTCACGACCTCCAAGAATGCATCTGGCGCCTCCTAAATTTTTCCCACATCATTGTTACGTAACCGTCCGGGTGCCTCGAGTGGAGACTGCCCCGACCACGGGACCAAACAGGTCAAGATACCCTGGACTCGCGAGGGCAGCCGGTTCACCTTGCTATTCGAGCAGGCGGCCACGACTCTGGTGCGGGAGATGCCCGTGCTGGCTGCGGTCCGCATCATTAGGGTCAGCGACGCGCGACTTTGGCAGGTAGTCCAGTTATACGTGCCTCAGGCCCTGTCCAAAATGGATCTGGGCGGGGTCAAGGCCGTGGCTCTGGACGAAACCGCCTCCAAGCGGGGCCGCAGCTATATCACCATCTTCATCGACCTAGACCGCAAGCAAAAATCGATCCTCTTTGTTACCCCCAGCGAAGGCAAGGGCTGTCTGGTTCTGCTCCGCCGCTTCCTGCGTGAGCATGGCGGCGATCACAACAATATTGCCGAGGTGGTCTGCAACATGTCACCAGCCTTCCTGGCCGCCATCGGCGATGGCTTCCCCGGCGTCAACGTCACCGTGGATTGGTTCCATGTAGTCCAATTCTTCACCACCGCCGTGGACGAGGTCCGAAAGGCTGAGGCTAAGGAGCGTAACCTGCCCACAGCTACCCGCTGTGCCGTGCTCAAGCAGGTAGGGATTTTATCCCATTATTCTGGACCTTGGATGTGGGTCCAGGAATGAGGAAGGAGCCGAGGGTGGTGGCGCACCCCAGCCCCCGAGAGACGGGAATAACTCCCTGCCATCTGGTTACCATCGTACTTTTCGTTGCAGCCT
>CBCOTF020000318.1:0-1377 GCA_965112955.2 Desulfarculales bacterium
CCCGGATCACGGCCCTGTCTGGCGCGACCCCGGCAAGATCATAAAGGCCTACGACTGCTGGTCGCGCCAGGAGGCCTGGGCCAAGGCCGTGGTGATATACGACACCATGTGGCACAGCACCGAGAAGATGGCTAAGGCCGTGAGCGACGCCATAATCGACGAGGGCTTGTGCGTCAAGCTGATGAACCTGGCCACCAACCACCGCAGCGATGTGCTCACCGAGGTCTTGGACGCCAAGGCCCTGCTTTTCGGCTCGGCCACCCTGAACAACGGCATGCTACCGCGCATGGCCGACCTACTAACCTACATGCGTGGTTTCAAACCAGCGGACAAAATCGCCGCGGCCTTCGGCTCCTTCGGCTGGAGCGGCGAGGCAGTCAAGCACATGAACGAATACCTGGCGGACATGAAACTCCAGGTCATAGACGAGGGACTCTGTCACCAATACGTGCCCGACCACGCGGCTCTGCACAAGTGCCACGAGTTGGGCCTGAAGGTGGCCCAGGCGGTCAAGGCCAGCGGCGTGCCTGCCTGCGCTTGCAAGCTCTAACCCCGTCCCTTTGGCCAAATCCAACGCGATCAAAAATCAGGTTCGGCGTCTGTTGCAGGCACCGGACCTGGTTTTTGCGTTAGGCTTTTGGTCAGAGCCACTGGCGGGGATGAAGGTCAAGCCGCTCTTGCGTGCCCTGCTCTCGGGCTTAAGCACCCCCGGGGAGGATGAGCGCTGGCAGGCGGTGAGTTTCCTGGGCCTTCTGCTGGCGCGCCTGACCGGTGACAACCTGGACATCTTATGTGAGCTGCTGCGCCGCCTGATGTAGGGGCTTAACGGAGGGGGCCGAGTCCATCTTCGGGGCACAGCTCCCCAGGCCAAGGGCGAGGTCTGGCCAGACGCCGGCCTTAGCCCCGGAGTACGGCAAGATTCTATGCTCCCACCTGGATACCGGCTGGATACCGGAGCCAAATAACTGGAGCATCCGCCCTTGCAGGCTGGCGTGGCCTGGGGCCCTAAGGCGTCTGGCCATGGCCCGCCCAGGCATCGTGACAACCGCCGGCGGGTCGGGGGCTGCTGCTGCCCCTTTTGGACCTGCCCTTGGCCGGGGATTGGGGCTGCGCGGCCTAAGCCCTGGGGATCTTGATGGAGCCCTCGGCCGTACCGGCCTTGGACCGGTTGATGGATGCCAGGCAGGAGCTTATATTTGTTGTTTTTCGGATTAATTTGATGAAAATTTTCTGATTATCTCAGTGCTGTCCAAGACAGGCGTGGCGGCTAAAAATGATCTTATAAAAACGGTTAATTATCTATAATTTTAGCAGCTTTTGAAATAAGGCCGCCGCTTTTGGGCTGGTGTTTTTTGTTTCACTGGCGGTTGCCTGTCC
>CBCOTF020000319.1:0-6792 GCA_965112955.2 Desulfarculales bacterium
TTATCGGTGTCCACACGCTGTCCCACCAGCCGCCCGGGCGGTTGAACCCCAGGCCAAGGGCTAGAAGCTCGCCAGCCGTCCATGATTGCCTCCTGCTTCAACTCGGCCATGTGGATCGCTGCATCATGACGCCGGAGTTACACCAATTCCTTTCATGATGACGAAGAGGCAATTAAGGCATCTTGGTATATATTTTTTAGGCAGGAGCGGGGGTTACCCCCGCCCGCTTCTATCGCGGCGATCTCTAAACGGGAGCTGGCAAAACTGTCGGGCCTTAGCGCCAACCGACCCGCTAGTGCCCAGCGGAGGGCATGCTGCCGGGGGCACCCGGCAGAAGGGGTATCAGTTCGTCCAGGCGTCGGATGTAGCCGGCGACGCCGGGAACCTGGGGGCGTTGTTCCTGGGGGCTTATGATATAGGTGGCGATGCCGGTGGCCAGGGCCGAGGCTGCTCCCGTGGGGGTGTCCTCAACGGCCAGGGCCTCTTGAGAAGCCGGTCTGTCGGGCCTTCTGGTAGGGGTCGGGGTGGGGTTTGCCCCGGCGGGTGGCATCGGCCCCTACCACGGCGTGCACCTGATGCCACAACCCGTGGTTGTGCAGGAACCCCCGCGCTACCTCCGCCCAGGCCGAGGTAACCACCACCACCGTTATGCCCCGCATCTGGGCGGCGTTGAGCAGCTCCGTCGCTCCGGGGGCGGCCTGGGCCGCGGTCTGGTATACGCTGTCCACCAACTCGTAATAGTTTGCCAAAAGCTCCTGGAGCGGGTCGGGCAAATGGTGCAGCTCCTTAAGCCTGATCACGGTGTCGGCCAGGGGCAGTTCGGCTAGTGCCGCGAACTCCCCCTGGCTGCCGGCGCGGCCACGTCCCTTAAGAAAGCGGAAATAGACCCGCTCCAGCACCGGCATGCTGTCGGCTAGAGTGCCATCTAGGTCCAGAAATAGGCCGCGTACGGGCATCCGTCCCATGATCGTACTCCTAACCATTAGTAGTAATTAAATATATACCAGGGGATGCCCTTGGGCCAGGGGCAATGGCCCCCATTTGGGCCTGGGTGTAATTTTTGGCGAGCCACCCCTTTAAATGCTTGCCCGGTGGAGATAAAATTCGCTGGCCCCGAGCTACGAATACTTGGGGATTCTTGACTTTGCGCCGACCCCTGACTATAGTAGATACTATATAATGTGGGATAGTGAAACCATGACCAACTACATCTGGGGATTGCTCACCGAAGCCCTTCCTTCCCTGAGCTCCCAGGCCAGCGGCGCCAGTGGCGGCCTCGACGTGTGGTCACTGGTGTGGCACACGGGCCTCGTGGTGCAGCTGGTGCTTTTGGTGCTCATCCTGTTCTCAGTGTTGAGCTGGGCAGTGATCCTGTCCAAGTACAAAGCCATTCGCGACGCTCAGAACCAGGATCAGGAATTCCAGGAAACGTTCTGGCATGCCGGTAGTTTGTCGGCGGCCTATACCCAGACCAAGCACCTGGTGACTAGCCCTATGGCCGTGGTCTTCCGCCTGGGCTATGGCGAGTTGGGCAAGGTGATGCGCGCCCAACCCGGCGAAGGCGGTGACTCCGCCAAGGCGGCCAAGGGAATCATCGATAACCTGGGGCGCTCCCTTAACCGGGGTATGGCCGCTGAGAGTACCCGCCTGGGTCGGGCCGTGACCTTCCTGGCCACCTGTGCTAACACGGCCCCCTTTATCGGGCTTTTCGGTACGGTCTGGGGCATCATGGACGCCTTCCGCTCCATCGGGGCCACCGGCGCCGCCAACCTGGCCACCGTGGCTCCGGGTATCGCCGAGGCCCTGGTCACTACAGCCACCGGCCTTTTCGCGGCCATCCCCGCTGTAGTGTTCTACAACCACTTCAATCGGCGCATCCAGGTGCTGGAGGCGGAGATGGCTTCCTTCACCCAAGACTTTTTGAACCTAGTGGAGCGAGACCTCATGCGCCGCCAGGGATCGGCCCCGGCCGTGGAGGCCGTGCACCCCGGCGAGACCAGGCGTTAGGAGCCTGGCGGGGTATCCGCCGACAAGCTCCTAGGCGGGCCATAGCTTCATCTCAGCCAGGCCCTAGCCTGGCCGTGAATCCCGAGGGCGGTCCGCTCAAACTGATGCTAAATGACCATTGGGCGTAAGTTCGTAAGGTTACCAAAAATTATTTTTGGCAAGCGCCAAGAGGAGAAAGCCATGCATCCATCCCAAGCAAACTGGTTTGCTTGGGGACCTTGGGGATGTTTTTCTCCGAAACACTGTTAGTAGGGAGTGAGCCGTGGCGGGCGTCAGCTCGGGCAAAAGCCGCTTCATGGGCGAGATCAACGTGGTGCCTCTGGTGGACGTTATGCTGGTGCTCCTAATCATTTTCATGGTCACCGCCCCCATGATGGCCCAGGGGGTGGACGTCAAGCTGCCGGAGACCGACTCGATCGCGCTTAAGCACAACGAGGAGCTTCTTATACTCACCGTGACCCGCGAGGGCAAGGTCTTCCTGGACGAGTTCGAGGTGGGCACCGAGGGACTGGCCGAGAAGATCGCCGGCATAACCGGGCGCAAGTCCGAGACCAAGGTCTACCTGCGGGCGGACAAGGACGTGCCCTACGGGGTGGTGGTGCAGGTCATGTCCGAGACCCGCAAGGCCGGGGTGAGCAATCTGGGCATGGTCACCGAACCCGAGAAAGTAGTGGCGCCGGATAAAAAGAAGGGCCCTTGAACGCTCGGGTGGGCAGACTCTTTCGCCACGAGTCCGGGGAGCAGCTGGGCTGGGCCCTGGCGGCCAGCCTGGGGGTGCACCTTTTGCTGCTGACGGCCATGATTTTTTGGCGCTCCTGGGGCCCCAACAAGGCTGAGCTTTTCGCGCCTACCTACCAGGTGCAGCTGGTGGGTATGTCTGGATCGCCCGCGGCGGCACTCAAGGCCCCGCCGGCGTCCAGGCCGGCCCCTCCGGCGCCTAAGCCGGAGCCCAAGCCCCAGGTGAAGGAGATCCCCAAGCCGGAACCCCAGCCCAAGCCTAAGGAGGCTATCGCCACCAAGCCCGAGGTGGTGAAGAAACGCTCCGAGCCCAAGCCGACAGAGCCCTCGCTGGACGCCGTCAAGGAGCTGGAGAAGCGTCTGGCCAGCCTGCAAAGTAAGGCCAGCGACCAGAAGCGCCTGGGCAACGTCATGAGCCGCCTGGAGGAAAAGGCGGCTACCCGGCAGAACCGAGTGGGTGGGGCCTTCACCTCGGGCCCGGCGGGCAGTGGCGGGGCCAGCGGCACCCCCTCGGTGCGGGACCAAGTCTACCTCACCGAGCTGTGGCAGCGCATTCAGGCGGCCTGGGTGCTCTCCGAGGTGCTGGTGCAGAAGCCCAAGGGCCTAGTGGCCATCGTGGGAATACGGCTCAAGGCTGACGGTAGCCTGGAAAGGGCCTGGCTGGAGCAGAGTTCGGGCAACGCCCGTTTCGATCAGTCGGCAGTGCGCGCCACCGAAAAAGCTGCGCCCTATCCCCCGCCGCCGGGGGATCTGCGCGAACTGGGTATACGTTTCAGGGTCGAGGACGTTACAGGTTGAGCAAAAATGAGAGCCATGAATAAAATCACCGCCTTGTTTTGCCTGTTGCTGCTGGCCTTGGGCCTGACCTGGCCGGACCCTGCGCCAGCGCGGGTCTACATCGACATCACCAAACCTTCCTCGTACAAGCTGCCTCTAGCCATGCCCGAATTTAAGCCCAACCCGGCGGCCGGCTTCCAATCCCTGGGTGGCGAGGGCAACCGCATCTTGAGCACCGACCTGACCTATACCGGGCTCTTCGACGTCCTGGACCCCAAAATCTATCTGTCTAGCGGCGCCGGGGCCGTCAACCCCCGGGAGTGGAAGCGCATTGGGGCCGAGCTCTTGATCACCGCTGAGTACACCCTTGCGGGCAACAGCCTAGGCATCGAGTGCAAGCTGCACGACGTCACCGACGGCAGGCTGATGGTGGGGCGACGTTACGACGGGGTGCCCGGCGACCTGCCAGCCATGATGCACCGCTTCGCCGACGAGGTGATGGAGGCTATCACCGGCCAAAAATCGGTCTTCTCCACCCAGATCGCCTTTGTGCACGCCGAGGGGGGCAAAAAGGAAGTCTGGCTCATGAACTTCGACGGCTCCCACTCTCGTCAGTTCACCAACCGCGGCGACCTGACGCTGTTTCCTGTCTGGTCAACCGACGGCAAGTTCTTGGCCTACACCACCTACATTAACCACCATCCCACGGTGGCCATCCATGCCCTGGCCGGCGGCTCGGGCCAGGTGGTCCTGAACAAGACTGGCGTCAACCTCACCCCGGTCTTCCGCAACGACGGACGCATAGCCGCGGCCTTGAGCTTTTCGGGCAAGACCAATATCTACCTCTGCGACCAGGCCGGTAACGTGGGGCAGAATCTTACCGACGGCTGGGGCATCGAGGTGGCGCCCACCTTCAGTCCCGACGGGCGCCAGATAGCCTTCGTCTCCGACCGCTCGGGCAATCCCCAAATCTACGTGCGCGACATGGGTAGCGGCCAGATCCGGCGGATATCCTACGGCTACAAATACGCCGCCGCGCCGGACTGGTCGCCCCGCGGGGACCGCATCGCCTTCCAGGTTGAGGTGGGCGGCTTGTTCCAAGTAGCCACCATACGCCCCGACGGCAGCGACCAGCAGATTCTCACCGGCGACCACGGCGGCGGGGAGGACCCCTCCTGGTCGCCCGATGGGCGGTTCATCGCTTATGCCAACCGCAGCACAGGACGGTATCAGATATACGTCATGACCGCGTCCGGCCAGCCCCTGCGCAGAATCACCGAGATATCCGGTGAAAACAGCGACCCGGCCTGGTCGCCCCGCGGCGTGATTGGAACTAGGTGAGATACACACAATTTTATCGGCTATGGAGGATAAAGTGAAAAAGCGCTTGATTTGGACTTTGGTATTGGCCCTGATCCTGGGTCTGGCGGTGGGGGCCTCCACCGGTTGCAGCAAGAAGGAAGTTGGCGCACCCGGTGAGCTTTCCGCCGAGGAGCAGGCTCGGCTCAAGGCCGAGGAGGAGCGCCGCCTGCGCGAGCAGCGCTTACGCGAGGGCCAGGAAGGCCGCGGTCTGACCGGCACCGAGGCCCAGATGCGCGAGATCTTCACCAACCAGGACATCTATTATGACTACGATCACTACGACCTGCGCGGCGACGCCAAGCAGATCTTGAACGACAAGGCTGGCTACATGCAGAGCCATCCCGAACTGAACGTCATTGTGGAGGGCCACTGCGATGAGCGCGGCGCGGCCAGCTACAACATGGCCCTGGGCGAGAAGCGCGCTCGCGCCGCCGCGGCCTATTTGCAGGCCATGGGCATCTCCAGTGCCCGCATGGAGACCGTGACATACGGCAAGGAGAAGCCCCTGATGCAGGGGAGTAGCGAAGCGGCACACGCGGCTAACCGCCGGGCCCACTTCGTCATAAAGTAAGCCAAGGCTCCGGCCTAGCCCGCCCAGTCATAGAGGGGGAGGCAGATGAGCATAACTCGGCTAACCCTAGCCCTGTTCCTGCTGTTGGTCTTGATCTTGGCCGAGGGCTGCTCCGTGGTGGATCAGCAGGAGTTCCAGGCCCTACAAGGCCAGGTGGCCCGCGAGCAGCAAAAGGTGCGCGAGCTCACTCGTCGGGTGGACCTGCTTTCCCGCAGCCTGGAAGGCAGTCGCGGACCCCAGGCCAGCATGGTGGCCGACATGGACTACGTGCGCCAGGAGTTGGCGCGCATCAACGGCCGCCTGGACGAGACGGTGATGGGCTCCGGATCTCCCGGGGCCCAGGTCGAGACCGAGCAACGGCTAGCCCGCTTAGAGGCCTATCTGGGCATCCTGGGTGGCGAGGCCTCCGGCGCGCCGCCTCCGGCCGCTGTAGCGCCCGTGCCCATGCCTATGCCGGCACCGGTGGCTGCCCTTCCCAAGCCGGCGCCCAAGTCCGTCGCCCGACCCAGCGATGACGAGGACAGGCCCACCTCGGCGGCGGCACCCAAGTCGGCCCAGGGACTCTACGATTTGGGCCTGCGCCTGTACAAGCAAAAATTTTACGAGTCGGCCCGCGACCACTTCGAGGAGCTGATCAAGAAAGATCCCAAGGACAAGTTGTCCGACGACGCCCAGTTTTGGGTAGGCGAGTCTTACTACGCCCAGAAAAAGTACGAGGAGGCTATCTTGACCTACAATCAGTTGGTCAAGCGCTGGCCTCAAAGCGAGAAGGCCCCTGGCGCGCTCTTGAAGCAGGGCATGGCCTTCAAGGAGCTGGGCGACAAGCGCACGGCCAAGATCGTCTTGGGCAACCTGATCAAGGATTACCCAAAGAGCGCCGAAGCCAAGACCGCCGCAAAGATGATTGACAAGCTGAACTAGCCCTAAGGAGTGAGCTCACCACAGGATGCGGATTTCGTTTCAAGCGGGGCAGTGACTCCACGCGATATGGGCCACCGAGCCCATGGCAAGTGGGGCACCTATTCCATGAGATGTGGGCCACTTGGGGTAGTAGGCGACGCTGGGTAGCACCTGATTGGCTATACTGCGCCTTTTCAACACGGAGGGTGCATATGCTGGCGGAGAGGTTATCCATGCGTAAGATCAAGGAAGTACTTCGGTTGAAGTATGAGGCCGGCTGAGCAACCTGGACATTACCAAGAGTTGCGGGATAGACCGGACCACGGTGTTCGGTTACCTGCGTCGAGCCGCGCGCGCCGGTCTGTCCTGGCCCCTCATCACTAGTTTGGATGAGACGCAGCTTGAGCGGTTGCTTTTTCCACCTCCACCCTGGCCGT
>CBCOTF020000320.1:0-2660 GCA_965112955.2 Desulfarculales bacterium
AAAGGAGGATGATTTGTTTGCCGATCAGAGGCACTGGGGCCTCTTATAGTCTGCTGGCCAGGGAGACGGTGCGGACCAGGGCCACACAGCGCGTGGCCCTTTTTCTGAAGTAGCCTTCCAGGTCGGCGTGAGCTGGCCTGACGCACCCCATCTTGCTGGTGAAGCGTTGCAAGGGGGCTTGTCCGGTGCCCAGATGCTTGCGCTGGTGATAGACTAGCATTCCAGGGCCTCATTGATGTCCCGAGGGTGCCGTCCTTGAAGCCGGGAAGAAACTGGGACCTGACGATGCGGAAGAATCTTTCGACTTTTTCCCTGCTCTGGGGCACGTAGGGCGGTGAGTGGACCAAGGCGATGCCCAGGGAGGCGGTGATCTCTTCCAGGCGGTGGGAGCGGAAGGCTGGGCCGTTGTCGAGGTAGAGTTTGCGTGGTAACCCCCGTTTGAGCAAGGCCTAGCGCAAGGCCTGTAGATAAGTCGTCAGGCCCTCGGAGAGGTAAAATTCAGCGTGGACGATCAGGCGGCTCCTATCGTCTATGAAGGCGAAGAAGTAGGTCTCGCGCCGGTTGTCGCCCACCATGAGCGTCGGCCCGTGCATGATGGCGTCACTCTCGGCCAAATGTCGTTGGGCAGCTCGGCCCCGCAGCGCCTGCGGTCGACAGGTGGGGCGGTCTGTTTGCCCACCAGCCCCTGCTAGTGCAGGAAGCGGTAGACGGTGGGCGCCTTGAGGATTATGTCCAGCGAGGTCAAGCGTCAGCGTATCATCTCGTTGATGAGGGTAGTCACTGACGCAGTGGGCAGTCCCCTGCGCAGGCGGACCAGGGCCTGGGCGGTGTCCTTGTCTAAGGCCCTGCGGCCGCCTCGGTCATCCTGCCCATAGGGTGGAGGGATTCCAGCTTGCAGTCGCCTTGGCGGTAGAGCCTGATCTACATCCCAGGGTGGTGGAGCGCGACAGCCTGGTGCGGCTGGAGAAGGGGGTTTACCACCGCTGGGGCCACTTGGTCCCGCAGTAACCTCTCCCGTTCACCACGCTTCATGTGGCCCCTGGCAAAAAAGTCGCTGATGACGCCGAAACGGAAGATGGCTACTAGTTTTTCCGGTCCTCGTCCATGTCGGTCCTCCATGAGGGTGTTTCGCTCAGGTGTAGACCGGGGGGCCGTGCCAGGACAACGGCACCCTTCCCTTGAGCTAGTGGCGCTGGCGGAAGCGCGGCAAGCCAGGGCCCCATCTGCCCCGGGCTAGCTTAGATTGCAGGGAGTTATTCCCGTCTCTCGGGGGCAGGGGTGCTCCACCACCCTTGGGCACTTCCTCATTCCTGGATCCACATCCAACATTTAGAATAATGGGATAAAAATCCCTACCTGGTCAAGCCAATCTGAAAAAGTTACCTTAATCCCCGATCAGAACAAAGCAAGGACCAACATTGGGCTACCAATACAGCTGGTTTTGCGAGCGTTATCGGGAATGGTCGGGCAGGCTAAGGCTGGTCATGTGTCAGGAGTACCGGGTCGGTGAGAAGACGTTTATCGATTATGTCGGCCAGACCGTGGACGTAGTGGCCCCCCTGACAGTTGAGGTTAGGGCGGTCCAGATTTTCGTGGTGGTTCTGGGCGCTAGCAGCTACACCTTTGCCGGGGTCACGTGGACCTAGGGTCTGCCCGACTGGATCGGCTCCCACCAGAGGGCCTTCCAGTTTTTTGGCGGGGTGACGGAGTTGATGGTTATCGACAACCTCAAGTCTGAGGTAAGCAAGGCTTGCCTCTACGAGCCCGACATCAACCCGATCTACCAGAAGATGGCCGTCCACTACGACACGGCGGTTTTGCCCGTCCGGGTACTAAAATCCCGTGACAAGGCCAAGGCCGAGGTGGGGGCGCAACTGGTGGAGAGGTGGATACTGGTCGCTCTGTGCAGGAGGACCTTCTTTAGTTTGGCTGACAGTGTTGTCCAAGATAGGTTCTCAAAAGCCGGCTAAGTGATCGAAGAGAGATGCCGTCATCCCAGCGTAGTGCTGCATCACTTCCCTCGTACTGAGTTCTCCGCCTTGGTCAAGGAGCACGGTGCCAAGGTCAGGACCAAGGGATTTCCCTGTTGGACCCAGTTCGTGGCCATGCTTTTCTGTCACCTCGGGCCAGGGCTGACTCCCTAAGGGAGGTCTGCCAAGATCCTTCCTGCTGCTTGGGCAAGCTGTCCCCCCTTGGGGTGCGCGCGGCTCCCAAAAAGGCCACACTGCCCTACGCTAACCAGCACAAGCCCTCGTCCTTGTTCCGAGTCCTGTTCTTCAAAGCCATGGAGCGCTTCCGTGCCCAAGGCTCCCTGGGCAGGAGAAAGAGCAAGTTCAAATTCAAGAACAAGCTTTTGAGCCTGGGCCCCTCCACCATCTACCTGTGCCTGAGCCTATCCCCCTGGGCCGAGTACAATTGGGCTCAGGGCGGGGTCAAGGCTCACGTCATGCTGGACCACGACGGCTACATGCCCAGCGTTGTCCTGCTCACCGAGGCAAAGGTGGCCGATGTGACCGTGACCCAGGGGAAGGCCCTAACCCCTGGCTCCATCCTGGTTTTGGACCGGGGTTCCCAGAGCTATGCCCTGTTTGACAAAGGGACCGGCCAGGGCGTCTCCTTCGTCACCCGCCTCAAATCTAACGCCGTTTTAGAGGTGATGG
>CBCOTF020000321.1:0-1115 GCA_965112955.2 Desulfarculales bacterium
ATTCGAAGCGTTTGGCCACGCCGAGGACCTCGGTGGTCTGCATTATTCCCTTGGGCACTAGGTTAGAGCCGGAGGGTTCCCTGGTGAGGGGGAAGAAGGCGCGGTAGTTTGGTTTCATGAGTTGCTGACCTCCGGGTCTGGTTTTTGCGAGAAAAGGGAGCCGCCAGTGGAGGCCGTGGTGGAGCTGGACTCTAAGCGCAGCAGATGGTAATCGCGTTTGACCTTGCAATTTACAGCGAGGTCCAGCGGCCTGAGCAAGCCATGGGAGCGATTTTCCAATAGAACCTCTACGCGGTCGAGGTCATGGTCGTGGTAGAGGAGGATGATTTGCTCGCCGATCAGCGGCACTGGGAGCCTCGGATAGCCTGCAGGCCAGGAAGACGGTACGGTCCAAGGCCACGCAGCGCGTGGCCCTTTTCCTGAAGTCAGTGTTGTCCAAGATAGGTTCTCAAAAACCGGCTAAGTGATCGAAGCGAAATGCCCTCATCTCAGCGTAGTAGTGTGGTTCTGCCAAAAGCCAACAATACCGCAACCAAGATAGGGGAAGGCCATGGTACGAGTAGCCAGCCTGTTCAGTCAGTTGCGGCATCACTTCCCCCGCACTGAGTCCGCCGCCTTGGTCAAAGAACACGGTGTCACGGTCAGGATCAAGGGATTTCCCTATTGGACCCAGTTCGTGGCCATGCTCTTCTGTCATCTGGCCAGGGCCGACTCCCTAAGGGATATTTACCGGGATCTTTCCTGCTGCCTGGGCAAGCTGTCCCACCTTGGCAGGGTAAGAAAGGCCCCCAGAAGGTCCACCCTGTCCTACGCCAACCAGCACAGGCCCTCGTCCTTGTTCCGAGCCCTGTTCTTAAAAGCCATGGAACGCTTCCGTGCTCAAGGCTCCCTGGGCAGGAAAAAGGGCAAATTCAAATTCAAGAACAAGCTCCTGAGCCTGGCTTCCTCCACCATCACCCTGTGCCTGAGCCTGTTCCCCTGGGTCGAGTACAAACGGACCAAAGGCGGGGTCAAGGCTCACATCATGTTGGGCTATGATGATTACATGCCCAACTTTGTTCTGCTCACCGAGGCCAAGGTGGCCGATGTCACCGTGGCCCAGGGGATGGCCCTAA
>CBCOTF020000322.1:0-6916 GCA_965112955.2 Desulfarculales bacterium
TGGGGTGCGACAACCTTCCTGTCTCGGTAATATTCTGAGAGAGCCAGTTCTACGCCCGGAAATCCGGGGCCATAATCATGTCCACATACCAGCTTCCGTGCCCGGGGAGACCACAGCTTCAGGTCACGCTTAAACGGTTTATGGGCGTGATCAGCATCGAGGAATACCATGTCAACCAGGGGCGGGATCAGCCCTGAGGTGGCGGCCTCTTCACTGGTCATCCGCAGCACCACCAGGTTTGAGAACCCCTTCATGTTTTCCATGAATTCATCGTAGGTGCTGCCTTCTTCTTTTAGTCCAAGAAAGTGGTCAACCGCATAGACCGTACCCCGGCAGCCGGAGCACAAGGCGTAGGTGCTGCGTCCCCTGGAACTGCCGACCTCGATGATTGAGTCCATCTGCTGGGCAAACTCGTAGAGCAGCTCCAGTTCACTCCTGGCCACAAGTCCTGGGATGGCAAAGGCTTTGTCTACCGGGTTAAGCAATTTTGGCTCTCCAGTAGTTAACCAGGTCTGCGAGGGTCCTGTCTATTGTGTACTTGCAGTCCCAGCTAATCTCTTTCTTGACCTTGTCGGTGTCGGGCATCTGTATGGGAATGTCGATGGGGCGCCACAGCTTTTGGTCGGTTTCGATCGCGACTTTCCCTGATAGCCCGTACATGTCGAGCATCTTACAAAGAAGGTCTCCCATGGTAAAAGAATTGTCGCCGCCTACATTGAACACCCCAGTGGACGGCTTCATCATCAATTCGTAGTAGGCAACCACGCAGTCACGGACATCCATGACCGCCCGGCGGCTGGACAAGTTCCCTACCCGGATGACCGGTTTATGCTGGCCAGCCAAGATCATGGCGATCTGGTAAGCGTCGGAGCTGATGGAGAAGATCTTCCCCCTGCGGGGGCCGGTGTGCTAGAAGGCCCGGGTGATGACGCCGTCCACGAAGCCGTTTCGGATCCGCTCCTGCACGAAGATATCGGAGGCAGCCTTGGATGAGGCGTAAGGGTTTACCGTAGTGATGGGCCAATCCTCGCTGATCCGTTCACCTTCCTTCAGGTCAGGGGCTCCATAGACCTCTGAGGTACTACAGAACATGAACCTGGTGTCCCTGGGTAGGCCCTCCAGAAGGTTCAGGGTGCCAACAGCGTTCACCTGCTGGGTGTAGAAAGGAGGCCGAACCCCGTGGGGATGGGACTGGGCCGCCAGGTGAAAGACTCCATCGAATTGATCATTCGAACAGATCGAGACAGGAGCGGCGATCAAGAAGGTCGCAGAAAACCCACTTGATTTTTTCAAAGGTTTCCGCTGGCAGGATGTCTAAAACATCGGCCTCTGAGCCATTCGTCCTTCTGGATGTACAACAAACCGATGCCCTTGTTCAAGAGCAACTGGGCCAGGTGGCATCCTGCGAAGGCTGTCGCCCTGTCACGAGAAGCGCATTGTGGTTTTGGGGAAGATATCCTGTGGTCGACCTCGTACCAGAATTGGTACTGATTCTCCTTTATCCAGGCCCGTAGAGCTTCCGGGTCGCTAAAATCCTGCCCCACGAGACCCCTCGTTGGAGTTGGTGACAATTTGCAGCCGCACGGGGCCGCCCGAAGATAATCGCTCACATGACCACTTGACGATGGGTAGGTGGACGAAATATTCGTAGGCTGAGTAAACCTCAGGCATCTTGTCAGGTGGAACCACCTTCCCCATATAATCTATTCGGATATGCGGGTTGTCCTTCCGGAACTTGTTCAGGTCGGCGTTGCCCCGTTGTTGTGTTCCTTCAGGTTGGCCTTGCGAGGGACCCCAGAAGGCCAGCGTTGGGCTCCAAGCCCGGGGACCGGCCGGCCCATGTCAACATCCATCGGCGGGAAAATACAGACGCCGCCCGGGCCATGTCGCCGTAGTTGCCCGGTGGGCCGGTGACACGAAAACATTGAACGCTGAGTGTTTGAACAGCTTGTCGGCGTACTCCCTTGGAAATCTCCCCTGCGGCAAATCTTCCAGGCTACGGTGGTCGTGCTCCAGCTTGATGTAGGGCACCTCGGTGATGGCCTTCATCACGATGCCGAGCTTCGCCTTATCAAAGAGCCAGCAGTTCGACGATGATCAGATCGTAACTGAACAGCCGGTAGAGCTCTTCTGCCATGTTGCTGTCGAAAGTCCGAACATTGTAGCCAAGATCCCGGCCAACTTTACCAAGGTCTTGTCGGTGATTTCAGCGCCACCGACATGGTCCAGAAATATCTCGGACGGCGATGTTCCGGCCGTTATAGACCCTTTGGCCCATGGTAGATCCGTTCTGGGGTCAGAAGTTGCATACAGTCAGTACGAACTGCTTCGCTTCATCCACAGGTTCTGCGCTGGTCGCCGCAGGGGATGCAGGGGAGTTCCTTTTTGCTGGGCTGCAAAGCCTTCGCAGACGGGTAAATGTTCACGAAGGTCTTGGGGTCGTTGTTACCCTCCAGGGCCAGGGTTTTGACCCCGAGTGAACCGGCGATGTGTAGTGACCCTGTGTTTGGGGTAATCATCACATCGGTCAGGGAGATGGCAGCGACCAGGTCTCTAATAGTGAGCCGGTCAATGAAGTTGGTCATGCCTTTGGCCCTGAGCATAGCCAGCGGCCGATTCCACGACTCGGTTTTCCCCAGAAGCACCACGGTGCCACCGTAGTAGGTTAGCATTTTAACCAACGGCTCCACATACTCTGGAGGCATCACCCGTAGCGGTGACCGGCAGGTGGGAGCCAACCCAATGATCGGGTGCTTGAGGCCCTTGAAATACCCCATCATCGTGCTCATAGCCCCCTCATGAGGGGCAAGGGCGAATGGCCTGGGGACATCGGTAACGCCCAGAATCTCTGCGAAGACTCTGGACGGGTCTTAGCAAAGTACTCGTCAAGGGTAAGTTTTCCACCGTTATCGACGGTCTCGACAGCCTTACACAGGTCGTAGACCTTATAGAACCTCTGGGATCGAAGGCGTTGATCGGCAGCATGGCGTCCAGGTAGCTGGCCCCCGCCAGGACATCGAAGTTTTCTGGCTTCGTGACGAAAACCAGCGGTCGGTCAGGGTTTTTTAGCTTCAAGGCCTTTAGGCTCGGAGACATCATCACTATGTCACCGATACCTACATCACGGACCACAGCGATAGCCTGGCTGGGCTTGAACTCCCTGAGGGGCAAGTCTGGGTTTGGGGAGACCAAAGGTACGGCTAAGGAGTACGCACCACCACGCTTGGTCAAGTTGATGTATAACTGCTCCAGAGCCTCTACACGATCCCGCCAACCACTGAAGGCCGGGAAGTCGTGATCGCAGTAGATGCATGGTTCAGGACAGTTGTGGACTCCGCAACGCTGGGCCATGTTACCTTCCGTCGTCGATGATGGGACCCTTCCAGGCGGGCCGTTGATCCCAGGGAGTACCGCAGCGAGGACAGCGCTCCTCACACTCTGGGTACTCCCGTGGATCCGGTTGTCCTACATAGAGACAGTCCAGGTTGCGGCACCTGCGAAGCCGGTTATTTGACAGTTCGCCGCCGCTCATGGCTTTAGGTCGTCACGGCCGGAGGCTGGGCCACCGCCTTGGGCGCCGCCTTCCGAGGGGGAGGCGCCTTCTTCTTGGGAGAGGCCTTCGGTCCCATACCCATCGGACCCTTGTCCTCTTTGTCCCGCTTCAGCTTGTCAGCAAAGGCGATCATGGCCGCCTCTCTGAAGGGGCCCGGCTCCCAGTAGGACACGATGTCTTGGATATTCGTGACTTCGGTCCCATCATCCTCAAAAACCACCCGGTTGTCTGGCAGCACCTTGATGGCCCGGGGCGGGTTTTCCTCTTGGCCCCTCTTGTTGTCGAACCAATCCAGGGCCGTCTGGAGGTACTTCACAGGGATGCATTTTCTGAGGTCTGACTTGTCGGTTACCGGCAAACCGGTGTCAAAAACATAAGCCCCGTTTTCCAGACGGTGGACGATTCTGGGGCCCTCATGGTACGACTGAATCACCTTGAGGGTCCCGTACTTATCTGACTTTACCAACTGCGTTTGAGCCATGACGATGTCCTTTCCTTTGACGCTCTTTAGGCGCCGACGATTTCCAGGGGGAGCACGGTTACCGGGATGGCCCCGGAGAATTCAGCTCCCGAAGAGATAACGATCATCCGGATGGTGCCGTAGGGCGCCACTGGGTTGGCGGCACGAACCGTGGGGTCGTACCGGTAGATATAGGCGTCGATGGGCTCCTGAATGCGAAGCCGCTTGATATGGGATTTCAGCCGGAACTTGCTCAGATCCGGCAGAGGGATCCCGTAAGTGGGGTAGGTCAGCGACGCATTACCGAAGGCGATGGACGGGCGCATGATATTGGTCCGCTGCCCGGTGTAGTCCTCATCGTCGTTGGTCTGGGTGACCACCACATCTGCTTGAACGATGTCAGCCATAATGCCCTTCTCCTTCAATTACAGAGTGAGGGGGGCCCGGAGGCCCCCATCGGGTTAAACACCCACGACGGCCGGGGTGCGGTCAACCACCATAGCCTGGTTGTTGTCGGCTTCGCCCCTGTTGGAAAACAGCACCACCGGCTGAAAATCGCCAGCGATGTAGCCGCCACCCGTGGCAGCCGTGGCGACAACGATCACCAACTGGTCACCGGCATTGTACTTGGCTCCCGGTGCGGCGATGGGAGAGGTGTAGGGCACCTTGCTGGAGATCCGGCACTTGTAGAACTTGCCTACCAGGTCGCCGTCCTCCAGGTTGATGGTGCCCAGCAACACTTTGTTGCCCTCGACGCCCAGGGGGTACTTATAGAGCTTCAGGACCCCTTTGACGGTCTGGGTGTCATAATTGAACAGGACGGTGGGGATAAACCCGAAGGCCATGGCCATGCCAGGCACTTCCATGGTCTTGGTCAGGATCGCCCCGGTGGACGCCTCCAGGGCGATGGCTGTGGCCCGCTCGGCATCGCTATTCGCCCGGTTGATTACATGAAGATCTTCGCCGTACAACATAATGTTTCCTCCTACATGTGGGTGCATTTGCACCCGTCAGGATAGCGCTGCCCAACCGGATGATCTTGGCTTCCCCGTCGTTGGCAGTGTTCCAAACGCTACCGTACGCGAGGATGGCGTACCACGCCGCGGCCTGCTTGGTGCCGAAGCGGCCCTGATAGTTGGCGCTCAGGCGCAGGTGCGGGGCCAGGGCTTCGATGCGGGCCACAGCCTCGTCACCGAAGAACACGCTCTCGCCCAGGACGGAACAGTTGCCGTTGGTGTTGGAGAAGGCGCCCTGACGGTTGGTCTCCACGGAGCGGATCTTGTACGCCATGCACATTTCACCGCGGTACATGAAGTCCATCTTGGCGCCGTACTGCTGCCAGCGCTCGGCCCGGGGTCGTCCAGCAGGGACTCGATATTGGTGTTGCTGGACAGCATGACATAGTTCTCGGCCTCGTAGTACGGGACATGGATGATATCCCGCATATACGCCGAAACCTTCTTCATGTGGTCCAGGGTCAGGGCCGACAGGGCCAGGGTGGACGGGGTTCCGTCCACATCCCAGACGCCGCCGGTGCGGGAGGTCGGGATGAACAGATCTTGACCGCTGCGGCTTCCTTGAAGGCGTTGGCGGCCATGGTGTCCAGGGCCTGCTCCATCTGCCGACGCAGCCGCTTCTGAAGGATGTCATCGGGATTGAAAACCGACAGCACCTTCATCAGTTCGGTGGTCTGGACGCCTTCGCCAAATTCCTTCAGGGTCAAGGACCGGTTGGCGAATGCGGGCTTATGGATCGGGAACTGGTCGTCTTCGCCCAACCCGGCGGTGTTGGCGTCGGGCAGTTCGGAGACATGCATGATGTTGACGGTCTCACCGGCGTTCCGCTTGAACCCCAGACCGTGGTCGTGTACGAATTGTTTGCAGATGCAGGCCGGAAGTGCAATTTCCAGCAGCTTCTTGCTCAACTGGTGGTTGTAATAAACCCCTACTGCATGGGCGTCTTCTGTCCAATTAAAGGCTTCACCAGGCATGATCTATGCTCCTCTTTGCCTCGCCTTCCTCCGCTCCAGGTCCTGGCGCTGGAGTTGGGCAAGTGTAGGTTTCGGGTTCTTCAGTCGTCCCCTTGGGAGTCGAGACTCCTTTGGTTAAGACGGAGTTGGCTATCTGAGCCTTCTTGGCCCGCGCCCGTTCCGCTTCGGTGGTCGCAACCACCTTCCCGGTCAGCTTGCGAACCTCCTTGATCATGTAATCGACCACATCGGGGAGTGGTTTACCCTTGAGTTCGTCGGGTGTTTTCTCTCCCAGCTTCCGCTCGATGGAGTCAAAGAGCAGAAAATCGGCCGAGGACTCGTCGTCCAGGGTGAGGCCAGCCTTTTTCCCTTGATCAAGTGCAGCCTGCCATGCCCGTTCACCAGCGGTCGCCTTTTCTTTCTCGGCGTCTGCGGCTTCTTGGGCCTGCTTGGCGGTCTTGAGGGAATCCTTGACCATCTTGTCGATCTCAGTCTGGGTCAAGGGGCTGCCGGTCATCCCGGCTTCGAGCAGGGCTTCTGCCCAGGCCTCTTCCACTCTTTCGTCGTAGTCATCAGAGTTCCGATCCAACTCACGGATCGTGGTCAATGCCGCCTTGGTGGCAGCCAGGACCTTAACCTTCCGGTCTCCAGGCGCCATCGGCTTCACTTCTTCGGCGGGCTTTTCGGAGGGTTTGGCCAACGCCTCCTCCAGCTTCGCCTTCAGTTCTGCCGCTTCCGCTTGGGCGGCCTCGCGGGCTCTCTTCTCTTCGGCAGCCTGCGTCTTGGCCTCGTGCATACTACGCTCGGCCTCAGAATGCGCCTTGACGACCTCTTCTTTGGACTTGTCCTTGAACTTGTCCTCGACCTTTTTGCTCTCGTCGGCTCCAGCCTCGGCGGCCTTTTCGCCTTCGCTTTGCTGGCCTTCTGCCTCCCC
>CBCOTF020000323.1:0-3123 GCA_965112955.2 Desulfarculales bacterium
CCTGGGCCTGGTCGCGGGCAGCCTGGGCCTGGGCCTGTTTTAGGGCCGACTCGAAGGGCGCGGGGTCAATTGTGAAAAGGGGATCCCCTTGGGCCACGAACTGCCCTTCATTGAAGTGCACCTCGAGCAGCTGGCCGGTGATGCGGCTCTTGATGGAGACGGTGGACAGGGCCACCACCCGCCCGATAGCCTTGATCAGTTCGGGAACGTCGCTCTGCTGGACCTGCCCCACGGTCACCGGCACCGGGGGGCGCTCACGCTGGGCCTTCTTGTCGCCGGAGCAGGCGGTGGCCGACATCGGCAGCGCGGCCAAGAGCAGGGTCCAGGCCCAGGTGCGGCGCCGGGCGGACGGTTTGGCCGAAGAGAAAGGGCAATCGCCCTTGTGGGGGTGTGCAAGCATAGCGTGCCTGATCCTGCCCGGTGGGCGTTAGACCCACGCGCGGCGCTGGGGGTGAGATGTTGGCGGGGTGGCTGACTCCGGTTCACTGTGCCGAAGTTTACCCCCGTCGAGGCCTATTGAGCAACTATGCAGTGGGGTGGTCCCGGGGCGTTCTGCCCGGGCTTGGGCCGGGGTATCGGTTGGTTATAGGGACTAGGATCGGGCTAGACGCCCCGGATGGATTGCCAGACCATGACCAAGGAGATGGCGCTGATCAGGACCACGGTGGCCCAGGAAAGGAAATTCCCCACCGGCCCGTTGATCTGATCGTCCATGATCCGCGGGTCGTTGATCAGTTTGAGCATGAAGAATAGGATCACCGGCAGCACCAGGCCGTTGAGTACTTGGGATAAATACATTATTGTGATAAGAGGCATGCCCGGCAGCATCACCGTGGTCGCCCCCCCCACCACCATCAGCGAGTAGAGGATGTAAAATTGGGGGGCCTCCTCGAATTTGCGGTCCACCGAGGCCTCCCAGCCGAAGGCCTCGCAGACCGTGTAGGCCGTGGACAGGGGCAGGATGCAGGCCGCGAAAAGCGAGGCGTTAAGAAGGCCGAAGGCGAACAGGTCGGCGGCGTAGCGCCCGGCCAAGGGCTTCAAGGCGATGGCAGCCTGTTCGGCGCTCTCGATTTTGATGCCCGCGGTGTTGATAGTGGCCGCGCAGACCAGGATGATGAAGAAGGCCACCACCGACACGGCGATAGAGCCCACGATGACATCCCAACGCACTATTTTATAGTCCTTAGCCGTCAGCCCCTTGTCCACCACCGAGGCTTGCAGATAAAACTGCATCCAGGGGGCGATGGTGGTGCCCACCAGGCCCACCACCATTGTCAAGGCCTCGGAGCTTAAGTCCAGGCGAAGGCGGGTCAACTCGCCCCAAACCTGGCCCCAGTCAGGCCCGGCCAAGAAACCCGAGATGATGTAGGAGACGTAGAACAGGCAAGCCCACAGGAACATTTTTTCCACGGCTTTGTAGGAGCTTTTCAGCACCAGGAGCCAGACCGCCACCGCCGCCAGGGGCACCGACCAGTGGGGCGCCACACCGAAGATGCCCATGGAGGCCGCCACACCGGCGAACTCGGCCACGGTGTTGGCCAGGTTGGTCAGTACCAGGCCGATCATCAGGTAGAAGGTTACCGCCGCCCCGAAGCGCTCGCGGATCAGGGAGGCCAGACCCTTGCCAGTGACCGCGCCCATGCGGGCGCTCATGTCCTGCACCAGTATCAGGGCCAGGGTTATGGGGAAAAGCGTCCACAGCAGGCGCAAGCCGAACTCGGCCCCGGCCAGGGAGTAGGTGGTTATGCCGCCGGCGTCGTTGTCCACGTTGGAAGTGATGATGCCCGGCCCCACCACGACCAGTGCCAGAGCTAACCGCTGCCAGTAGACCTTGCGCGCCTCGGCGGGGCCGTGGCTGCCGGTGTCGGGCATGGGGGTCCGTCCTCTTCCATGGTCTGCCTATCTGCCTAGATGGGGCGCAACCGCCTCCAATAATGCTTTGAAGCGGATGACGCCATGGATGCGTTCTTGCTTGTCCAACACCGGTAGGGCCCGAAAGCCATACTTGGCGAACAGCTCGGCCACGTCGTCGGGGTCGGCCTCCAAGTCCACGGCCACCAGGCGGGTAACCATCAGGGCGTCCAGCCGGTCCGTGGGCTCGGCCGTGAGCAGCTCGCGCAGGCTCACCACGCCAAGAAGGTGGCCGTCCTGATCCTCCACATAGATATAGTAGACCACGTCCAGGTCCGGAGTTTCCTCGCGCAGCACCTCCAAAGCGTGGCTGGCCGTCTCCTGGGGCGGTAGACCCAGGAAATCCGAGGTCATGATACCGCCGGCGGTCTCCTTATCATGGTCCAAGAGACAGCGCACCTGGGTGGCCTGCTCCTGCTCCATCTCCTGCAGCAGGGTCTCGGCCCGATTTTTGTCCAGGCACTGCAGCACGTCGGCGGCCTCATCCGCGCTCATCTCCTCGAGAATATCCGAGGCCTCTTCAGTGGGCAGGTCCTTGATCAGGGCCAGCTGCACCTTGGGTTCAGCCTCCTCCAAGATGTCCGCCGCCAGCTCGGTGCCCAGGGCCTGGAACACCCGCGCCCGGGTGGAGGGGTCCAGGTCCTCCAGGATGTCGGCCAGGTCGGCCGGGTGCAGGCGAGATAGGCGCGCCTGGGAAAGCTTCAGCCTTAAGATGTGCTCCGAGCCCACGGTCTGCACCAGGTGCCACTTGATGAGGTTGTCGCTGAGCTGGTAGCTGAAGACCCAGCGCAGCAGAGCCTCGGTGAACCTTTGCAGGCCCACGCGGCGCATCAGGCCCCTAAGCCCCACGTCCACGCCGGTGAGCACCATAGCCCCCATGCGCGGCTTGAGTTGCAGGTCATTGACTCGCACCACCTTGGCCCCGGCGGTGTCCACTATCTGCTTGTCCAAGAGCTGCTCTTTGAGCAGCATCTCGCCAGGGGAGATCAACACTTTGGGCAGGGGCTGATCGCTGCCGTAGGCTACGATGAGGGCCTTGTCGGTGATGGCCAGCACCCGCGACCAGGGCAAAAAATGGCGACTCTTGCCAGGCCCGGTCACCACCAACCCGGTAATAGGCGGCACCGCCAGGCGTGCGTCGGCCATTAGGTCCTCCACCCGCCCCAGGAAGACATCCTGATAACCGTTCAGGGCTGCCAGAAAGATCAGATC
>CBCOTF020000324.1:0-7557 GCA_965112955.2 Desulfarculales bacterium
CAGATCAGCCCAGGACAATCCGAGAACTTTCGTCAAATTAATCCGAAAAACAACACTTGACTAAGGCGGCGAACTTAGTGCGGGGGAACTAATGCAGCAGTTGACTGAACAGGCTGACTACTCGTACCATGCTCTTGCCCTCTCTTGGTCGCGGTGTTGTTGATTTTTGGCATAATCACACTACTACGCTGGGATAAGGGCCTTTCGCTTCGATCACTTAGCCGGTTTTGAGAATCTATCTTGGACAACACTGATAGAATAATCAAATTTGCCTAAAACGGATGGCGAAATGAAAGTGCTGGGCATCTACGGCAGCCCCCGCAAAGGGGGCAACAGCGACCTGTTGTTAGACCAAGCCCTGGAGGGCGCCCGCCAAGCGGGCGCCGAGACCAAGTCCGTGTACGTACGGGGGCTCAAGCTCTCAGGTTGTCTGGAATGCGGCGGCTGCGACAAGACCGGCGTCTGCGTCATAGACGACGATATGGCCCAAGTCTATCCCCTCATAGAGGAAGCCGAGGCCATCATTCTGGCGGTACCAATTTTTTTCTACAATACACCGGCCCAGGCCAAGGCCCTCATCGACCGCAGCCAGGCCTGCTGGACCAAGCGCTTATTGAGTAAGGGCCGGGACCGCAGCAAATATGAAGGCGGCAAGGGCTATCTCATCGCCGTGGGCGCCACCAAGGGGCAAAACCTGTTCCAGGGTGTAGAGTTAACCGCCAAGTATTTCTACGACGCCATGGACATGAGCTACCAGGGCGGACTGACGCACCGCGGCATAGAGGGCAAGGGCAGCGTTAACGACCACCCCGAGCTGCTCCAGAAGGCCTTAGAACTGGGCTGCACCATCGCCAGCGGCCGGCGCTGAACCACCGACAACCACACATATAAGGGAGCAGCTAGTCACACATGGCCAAGGGCTTGATCGTCTACGCCAACCGCACCGGGCCAGACTCAAAAAATCGCAGAGCTTATCGCCGATAGCATGCGCCTTAAAGACATGGAGGCCGAAGCCAAGAGCGTCCCCGAGATCAAGAAGGCCGAGGACCTCAAGGACTACAACACCTACGCCTTCGACTCGGCCACCTATCACGGCGAGATGACGGAAAGCATGAAACAGCTGCCCTTCCTTATCGAGAAGACCGATCTGTCCGGCAAGTGCGGCAGAACCTTCGGGGGCTTTGGTTGGTCCGGCGAGGGGTCGGAGCGTGTGTACACCACCAGTATTTTCCCAAGATAGGTTCTCAAAAACCGGCTAAGTGATCGAAGCGAAAGGCCCTTATCCCAGCGTAGTAGTGTGGTTATGCCAAAAGTCAACAATACCGCAACCAAGAGAGAGCAAGGGTATGGTACGAGTAGCCCGCCTGCTCAGTCAACTGCTGCATCAGTTCCCCCGCACTGAGTTCGTCGCCTTGGTCAAAGAACACAGTGCCGCGGTCAGAACCAAGGGGTTTCTCTGTTGGACCCAGTGCGTGGCCATGCCCTTTTGTCATCTGGCCAGAGCCGCCTTCCCAAGGGAAATCTGCCAAGGTCTTTCCTGCTGCATGGGCAAGCTGTCCCTCCCTGGAGCTAGCGCGGTCCCAAAAAGGTCCACCCTTGCCTACGCCAACCAACACAAGCCCTCGGCTTTGTTCCGAGCCCTGTTCTTCAAAGCCATGGAGCGCTTCCGTGCCCAAGGCTCCCTGGGCAGAAAAAAGGACAAATTCAAATTCAAGAACAAGCTCCTGAGCCTGGGATCCTCCACCATCACCCTACGCCTGAACCTATTCCCCTGGGCCGAGTACAAGCGGGCTAAGGAGGAGTCAAGGCTCACATCATGCTGGACCATGACGACTACATGCCCAGCTTTGTACTGCTCACCGAGGCTAAGATGGCCGATGTCACCGTGTCCCAGGGGCTGGCCCTAAACCCTGGCTCCATCCTGGTCTTAAACCGGGGCTACCAGGACTATGCTCTGTTTGGTAAGTGGACCGGCCAGAGCGTTTCCTTCATCGTCTGCCTCAAACCTAACGCCGTTTTCGAAGTGATGGCCAACCGGCCAGGGCCTAAGGCCCAAAATGTCTTGGCCGATTAAACCATCCTCCTCACCGGCAGCCTGATCGATTGTCCCTACCCCCTGCGTTGCCTGGTGGTGTGGGACGAGAAGAATCAAAAGTAGGCCGTGCTTTCGACCAATCACCACAAACTGACGGCCTCCATCGTGGCTGACATCTATAAGGACCGCTGGAAGGTCGAGTTGTTCTTCAAGGCGTTTAAGCAAAACCTTAAAGTCAAAACCTTCGTGGGCACCAGCAGCAACGATTTGGAAATTCAGATTTGGACAGCCTTGATCGCCCTGCTCTTGCTCAAGTGGCTTCACCATTTTCCCCTGGCCGCATGGTCACTGTCCAACCTGACCGCCATGCTACGCCTAAATTTCTTCACATACAGGGAGTTGCGCGCCTGGCTCCAACACCCCTAGTACACCCCGCCATTTATGCCCGAGCAGGTCCAGTTACCGCTCTTGCCCTGACTTGGATAGGCAACCATCAATGAACCAAAGAACACCAGCCCCTAAGCGGCGGCCTTATCTCAAAAATTGCTTAATTTATAGCTTAACTAGCCGTTTTTATAAAATTATTTTTAGACGCTACGTCTGTCTTGGGCAGCACTGTGACCAGAGAGGGATTTTATCCCATTATCCTGGACCTTGGATCCGGTGTGGGAGCGTCCAGTTGGCTTCGGCGTTTCCGCTGCCCTGACTGCTGGGCGGTGTGATCCGACTGCGGCCGCGGGGCTACTGAAGCCGGCTCCAGCCCCTAGTGGAGACCATTCGGCAAAGCCTTTCCAATAAGCTAGCCCGGGGCAGATGGGCCCTTGGCCTGCCGCGCTCCCGCCAGCGTCACTAGCTCAAGGGCCTGCTGCAGCAGGTGAGCCTATATCTGGGGTCACGCTGGTCGGGCGACCTGCTTGGAGCCTTCGATTGGCTCAATGGCCGCGGCCAGCCGGTCGGCGCAAAGCGAGAGCCCCCCTGGAGCCGCCTACACAAGGATGCCGTTGTCCTGGCCCGGCCCCCCGGTCTACACCTGGACGAAACACCCCTATGGAGGGCCGACATGGACGAGGACCAGAAAAAATTAATAGCCATATTCCGTTTGGGCGTTATTAGCTACTTTTTTGCCAGGGACTGCATGGAGCGTGGTTAACGAGAGAGATTGCTGCGGGACAAGTGCGTCCAGCGGTGGCAAACTTCTTTCTCCAACCGCACCAGTTTGTCGCATTCCACCATCCTGGGATGGGTCAGGCTCTACCGCCAAGGCGGCGGTAAGCTGGAATCCCTCTACCCCATGAGCAGGAATGACCGGGACGCAGCAGGGCCTTGGACGAGGATACCGCCCAGGCCCTGGTCCGTCTACGGAGGGAGGAACTGCCCATTGCGTAAGTGATTGCCCTCATCAGCAAGATGATGCGCCGACGCTTGACCTTGCTCGACGTGATTCTCAAGGCGCCCACCGTCTATCGCTTCCTGCACCAGCAGGGGCTGCTGGGCAAACAGGTCGCCCCACCTGTTGACCGCAGGCGCTTCGAGGACGAGCTGCCCAACGACATTTAGCAGAGTGACGCCATGCATGTGCCGATGCTCATGGTGGGCGATAAACGGCGCAAGACCTACCTTCTAGCCTTCATCGACGGCATGAGCCGCCTAATCATCCACGCCGAGTTTACCTCTTCGAGGGCCTGATCACTTATTTACAGGCCTTGCGCCAGGCCCTGCTTAAACGGGGGCAACCATGCAAGCTCTACCTTGACAACGGCCTAGCCTTTCGTTCGCACCACCTGAAAAAGATCACCGCTTCCCGGAGCATCGCCCTGGTCCATTCACCGTCATACGCGCCCCAGGGCAGGGGCAAGATCGCAAGATTCTTCCGTACCGTCAGGTCCCAGTTTCTCCCCGGCTTCAAGGGCGATATCCTTCGGGACATCAATGAGGCCCTGAAGTGCTGGATCAGGGACGTCTACCACCAGCGCAAGCATCTGGGCACCGGACAGGCCCCCTGTAACGTTTCACCAGCAAGATGGAGTGCGTCAGGCCGGCCCACGCCGACCTGGAAAGCTACTTCCAAAAAAAGAACCCCGCGCCGCGTGGTCCTGGACCGCACCGTCTCCCTGGCCGGCAGGCTATACGAGGCCCCAGTGCCTCTGATGAGCAAGCAAATCATCATCCTCTACCACGACCCCGCGTAGAGGCCCTACTGGGAAACCGCTCCCACGGCTTGCTACAGCCGCTAGACCTCACCGTCAATTGCAGGGTCAAGCTCGACCACCATCTACTGCGCTTGGAATCCAGCTCCACCACAGCCCCCACTGGCGGCTCCCTTTTCTCGCAAAAGTCAGCCCCATAGGACAGCAACTCATGAAACCAACCTAACGCGTCTTCTTCGCCCTCACCAGAGAGCCCTTTGGCTCTGACCTGCGCCCGAGTAAATAATACAGACCGCCGAGGTCCTCGGCGTAGCCAAACGCTTTGAATACGCCATCCGCCTCGGCGCACTGGCCCTGGTCATCGGAGATGTGGGCAGCTGGAGATCCACCGCTTTGCGATGAGCCGCCAGCAGGCGGCACCCATCCGAATATCAGATCATCTGGGTCATCGCCTCACAGGGCTCAATCCTGGAACTCTATAGGCAAGTCTGCATCGAGCTCGAAGTGGACACCACCAGCTTCTCCAGGGCCGTCCTCACCAAGCTCATCAGAAAGCCGGTCCTAGAGGTCGCCCAGGACCGCAAAAAGAAACCCGTCCTCATCATCGATGACGCCTCCCTCCTCAGGTTTCCAGTCCTGGCCGAGTTACACACCATCACTCAGTTTCAGGGAAACTCCAATCCAATCCTGCCCATCATCCTAGCCGGCCGGAACAAACTCGCCAACCTCCTCATATATAAAACCTCCCTGTCACTAGCCTCCAGGGTCGTGGCCAGAAGCCATCTGACCGGCGTCTCTCTCTAGAACATGCCGGCCGAGACCTCCTGCACCACCTCAAAATCGCAGGCGTTAAACAGAGCCTCTTATCTGATCCGGCCGTCACCGCCACACAGCAGGGCTCCGGCAGCCTCTTCCGAAGGGCCAACCACATGGCCCGAGGCGCGATCATAGCTGCCGCCGAGGAGCAGACTCAGATCGTTTCCTCGGAGCACGTCCGCATCGCCGCAACAGAATTGATCTGATCAAATGAAAAAAGAAGGATCAGATCAATCCAGGATAATCAGAGAACTTTCGTCAAATTAATCCGAAAAACAACAGAAGCCATGCGGATTAATCCCATCCTGGACAAGCTCCGTGCCCTGAGGCTGGAGGGCGTGCTCAACGCCCTAGAGGAACAGCTGAAACCCCCGAGGCCCAGGAGCTGGACTTCGAGGAAAAACTGGGCCTAATGGTGGACAGGAAGGCCCTCTACAAAGAAAACCGTTGGCTCAAACATAGGCTGGCCAAGGCCAAGCTCCGGCATGACGCCTGCCTGGAGGACATCGACTACCGGCAAAGGCGCGGCATGGACAAGTTACTCATCATAGCCATAGCCCCATGCCGATAGATCGCCGAACACCACAATCTGCTTATCAGCTGACCTATCGGCGCAGGCAAAAATTTTTTCTCGTCTGCATGCTGGGCCACAAGGCTTGTCTGGAAGACTACTCGGTCTCCTACAACAGGTTGCCAGCTTCTCTGCGAGCAATAGTCACGGCCTGAGGGAACGGCAGCTACCAAAAAATGATCGTCGCCAGTTTCAAGACCAACCTGCTCATCCTGGACGATTGGGGGCTGGAGAAATTGTTACAGGAGCAGAGCCTGGACATGCTCAAAGTCCTGGAAGACCGCTACGGCCGCGGCGTTACCATCGTCACCGCCAAAGTGCCCGTGGACCAGTGGCACGAAACCATCAACAATCTCACCCTGGCCGATGCCATCATCGATCGCCTAATCCATAATACCTATAAGATAAACTTGAAAGGAGAATTTATGAGAAAGAAGCTGGCAAGCTTGACCGGCGATAAGACCCCTGTGGCATAATGCAGACATCAGCGGCGCCGTGCCCCGGCCATCAAGCCCACATCACCGGATTAGGTGGCCCCCGCCAAATGGAATGCATGGCCCACTTCCCTGTAATCCGCATTCACGTTGGCAAATTGTCATTCCTGCAAAGGCTGGCCTAGGGGGTTACTCCGGCATGCTCCTCTGCATTGCAGGGGCCGTTCACGCTCCCTCCAGCCCTTAGCGTCGTCGGCCAGGAGGGATCCGGTCATAAGCGAAAGGGAAAATTCGGAGGTGCAAGTCACGCCTTATTGACAGTTGTCCAATTATATATAATAAGAATAAGAATTAACATTATACTAAATCCCTTTGCTTTAGCTGCTGCTGTGCCATCCTAATGTAGTCAGATCGCAAGTTAACGTCCCCCAGGGAGGAAGATAGTGGCTAAGCCTGAAGAAATGTATCAATGCCAAACCCCTAATTGCGGCTATATTTATAACCCCGATAAAGGATGCAAGAAGCGCAAGGTGGCGGCGGGAACCTGCTGGGAAGACATGCCCGAGGATTACTGCTGCCCCATTTGCGGGGTGGGCAAGAAGATGTTCCGTCCCCTGGCCGGCCCCGACAGCACCGCGGCCTGCTAGGACAAGCGCCGGCCTCCGGCAGCACTGCCGGACAGGCTCATACATCCTCAATAAGTTGAAAAAAATGCAAAACGCGCAGATGACCTGGAAATGCTCCAAGTGCGGTTACACCTTGATCGCCACGCCGCTGCCGCCGGAGACTTGCCCCGCGTGCAAGGAAAAATGCGACTTCCTGGACGTCAGCTGCTACACCCCCGACTGCACCGGCACCGGCCAGGATAAGCGACTGGGCTAACTAGCCGGGCTAATAAGCGCCGGGTGGCCGGGCCTGAAACCATAGCCAGGGAGGATCGCCGCGCGCAAATTGGCCTTGTTTATCTTCAATGGCGAAATGACCTTTTTTGCCCATGCCATGCGCAACGCCCTGGACCTGCGTGAGCTGGGTTATAAAGTAAGCCTGGTGGCAGGAAGGCGCCCCCACCAAACTGGCTCCCCAGTTCGCCGGGGGCTACGGGGGCCTGTTCGACAGGGTACGTGAGGGCCTGCCTCTGTTGGAAGACATGTTCGGCCATGCCGATATGGGTCCTTTCATTTAGCTTAAGTTGTTTTTCGGATTAATTCGACGAAAGTTCTCTGATTATCTTGGCCTGATTCTTCCTTTCTCATTTGATCAGATCAATTCTGTTGCAGCGATGCGGACGTGCTCCGGGGAGGCGACCTGAGTCTGTTTCTCGGCGGCAGCTATGATCGCGCCTCGGGCCAGGTGGCTGGCCCTTCGGAAGAGGCCGCCGGAGCCCTGCTGTATGGCGGTGGTGACCGGATCAGAAAAAAGGTTCCGTTTAACCCCTGCGATTTTTAGGTAGTGCAAGAGATTTCGGCCGGCATGTTCTAGAGAGAGACGCCGGCCAGATAGCTTCTGGCCACGACCCTGGAGGCTAGTGACAGGGAGGTTTTATATATGAGGAGG
>CBCOTF020000325.1:0-2927 GCA_965112955.2 Desulfarculales bacterium
GCATAGCCCCTGACACCAAAACCCTGGCCCCGATCCTCAAGGCGCTCATGACTCTAGAATGGAAGGGGTGGCCCACTTACCGTGGAATCGATGCCCCACATCGCGTGGAATTACTAGCCCGTTTGAAACGAAATCCGCATCGAAGACCTCCATCTTGGGCTTAACCCCGCGCTCCAACATGCGTTGGGCGGCCTTCTCCACCCAGTCGACAGGGTTGATGAAAACGCGCGCCCTAAAGTTGAGGCTACCCACGTCCAGGGAGCACAGGTCAGACGCAAGATTCACGGGCATCAGCCACTGCTTGCCCACGCCATCGCCGCCCAGATTGAAACCACTGGTGGTGTGATGGGCATGTCGCTGTCGGTACGCACCCTCTCCACCGCCTCAGCGAAGAGCTCGCGGCGGAAAGTTGGTGTGCCGGTCTGGGACTCGCGCACGTACACTACGGCCGTCCCGACTCGCCAGCATCTCCAAGCCTCCTCAGCGATCTCGCGGGGGATGTAGGGTACGTTCAAATTTTGCTCGCGGGTGGAGGACGATCCCGCCACGGCGGCGGTGATGATGAGCTTGTCCCTGCCTGAGTCCTTACTCCTGTGTTGCTGGGCGAGCTCTTCGGCGTAGTCTAGGCGGGCCATGGACGGTCCGCCCGAAGTTGAGCCAAATGGCAAATTGACTCAATTTCGAAAGCTTACCAAAATTTATTATTGGCAAACGCCAAAAAAACCATGCATCCACACCAAGCAAAATAAGTTTGCTCAGGCACCCCAGGAATGGCTTTCTTCGACACGCTACTAGGCAGTCTCCAGAATGCGGACCGCCATCTCGGCCAAGGCCAGGCAGCTGGTTAGCCCGGGGCTATCGATGCCCAGGAGGTTGAAGCAACGCGGCTCCCGGGGACTGAATTCGGCGACCCAGTCCTGGTGCCCGGTAAGGCTGGCCTGGATACCCGCCTGATGTGGTTCCATGTCGTCCTCCTTGAGGCCAGGGAAGTAACCTCGCACGCGCTGGTGAAAATCGACGCGAAGCTGGTACACGCCGCCGTAGTTCTCCCGGGACTCCACCCCCCGATTCAGCGGCCCCACGGTCACCACCGGGCCGATGACCGACCAGCCCTGGTCGTCGGCCTCCAAGATGGGTGCGAGATGCACGCCCACGGTGAAATAGATACCCTGGCTGATGATGAGTTTGATGAGCGTGGGGTAGACGTTAATGCCCCTTAAGCTCCGCGCGGGGCGCTTGTGCCGGTAAAATTTCATGGCCTCGCCGCGCACCGAGTCCACGCGGTAAGGCGAGGCAGAATCAACCAGCAAGGATAGCTCCAGGCCCTAGGGGCGGGAGCCCGCCTCGTCCAGGCGGATCTAGGGCAGGAAGGTGGCCCCGGCGTTGCTGGCCAGAGCGTAGAGCTTGTGAGCCTGGGCAGCGGCATCGATGATGTATACCGCTGCTAGGCAGGTGCAGGGCGGCCACAGTCTCCATCTGGGACTCCAACTCGCGGGCTTCTTGGCCGCTGATGATCCGGGCCGGCACGCCGTTGCCCCAAGCGCGCTCCAGGTACTAATCCAGTACCGGTCTCTGGTCCTTCTGGCTGGCCATCACCAGCTTGCCGCAACGCAGGGCCGGCACATCGTAGCAGGTGCAGAAGTGCGTAGCGCAGCAGGTTACCGCGCGCGCCCAGGCTGGCCTCCTGAGAGCGGGTCTGGGGATCGTAGTACAGGCCGGCGTGAATCCGGCGTGAATCGCCCCCGAGTTGCGGCTGGACTGATTCTCCCCCTGGCTAACGCCGGGATTCCTCTCCAGTATCAGGACCTGAAGACCGGCCTGGGCCAGGCGCCAGGCCACCACGCCTGCCCCCAAAATGGTGACTGAAACCGCTTCCGACACCTTTGCTCCCGGCGACCAAGTCGGCCCGCCCGCGGGCGGGCCGACTTTAAAAAGGCCCTTACAGGATCTGCAAGGCGAGGCCTTGTAACTGTTAATTAAACTTCCCGCAAATAGGCAACCCGCGCCAGCCGTTTTATCCGGCATGCGGGCCGGCTCAGCTCAGCCCTCCAGGTAGCGCCGGGCCTTGTCCCGCAATTCCGCCAGCTGGCGGGCCACGTTCTCGCGCTCAACGGGCTTGAGCTCGCGCACCACTCGGGCCGGCTGCCCCAGCACCAGCACCCCCGGCGGCACGGCCATGCCCGGCGGCACTAGGGCCCCTGCCCCCACCAGAGCGTCTACCCCCACCAGAGCGCCATCCAGCACTATAGCCCCGATGCCCACCAAGGCCCCTGCCTCCACGGTGGCCCCGTGCAGGCAGGCCTGATGACTGATCATGACGCCCTCCCCCACCACCACCGGGTAGCCGTGGGGCGACTCCAGCAGGCACAGGTCCAGTACCGCGCTGCCCCGTCCCACGCTGATGGCCTCGTCGTCAGCGCGCAGCACCGCCCCCGGCCACACCATCACCCCGGCGGCCAGGGTCACGCGTCCGATCACCCGTGCCGAGATGTCCACGTAGGCGCTCTGGTCTATGCGGGGCTGGTGCCCACCGAAGGCCGATATCATCAAACCCATGTCTCGCTCCGTCCTGTTGGCGCTCCCTGCCCTCCCGAGGCACAAGGCCGCCCGGAATCCCTGAGAGTTTTATCCCTCGTCAACATGGTCACAATAGACCAGGCCGGCCCAATTGGCAACGCGGCAGCGATCGCCGCCGCGTTGCCCCTGCCAGGGTGGCCCGGGCCGGCCAATTATGCGCCCTCTTTCATGCCCACGGCGGGCCTGGGGCGTAATAAGGGTGCCTCTGAGAAAATTAACGTGCAATAATTGAACTTGAGCAGACCTCACGCATCTCTTGCTGATTTTCAAAATATTAGGCATGTTACGCGACAACAGCTACTGCGCAAAATATTTGTGAAAACGCAGGGTGTCCTGGGCACGTCTACCGG
>CBCOTF020000326.1:0-1404 GCA_965112955.2 Desulfarculales bacterium
TGATGGCCTCCATCGTGGCTGACATCTATCAGGACCGCTGGAAGATCGAGCTGTTTTTCAAGGCGCTTAAGCAAAACCTTAAAGTCAAAATCTTCGTGGGCACCAGCAGCAACGCCTTGGAAATCCAGATTTGGGCAGCCTTGATCGCCCTGCTCTTGCTCAAGTAACTTTACCTTCTTTTCCTGGCCGCATGGTCACTATCCAACCTAGCCGCCATGCTGCGCCTAAATTTCTTCACATACAGGGAGTCGCGCGTCGGGCTCCAACACTCCCATCACACCCCGCCCCTCATGCCCGAGCAGATCCAGTTACCGCTCTTGCCCTGACTTAGACAGACAACCGCCAGTGAAACAAAAAACATCAGCCCAAACGCGGCGGCTTTATCTAAAAAATTATTAATTTTATAGATAACTGACCGTTTTTACAAGATCATTTTTAGCCGCTACGCTTGTCTTGGACAGCACTGATCCCCGCTATAAACTCAGGCTTATCGCCAACGGCTTCGGCACTACCTTATTTGCCCCCGACTCCGCTCAAGGCGCTTTGCGCCGCGTCAAGCTGGGCTGGGGGGCCGAGTATCTGGTGGTAGGGCACGCGGCCCGCCTGTACCCGGCCAAGGACCACGCCGGCTTTTTGGCTGCCGCGCGCCTCTTGGCCGGGCGGCTACCCGCCGCGTGCTTTCTGTTCATCGGCCAGGGGATGGCGCCGGACAACCCTGCCCTGGCCGCCTGCCTAGAGCCGCCTCTCTTGGGCCATTGCGCTCTTATGGTTTGCAGTGACGACGTGCCGGCCTGGTTCACGGCCATGGACGTCTTCGCCCAAAGTTCGCTGAGCGAAGGCCTGCTCAACGCCCTGGGCGAGACCCTACCCAGCGGTTTGCCCGTGGCCGCCACCGATGCCGGAGACACCCGCGCCTGGGTGGGGCCGGCTGGGCGAGTGGGGCTGCCAGGGCATCCCTATGTCTTGGCCGAGGCCCTGGAGCAGCTCTGGCGTCTGCGCCAGCGCTGGAGGGCCAGGGCCTGGGCGGCCCGCTCCAGCGCTGGCAATCGTGCTACTCCCTGGAGGCCATGGCAGGGCATATTTGAGGCTATACCAGGAAATGGCTGCAGCATGCCCGCCGCGAGACGTATACGGGTCGTGTAAGGCTTTTCCACGAGCCGAGACCGGCGGTCCCCGTTGTGGGCTTGCGCCGGAAATACGCGGGCGGGGGTAACCTCCGCCCCTAAATTAAGGGGGTCTTCGTCGTTAACTTTGAAAATTGATGAATTACCCCCGTGATGCGGCGATGAAATAGGTTATGATTATAAAGATGAAGATATTACGGTAGCCTTTGGCTCTTGCCCTGGCGCCCTGGAAGACGCCTTTAAGTCCCTCCAGGCGGGCGTTGGAATGGTTGGAGGTCCA
>CBCOTF020000327.1:0-2664 GCA_965112955.2 Desulfarculales bacterium
CCCCAGGTATAGGCTCACCTGCCGCAGCAGGCCCTTGAGCCAGTGGCGCTGGCGGGAGTGCGGCAGACCAGGGTCCCATCTGCCCCGAGCCCGCTTATTGGAAAGGCTTTGCCGAATGGTTCTCCACCGGGGCCTGGAACCGGCTTCAGTAGCCCCGCGGCTGCAGCCGGGTATCACCCCCCCGCCCAGCAGCCAAGGCAGCGGAAACGTCGAAGTCAAATCGCTGTAGGGGCTTCATAAAAATAGGTAGGCACGAAGGAAGCCGTGCTCCCAAAACCGGACGCTCCTATACTGGGGGCACCTCTCCGACCGGGTCCAGGGGAAAAGCCACCCCAGCTCCATGATTTTATTAACGCAGGCTGCAACAAAAAGTACGATGGCAACCAGATGGCAGGGAGTTGTGCCCGTCTCTCGGGGTCAAGGGTGCTCCACCACCCTCGACCCCTTCCTCATTCCTGGACCCACATCCAAGGCCTAGGATAATGGGGTAAAATCCCTACCTGGTCAAGCCGATTTGAAAGGTTCCCTTATTTCCCGATCAGAACAAAGCAAGAATCAACACCTCAAAATCGTAGACGTTAAACAGAATTTTTTTCTGATTCGGCTGTCACCGCCATACAGCAGGGCTCCGGCGGCTTCTTCCGAAGGGCCTACCATCGGGCCCGAGGTGGGCTCATAGCTGCCGCCGAGGAGCAAACTCAGGTCGTCTCCCCAGAGCACGCCCGCATCGCCGCCATAGAATCGATCTGATCAAATGAAAAAGGAAGGATCCGTCCAGGATAATCAGAGAATTTTCGTCAAATTAATCCGAAAAACAACACCGGCAGATCTCCCTTAGGGGGAATTGGCTCTGGCCAAATGACAGAAGAGCATGGCCACAAACTTGGTCCAATAGGGGAATCCCTTGGTCCTGACCTCGGCACCGCGCTTCTTGACCAACGCGGCGAACTCAGTACGGGGGAAGTGATACAGCAGCTGACTGACCAGGCTGGCTACTCGTACCGTAACCTTGCCTTTTCTTGGGCGCGGTATTGTTGGCTTTTGACAGAACCACACTACTACGCTGGGGTGAGGGCATCTCGTTTCGATCACTTAGCCGATTTCACTTAGCCGATTTTTGAAAATTTATTTTGGACAACACTGGAAAAGGCCATGGTAACGGCCACTGATCACGCGACCATGGGCCCCGTGAAAACCAAAAAGAATCATTCATCATATTTGGTCATATAATCCGCATCAGACCGGCCAAGGGCACGAGCTGGGCCGGGCCGGTGCCTGGCCATGACGAACTTTCTAACTAATTTAGCTAGATTGATCTCCTTTGATGATGATTAGATCTCAGACATTGAAACGCACGTGTAGGATGTCGCCGTCTTGCACCACATAGTCGCGCCCCGCCAATTTCATCAGCCCTGCTTTCTTCACCGCCGCCTCGGAGCCCAGGGAGATGATGTCTTCGTAGCGCATCACCTCGGCGCGGATGAAGCCCTTTTGTAGATCGCTGTGGATCACTCCGGCCGCGTCGTTGGCGGCTGCCCCAGCGCGCACCATCCAGGCTCGCACCTCGTCCGGCCCCACGGTCAAAAAACTGATGAGGTCGATGGCAGCGTAGCTAGCCTTGATGAGCCTATCCAGGGCGCTCTCGGCCAGCTTCAGGTCGGCCATGAACTCGGCCCGCTCCTCCTGGCCCAGCTCAGCCAGGTCGGCCTCGATCAGGGCACGTACTACCATCAGCGGCTGGGGCATGCCCAAATCCGGCGGGGCGGGGTCGTCTTCGGTGTTGTTGGTCACCACGATCAGAGGTCGCGCCGTCAAGAGGCCGAAGCCCCTGAGCTTAGGGTGGCGCATGAAGACTGGGTCCCCGCGTAGCGGCTGGTTATCCTCCAGGATGGCTAAAGCCTGCTCGCATAAGCTCTGCTCCTCCTGGTCCACCTTGCGGCCGCGTTGGCGCTCGCTGGCCATGCGCTCCAGGCGCCGCTCTACGGTGATGAGGTCGTTTAACAAGAGCTCGTTGCCAAAGGCTTCGTGGTCGCCCTTAGGGTTTGGCTGGCCCAGGCCGGCGTCGAAGTTGCGCACCACCTCGATCAACCCTTCGCACTGGCGTAACTCCGGGGATAGTTTGGTGGTGGGGTCCTCAGGCTTGGCCAGGGGCAGGGCAGGATCCAGGTAGGTCACCTGAGCGTAGGTAGTCTTTTTGGGTCGAAACAGGGTCGACAGCTTGTCCACTCGTTGGTCGGGCACCGGCAGGATAACCGTGCCGGCCTTGTCGCGTCCCTTGTCTCCGGCGATTTTGCGGCCAGCCAAGGCCGAGAAAAGCGTAGATTTGCCCGAGCTGGGCAGTCCGCAGAGAGCGAGTTTCATTTGGTAACCATATTAATTTGGTTCTTCGTCGTTAACTGTGAAAGTTGATGAGTTTCCCCAGTGGTGCGGCGATGAAATAGATCATGGTCATGAAGATGAAGACATTACGGTAGCCTCTGGCTTTTGTCCTGGCGGCCTGGAAGATGCCGTTAAGCCCCTCCAGGCGGGTGTTGGAATGGTTGGCGGTCCAACGGCTTAGGATCAAGTGGCATGCTCTTCTAGAGTCATGAGCGCCTTGAGGACCGGGGCCAGGGTTTTGGTGTCCGGCGCTATGCGCTGCAAGGCATAGCGGGTGAAGTGGGT
>CBCOTF020000328.1:0-14593 GCA_965112955.2 Desulfarculales bacterium
GAGCGGTGCCGGGAATAGTCGGGCAAACTGGGGGGGCTGGCCATGCGCCAGGAGCACCGGGCCGGCGAGAAGACGTTTATCGATTATGTCAGCCAACCCGGGGGCGTGGTGGCCCCCCTGACGGGTGAGGTTAGAGCGGCCCAGATCTTAGTGGCGGTTCTGGGCGCCAGCAGCAACACTTTTGCCGAGGCCACGTGGCCCCATGGTTGGCCCGACTGGATCGGCTCCCACCAGCGGGCCTTCCAGCTTTTTGGTGGGGTGACGGAGTTGGTGGTAATCGACAACCTCAAATTCAGGAGGTAGGGATGCAACTAGTGGAGAGGTGGATACTGGCCGTCCTGCGTAAGAGGACCTTCTTAAGTCTGGCTGAGCCCAACTAGGCGATTCGTGGGTTGCTAGACCGGCTTAACAACCGGCTTTTCAAAAAGCTGTCCGGCAGCCGGCGCTCCATATACGAGCTCCTGGACAAACCGGCGCTTAAGCCTCTGCCCGCCACGGCCTATCAGTATGCCCAATGGAAGAAGGCCAAAGTCCACATCGATTACCACGTGGAGGTGAACCGCCATTACTACTCGGTCCCTCGCCAATTGGTGAGCAAGAAGCTGGACATCCGCTACACGGAGCGCACGGTGGAATGCTTCCATAAGGGCCAGCGGGTGGTCAGCCACCCGTTCTGGCCGAGCAATTGCCCCGCTTTTACCAGAAGCACGCCAAGTAGACCCCCGAAAGAATCACCAACTGAATATACAAAATCGGCGCGGCTACGGCCAAGTTGGCCGAGGGGATCATAAGCCGGCGGGCGCGTTCCCAGTAAGGCTTCAGGGCCTGCATAGGCTTGATCACCCTAGCCAAAAAACATGGTGAGGCGCGAGTGGAGGCCGCCTGCCTAAGGGTCTTGGCCTATGGGGCTCTCAGCTCCAAGAGCGTAGAATTCATCATTGACAAAGAATTGGACAAGGCGCCTTTGCTGACGTCGATCCCGGAATCCAGTCCCATCCTTCACCCCAACATCCGCGGAGCCGGCTATTTTTTGACACCCAAGGAGGAAGCCATGCTCTGATTAATCCCTTCCTGGACAAGCTCCGCGCCCTGGGGCTAGAGAGACTGTCACGGGAACAGAGCCTAGATATGCTTGAAGTCTTGGAAAACTGCTACGGCCGAGGTTCCACCATCGTCACCGGCTAAATGCCCGTAGACCAGTGGCACGAAACCACCAACGGTCCCACCCTGGCCGATGCCATTCTTGATCATATGATCCATAACGCCTATAATATAAAATTAAAAAGAAAGTTCATGAAAAAGACGCTGGCAAACTTGACCGGCGACAAGATCCTTGTAGCACAATGCAAGCACCAGCGGCGTCGTGCCATGGCTACCCGCCCCACATCACCGGATTAGGGGACCCTCTGCACATGGAGTACGTGCCCCTACCTCCCTAGAATCCGCATTCTAGCCGACCCGGTGCTCCTGACGCATGACCAGCCCCAGCTTGCTCGACCATTCCCGGTGACGCTCGCAAAACCAACTGTATTGGTAGCCCAAGGCATGGACCGCCTTGTGCTCTTTCTACAGCAGCGCTAGGGCCATACCCTTCAAGCTGCGTTTCATCCAAACTGGTGGGGAGGGGCCAGGACAGGCCGGCGCGCGCGGTTCGATGCAGGTAACGGGACACCGTGGTCCGGCCTATCCCGCAACTCTTGGCAATGTCCCGGTTGCCGCAGCCGGCCTCGTGCTGCAGCCGAAGTACTTCCTTGATCTTGCGCATGGATAACCTTTCCGCCGGCATCTGCACCCTCCGTGTTGGGAAGGCGCCGCATAGCCAATCAGATATTACCCAGCGGCGCCTACTACCCCAAGTGGCCCACATCCCATGAAGGTTCTTCATCGTTAGCTGTAGAATTTGATAAGTTCCTCCAGGGGTGCGGTCATGAAATAGATTATGGTCATGAAGATGAAGACATTACGGTAGCCTCTGACTCTTGCCTTGGCGGCCTGGAAGATGCCGTTAAGCCCCTCTAGGCGGGCGTTGGAATGGTTGGAGGCCCAGCGGCTTAGGATTAGGTGGGCATGCTCTTCCAGAATCATGAGCGCCTTGAGGACCGGAGCCGGGGTTTTGGTGTCAAGCGCTATGCACTTTCAGGGCATGGCGGGTGAAGTGGGTGACGCACCACTGAGCGGCCTGTACAGAGGTGGCCTTTCTAATCCAGCGCAACATCTCCTTGAGCCACCAGGCGATGGCGGTGTCTAAGCCGCCGGTTTCCAGTTCGGTTAGGGCTTGCTGCTGCTTTTCGGTTAGCCTGCCGCCATCAGCGGCCTTTAACACGGCCCAGCTGGTGGCCTTGGGCAGTTTACGCTCCTTAGCTTCGGCCTTTGGGACCTCGTCCACGGCTGTGGTGAAAAATTGGACTACATGGGACCAGTCCACGGTGACGTTGGCGCCGGGGAAGCTTTCGCCGATGGTGGCCATGAAGGCTGGCGACATGTCGTAGACCACCTCGACGATATTGTTGTGATCGCCGCCATGCTCACGCAGGAAACGGCGGAACAGAACCAGACAGCCCTCGCCCTTGCCGGGGGGGTAACGAAGATGGCTGGCTTTTGTTTGCGGTCTAGGTCCATGAAGACGGTGATGTAGTTGTAGCCCCACTTGAAGGCGGTTTAGTCCAGAGCCACGGCCTTGACCCCGCACAGATCCATTTTGGACAGGGCCTGGGCCACGTAGAACTGTATCATCCGCCAAAATCGCGTGTCATTGGCCCCGATAATGCGGGCCGCAGTCAGCACGGGCATCTCCCGCATCAGGGCATGGCCGCCTACGCTGGTCCAGGGCATCTTGACCTGTTTGATCCCGTGGTCGGGTTAGTTTACCCGGGGCACCCGGGCTGTTACGTAACAATGATGCTGGAAAAAATTGAGGTGACGCCAGGTGAATTCGCGGAAGTCGTGAGCCTTGCAAAACTTGTCACACTCCGGGCAGGGGTACTCGGTTTCCCGGTCGGCGGCAACCTCCAAAAAGACCTCGTGGGGCTGTTTATCGGTGTTCACACGCTATCCCACTAGCCGCCAGGGCGGTTACAACCCAGGCCAAGGGCCAGGAGCTCGCCGGCGTCCATGATTGTTTCCTGCTCCAATTCGGCAATGCGAATCGTTGCATCATGACACCGGAACTACACCAATTCCACTAATGCGGTTTTTTGTTGCCCTGTCCTGGAGTGCGCCCCGGTCAGGATTATCGGGCGCCAGGCCCTCGAATGTTGTCAATCTTCCCCTGTCCTGCCGCGTTGTCTTCCTGACGCCGCGACATCCCGGGAGCCGAAGGCTGGCGAGGCCGACAGGATTGGCGGCAGAGATTGTCACGCCCCTGCTCCAGAGGCTTTTGGTGAATGGAAGCGAAGCTCGATCATGCCCTCCTTGCGCATAGCCATGGCTCAGATCAACCCCGTTGTGGGTGCTTTCGCGGCCAACGTGGGTTTGATCGCTGGCTTTCTGCAAGAAGCCCGGCAACGCGGGGCCGACCTGGCGGTCTTCCCCGAGTTGTGCGTCTGCGGCTACCCGCCCGAGGACCTTCTGTACAAGCCCCGCTTCTTACAAGACACCAAAGAAGCCCTCAATCAGGCCGCCCAAGCCACCCGGGGCCTCACAGCCGTGCTTGGCTATGCCGAAGAGAAACAGGGCCGCATCTACAACAGCGCCGCCGTGATCCATGACGGCCGCCTGCTGGGCTCCTACCGCAAGATGGAGCTGCCCAACTACGGCGTCTTCGACGAAAAACGCTATTTCACCCCCGGTAGCGGCGCTCTATTGCTGGACCTAGGGCCCATTCGGGTCTTGATCTGCATCTGCGAGGACATCTGGGTGCCAGGCGACCACATCGAGCATAGCGTCCGCGCCTGCCAGGCCCAGGTGGCGGTGAACATTTCGGCCTCACCCTTCCACGCCGGCAAGCGGGCCGAGCGACGCCAAAATCTGGAAAGCTTCGCCCGCCGCACCGGTAGCCTGGTCTGTTACGCCAACCTGGTGGGTGGCCAGGACGAGTTGGTCTTCGACGGTGGCAGCCTGATTATGGACGCCCAGGGGCGAGTACTGGCACGCGGCCGGCACTTTGGCGAGGATCTGCTGGTCTGCGACCTGGAACTGCCCGCAGTCCCGATTCCGGCCCCGGTGCCGGCCCCTGACCGCCTTATCAGCCTGCCGGCCCCTTCACCTTCATCCTCCCGTCCCGGCAGCCCCCCCCCCCCACTCTGGCCCCCGAGCCCGGCCCAGCCAGTGAGATCTACCAAGCACTGGTGCTGGGCACCGGCGATTACGTGCGCAAGAACGGCTTCAATAAGGTGCTGCTGGGGCTCTCAGGGGGCATCGACTCCTCCTTGGTGGCGGCGGTGGCCGTGGAAGCCCTGGGCCGGGACAACGTGGTGGGCGTAACTATGCCCAGCCAGTTCACCTCAAAGGAGACCCGCTCCGACGCCGAGGCCCTGGCCGCCAATTTGGGCATCCGCCTGCTTACCGTGCCCATCAAAGCCATCCTGGAGGTGTATATTCAGGAATTGGACCAGGCCTTCGGCCCCGGTCCCCGTGGCGTGGAGGTGGAAAATTTGCAAGCGCGGATCCGCGGCAACATCCTCATGGCGCTAAGCAACCGCTTCGGTTGGCTGGTCGTGACCACAGGCAACAAGAGCGAGACCGCCGTGGGCTACTGTACCCTTTACGGCGACATGGCCGGCGGCTTCGCGATGATCAAGGATGTGCCCAAGACCCTGGTCTACCAGCTTTCCGAGCATGTCAACGCTGCCGCCGGGCGTGAGATCATCCCCCAGAGCGTCATGACCCGCCCCCCCTCGGCCGAGCTTAGGCCCGACCAGAAGGACGAGGATTCCCTGCCCCCCTACGCGGTGTTGGACCCCATCCTCACAGCCTATGTGGAGCAGGACAAGGCCCTGGACGAAATCGCGGCGCTGGGGTTCGACTCCCAGGTGGTGCGGGATATCGTGCGCCTGGTGGACTTGAACGAGTACAAGCGCCGCCAGGCCCCGCCGGGGGTGAAGATCACCCCCAAGGCCTTTGGCCGCGACCGGCGTCTGCCCATCACCAACCATTATCGTCCGGGCTGGAGCTAGGCCATGCGTGCGCTGATCATCCCCAATCACAACCGCACCAGGCATCAACTGGCTTGTCCAGTGTTGGCAACGGCACGGGCATAGGCTTACTTGAGGGGGGACTGGCAGGCTTATGTCTATAAACCCTACGATGGACACGATCTGGAGCTTTTGCTCTATGTCGAGAGCGTTTTTGCCAACTTTGTCGCCCTTGCTACGGATTCCGTTTCAAACTGGGCAGTGATTCCACGCGATGTGGGCCATCGATTCCATGGAATATGGGCTATTTGGGGCATTAGGCGACGCTGGATAACACCTGATTGGCTATTTTGCACCTTTCCAAATACGGAGGGTGCAGATGCCGACGGTAAGGTTCTCCATGCGTAATACCAAAGGAAGGCTTCGGCTGAAGCATGAGGCTGGTTGCGGCAACCGGGATATTGCCACGAGTTGCGGGATAGGCTGGACCACGGTGTCCCGTTACCTGCGTCGAGCCGCGCGCGTCGGCCTGTCCTGACCCCTCCCCATCAGTTTGGATGAGACGCAGGCTGAGTGGCTGCTCTTTCCACCTCCACCTCTGCCGTCTACGGGCTTTCGTCCGGAGCCTAGCTGGTCCCAGGTCCATCAAGAGCTGCGGGCAAGGGTATAACCCTGGAGCTGCTGTGGGAGGAGTACAAAGCGGTTCATGCCTTAGGCTTACCAATACAGCTGGTTTTGCGAGCGTTACCGGGAATGGTCGGGCAAGCTGGGGCTGGTCATGCGCCAGGAGCATCGGGACGTGGTGGTCCCCTGACGGGTGAGGTTAGGGCGGTCCAAATCTTCGTAGCGGGTCTGGGCGGCAGCGACTACACTTTTGCTGAGGCCACGTGGACCCAGGGCCTGCCCGACTAAATCGGCTCCCACCAGCGGATTTCCAGTTTTTTTGCGGGGTGGTGGAGTTGGTGGCGATCGACAGCCTCAAATCCGGGGTGAGCCAGGCTTGCCGCTACGAGCCCGACATCAACCCGACCTAGTAGGAGATGGCTGCCCACTACGGCACGGTAGTTTTGCCCGCCCGGGTACGAAAACCCCGTGACAAGGTCAAGGCCGAGGTGGGGGTGCACCTGGTGAAGAGATGGATACTGGCCGCCCTGCGCAAGAGGTCCCTTCGTCAATCTGGCTGAGCTCAACCAGGCGATCCGTGGGCTTCTAGACCGGCTCAACAGCCGGCCTTTCAAGAAACTGCCCGGCAACCGGCGCTTTATGTACACTTCACTGGACAAACTGGCGCTCAAGTCTCTGCTCGCCACGGCTTGCCAGGATGCCCAATGGAAGAAGGCCAAGGGTTACATCAATTACCACGTGGAGGGGGAGCGCCACTACTATTCGGTCACCCACCAATTGGTGGGCAAGAAGCTGAACATCCGCTACATGGAGCGCACGGTGGAATGCTTCCATAAGAGCCAGCGGGTGGCCAGCCACCGTCGCATCCTAGAGCAAAGCGGCTTCACCACCATGGCGAGCACGTGCCCCGCTCCCACCAGGAGCACGCCAATTTGATCCCCGAAAGAATCACCAACTCGATCCACAAGATCGGCGAGGCCACGGCCAAGCTGGCCGAGGGGGTCATAAGCCGACGGGCACATCCCCAGCAAGGCTCCAAATCTCGCCTCGGCCTGATCGCCCTGGCCAAGAAACATGGTTAGGCGCGAGTGGAGGCCGCCTGCCTGATGGCCTTGGCCTATCGGGCCTTCAGCCCCAAGAGCGTAGAGCGCATCATCGACAAGGAGCTGGACAAGGCGCCCTTGCTGACGCTGACCCCGGAATCCAGCCTCATCCTTCATCCCAACATCCGCGGAGCCGGCTACTTCTTGACCGCCTAAGGAGAACGCCATGCTGATTAATCCCATCCTGGACAAGCTCCGCGCCCTGGGGCTGGAGGGCATGTTCAAGGCCCTAGAGGAACAGCTGAACACTCCCGCAGAAAAAAGCACCGGTTCAAAACCAGGTTTAACTGACGACAAGACTCCTGTGGCATAATGCAAAAATATCAGCGGCGCCATGCTCCAGCCACCCGCCCCACATCACTGGATTAGGTGGCTCACTTCAAATAGAATATATGCCCCTCTTCTCTGAAATCCGCAAATAGGAGGGCGGCGGGCGGCTAGGGAGGTGGGTTCAGTAAAGAACGGCCGGAATCGGTAGGGCAGGGCGCGAGAAAAAACCGTGGCCTGCCGGGGTACGCGCCTTAAGTTCGGCCTTTTGAACCTCCTTCACGGTGGAAGTCGTGAACCTTGCACAATCTGCCACACTTCGGGCAGGGGTACTCGGTTTCCCGGTCGGCGGCAACTTCCAAGAAGACCTCGTGGGAGGGAAGTTCCCGACAGACCTCGTGAAGTGCGTTTGGGGCGCGATCTAACCCGGCGCCCCACGGGGTTAATTCAGTTTTAGACGTCCAGGGGGTAGCCGCCCTTGTCGATGACCTTGGCCGCGATGCGCTTGTTGATGGCGATCTGGTTTAGCGGCGTGTACTTCAACAGCTTGCGGAGGCCTATCAGCTGGGTGCGCAGGGTGTCGCCGTCTTCCACGTAGGCCAAAACTTGCTTTCCCCATATATCGATCATGGGGATCACCTCGTCCACGTAGGACTCCACGAAATCGATGTAGAGCTGAGTCTTTTCGGCGCCCAGGCTACTAGCCACGGCCTTCTTGGCGCGCAAAAGGCCCGACTCCATGGCGAAGACCTGGATGATCATGTCGGCCAGGCGCATCAGCACTTCCTGCTCCTTGGCCAGCTTTTGCATCAGCTTTTGCACAGCGATACCGGCCACGAAGATCAAAGCCTTCTTGCTCATCTCCACCATGTGGGTCTGCAGGGCTAAGGGCTCGTCAGGCAGCTCCACGCTCATGGGGGAGTAGTCCATGATCTCGCCCAGAAGCTTCTGGGCGGCGGCCATCAGGGGCAGCTTGCCGTTCATAGCCCGCTTCATCATCTCGCCGGGGATCAAGAGGCGGTTGACCTCGTTGGTGCCCTCGAAAATGCGGTTGATGCGGGCGTCGCGGTAGCAGCGCTCGGCGGGATACTCGGCGCAGTAGCCGTAACCGCCGTGTACCTGCACGTTCTCGTCCACCACGAAATCCAGCACCTCGGAGCCCAACACCTTGTCGATGGCGCACTCGATGGCGTACTGACGGATGGCGGCCGAGGCCTTGTCACCGTAATCGGGGGCGGCGTGGTCGGTTCCGCGCAGGGCAGCGTCGATCAGACCCACGGTGCGGTAGACGGCAGATTCACCGAAATAGCACTGGGTGGCCATGCGGGCCAGCTTCTCCTGGATAGCCCCGAACTCTGCGATGGACTGGCCAAATTGCACGCGACCCTTGGCGAAGGAGGTGGCCATCTTCACGGCGCCCTTGGCCCCGCCCACTGCCGCGGCGCCCAGCTTATAGCGGCCGATGTTCAGCACGTTCAAAGCGATGATGTGACCCTTGCCGCGTTCGTAAAGCAGGTTCTCAACCGGCACCTGGGCGTCTTCCAGGATAACCGTGGTGGTGCTGGAGCCCTTGATGCCCATCTTCTTCTCTTCGGCGCCGGTGGAGACGCCGGGGAAGGCGCGCTCCACAATGAAGGCCGAGAAGTCCACGTTGTCGATTTTGGCAAAAACGATGAAGGTCTCGGCCCAGCCGCCGTTGGTGATAAAAATCTTCTCGCCGTTGAGGATCCAGTGCTTACCATCGGGGCTTAGAACGGCTTTGGTGCGGCAGCCGCCCACGGCGTCGGAGCCGGCGCCGGCCTCGGTTAAGCCGTAGGCCGCGAACTTTTGGCCGCTGGCCAAGTCGGGCAAGTATTTTTCCTTCTGGGCCTGGTTACCGAAGTACACAATGGGCAGGGTGCTGATGCCTGTGTGGGCGCCGAAGGCTACGGCAAAGGAACCGGCTTGGCCCATGGCGTCGGTGATGATGCAGGTGGTCATCTTGTCTAGGCCCATGCCGCCGAACTCCTCGGGCACATCGGTGCCCAACAAACCCAGCTCACCGGCCGTGGCGAAAACCTTCTTGACCGCTACCTCGTCTTTTTCTTCGATTTTTTCGCTGACCGGGTAGACCTCGTTAGTCACGAAGTCTTTGGTCGTAGTCAAGATCATGCGGTGCTCTTCGGTCATGTCCTCGGGCGTGAAGCAGGCGTCAAGGTTGCCGGGCTCCAAGAGGAAGGCGCCGCCCTTTGGGATGCTGTTGTCAGCCATGATAATCTCCCTTAATCTTAGTCTTTAAGAAAGCGTATATCAATCCGTCGTTCTTAATAATCTTCGCGCTCGAAGATACCGGCGGCGCCCATGCCGAAACCGATGCACATAGAGACCAGGCCAAAGCGCGAGCCCCGGCGGCCCATTTCGTAGGCCAGTTGGGTGGTCAGCTTGCTACCGGTGCAGCCCAGGGGGTGACCCAGGGCGATGGCCCCGCCGTTGACATTGACGATCTCAGGGTTGATGTCCAGCTCGCGCATGCAGTAAAGAGCCTGGGCGGCGAAGGCCTCGTTCAGCTCAATGAGATCGATCTTGTCCAGGCCGATGCCGGCCAGCTTGAGCGCCTTGGGGATGGCCTTGACCGGACCGATGCCCATGTAACGGGGGTCCACGCCGGCCACCGCGAAGGAGCGGTATGTCAGCAAAGGCTTCAGACCCAAAGACTTGGCCTTCTCCTTGGACATGCACAGCACCATGGCGGCGCCGTCGCTCATCTGGGAGGAGTTGCCTGCGGTAACCGAGCCGGTCTTCATGAAGGCGGGCTTGAGCTTGCCTAAGGTCTCCATGGTGGTGCCGGGCCGGGGGCCCTCATCGGTGTCGAAGACCTCGTCATAGAGGTCGAAGTAACCCTTCTTCTTAGAGGGGCGCTGCTTGGTGACGGTAAGGGGCACGATCTCGTCCTTAAAGGCCCTTCCTTGATAGCCTCCAAGGCCAGCTCGTTGGAGCGAACGCCCAGGGCGTCTTGGTCCTGGCGGCCGATGCTAAAGTCCGTGGCCACGTTTTCGGCGGTCATGCCCATGCCCTCGTAGGCCCAGGGGGTTTTCCTACCCAACTCGGGGTCTACGTTCATCATGTTGCCACCCATGGGGATCAGGCTCATGGACTCGATGCCGCCGGCCACCATCACCTCGGCCATACCGCACATGATGCGCTCGCAGGCCATGGAGATGGCGTTAAGGCCCGAGGAGCAAAAACGGTTCAGCGTTATCCCCGAAACATCGTCAGGCAGGCCCGCTTTCTGCACGATGACCCGACCGATGTTCAGGCCCTGCTCGGCCTCGGGGAAGGTGCAGCCAATGACCACGTCGTCGATTTCTTTGAAATCCAGGCTCGGGGTGCGCTTGATCACCTCTTTGAGCACCGTGACGCCCATGTACTCCGGCCTGGTCTGGCGCAGGGCACCTTTAGGGGCGCGCCCCACGGCGGTACGCGCGGCCGCGACGATAACGGCTTCTCTCATGGGAATCCTCCTAACTGACCAACGCGGAAATATGTTGAACAGGAGAGAGGTTAACCTTAACGGCGCCCGCACGACGTTTTTCCATCATTATCCCCCTCCCCTGTTCGTTTCGTATCTAATCTAAAATCAGCCTTGAATTAATTGCGTAATGGCTTGCCTGTCTTAAGCATGTGGGCCATGCGCGCTTGGGTACCCTTAGTGCCGCAAAGGCTTAAGAAGGCCTCACGCTCCAGGTCCAGCAGATGCTGCTCGCTGACCTCGGTCTCGGGCAGCACGTTGCCGCCGGTGAGCACCTCAGCCACTTTGGATGCCACCACCACGTCGTGGTCGGTGACGAAGCCGGCCTTGTGCATGTTGTACAGGGCGTACTTGAAAACGCCCATGGCATCGCGCCCCATGACCCGGATCTTGTTAAGGGGCCTGGGCGGAGTGTAGCCCTCCAGGTTCATGGCCAGCACGGTGTCCTTGGCCTTCTTGATGCGGTAGTCGGCGTTGACGCAGACCTTGTCGCTAGCGCGCAGGATGCCCAGCTTGATGGCCTCCTTGGCGCTGGTAGCCACCTTGGCCATAGCTATGGTCTCGAAGGTGCGGGCTACGAAGGGCAGAAGCGGAATCTGCTTGGGATAGAGCCCACCCTTGGCCACCTCGAAAAGGCGCTCACTGGTGTTGCGGATCAGAAGCTCCTTGGTGCCGCCGCCGGCCGGGATCACGCCCACGCCGACTTCCACCAAGCCCATGTAGGTTTCGGCCGCGGCCACCACCTTATCGGAAGCCAGGCAGATCTCACAGCCGCCGCCCAGGGCCATCTGGTGCGGGGCGGCCACCACCGGCTTGTCCAGGTACTTCACCTTCATGAAGGAATCCTGGAGTTTCTTGACGGCCCAATCCAAGTCGTCCCATTCTTCTTCCTGGGCCGTGAACAGGACCATCATCAGGTTGGCGCCCACGCTGAAATTCTGGCCATGGTTAGCAATGACCATGCCGTCGAACTGCTGGCTGAGGATGGCGCAGGCCTTTTCCACCATGCTGATGATGTCCTCACCCAGGGAATTCATCTTGCTGTGGAATTCCAGGCAGGCCACGCCGTCGCCCAGGTCGATCAAGGAGGCGCCTTTGTTGCCGGCCACCAGCTTGTTCTGAGCCTTGAGTGAGGGCAACAGGATGATGTCGGGGCTGATAGCCACGGCCTGGTAGGACTTGCTGGCCAGGTCGTAGTAGTAGCGCACCCCGGCCTCGTCCTTATAGAAGGACTCGTGTCCGGCGGCCAGCATCTCGGTCACCCAGGCCGGGAGGGTGTAGCCGGCCTGCTGCATCTTGGCCGCGGCCTTCTGGCAGCCCAGCAGATCCCAGGACTCGAAAGGACCGACCTCCCAGTTGAAGCCCCAGCGCATGGCATTGTCGATATTGACGATGTCGTCGCTGATCTCGGGGATGCGGTTGGCAGCGTAGAGCAGGCTCTCAGTGAGCTGCTTGAAGGTGAACTCGGCGGCCTGGTCCTGGCCGTAGTACATGGTTTTGAGCTTGCCCTGGAGGTCGGGCATTTGCTTGGCCGCTTCCAGGGAGGCGAACTTGACCTTCTTGGGCTCGCGGTATTCCAGCGTTTTGTAGTCCAGGACCAGCGTTTGCTTCTTGCCGTTGGCGTCTTTAACCTTCTTATAAAAGCCGCCCTTGGTCTTGTTGCCCAGCCAGCCCTTCTCGATCATGGCCTTCATCCAGGCCGGGTGCTGGAAAGCGTTACGGCGCTCGTCGTTGGGGGTGTTCTCGTAGACATTAGCCGCCACATGGCCCAAGGTGTCCAGACCCACCAGGTCGGCCAGCTTGTAGGAGGCCATGCGCGGATGGCCGATCACCGTGCCGGTGAGGGCATCCACTTCCTCGATGGACAGGTCCATATCTTCCATGACCTGGTTCAGATAGCCCAGGCCAAAAGTGCCCACGCGGTTGGCGATGAAGTTGGGGGTGTCCTTGGCGTAGACTACGCCCTTGCCCAGGGTCTTCTCGGCGAAGACGGCCATAGCCTGTATCAACTCAGGCTTGGTCTGGGGTCCGGGGATGATCTCGAAAAGCTTCATGTAGCGGGGCGGATTGAAGAAGTGGGTGCCGAAAAAATGCCTCTGGAAGTCCGGGCTCAAATGCCTGCTCATGGCCGCCACCGAGATGCCACTGGTGTTGGTGGTAATCATGGATCCGGGTTTGCGCACCTTTTCGATGCGCGAGAGCAGATCCTTCTTGATGTCCAACAATTCGACCACCACCTCCATGATCCAATCGCAGTCGGCCAGGAGGTTTAAGTCGTCCTCCAGGTTACCGATGGTTATTAGCTCGGCGTCATCGGGGATGTAGAAGGAAGCCGGACGGGACTTGAGCGCCCCGGTCAAGCCATTTTGGCTGAAGAAATTACGGAAGGCCTTGGAATCTTCCTTGAAACCCTTTTTAGCCAGGTCGGGCGGCATCTTGGGGGGGGGATGATATCCAGTAGCACGGTGGCCAAACCCACGTTGGCCATATGCGCGGCGATAGTGGCGCCCATGACCCCAGCGCCAATAACGCCCACTTTTTTGATCGGGTGGGACATGCATTACCTCCTTGGCGGGGCGTCTTTGTCAGCACCCACGGCATGAATAATTTATCATTACAATACCCTGTCGGAACACGACACCTCGGCGCCCCTGGCTGCGATGTTTCTGAATGAACTTTCATTCAGTATGTTAATTTTAGCATACCTCTCTAGAGACTGTCAAATATTTTTTCAGGCGGCCCAAAAAATTGCCCCGAAACGGGTGGCGGCAATCAAGGGATTTCCCTCGTGTCTACCGCGCCCTCGACGGCGGCTGAAAAAATATTTGCCCAGGAATAACGCCCAGACCCAAGTATCATCGATTGTGCAGCGCATTGCTGAAGGTTTCAGATTTGGGCCGTGAATTCCGGTTGCCCAGTTCTTTTATATCTCCGCAAATTGCGTCGCATAAGTTATATTATGTAAACCATGCTGGAGACAGCGCCGATCTGACCTGAAATCACCCTGAGCAGCGAGGTCCCCTTTCAGCGCAGGATCTTGTAGCCCTGCGCGGATCGGGGCGAGCTGGTCCTCTTCACTTATCACGGTCCTCCACCTGCCGGCTTACGGCCTTGGACATCATCCATTGAGCCGATAGTCGCGATGGGCGCGCAACAACGAGCCCCGGGGTTTTCCCAGTTCGCCCACGACCTCCACCGTGGGCTGGGCTCTGCGTTCACTTGGCCGGCCCCGCCCGCCGCCGGCGCGGCGGTCGGGCCCAACCCAGGCTGGCCAGCACCAACAGAGGCCGGCGGCCGGCAGCGGACAACGCTTTAAGTTGGGACATGATGCCTCCCTAGAAACCAACTTGATGGTCGCGCCGCTGTCACCGGGAGCCTCTCGCCCCAACCGGCAGCTCCCAGGCGGGCCAGTCTATAACACATCCCCGCCCAAGACGGTAAAGGTGGCGTTCCCCCTAAAGCCGCCATCCTGCCGAGCAGGCCGGAGGCGCGGGGCGTTACACCCCGCCGGCCATGAGCTGGCCAAGCCACCACGCGGCATGATTAGCCCAATTTTGCTGCTGATGATCATCTTCTTGACCCCGGCCTCCATATGGGCCGCAGCCTTGGGGCAGCGGTGAAGGCCAAGATGCTCGAGGCCTTGTACAAGGCCCAGTCGGTGGGCTTCCACAACCCCTCCGAGACCTGACGCATCTGCACCTACGCCCTTGGCCATGGCCAATAAAGCCGAGAGATTCTTGCGCCAGGCCAGGACCAAAGCCGGGGCATTGACCGTACCGGTGAATATAAACCTGGAGATGGCCAAATGTCAGTCCCGCCAGGATGCTGTGCCCCACATCGGGGTGGGCCATGATGGTCTTCACCAGCTCCAGAGGATCTTCTGGCCGTGCTTTTCGAAAAGCAGATCGTTAAAATCTACGCCCTACTGGCGTGCCCCTCGGTGTAGGCGTTACGGGCATTGGCCATGGTCGAGACCGTGGCGATGGTCCCTTGTCTGATGCGTTGGTTCATCTCCTCCA
>CBCOTF020000329.1:0-6266 GCA_965112955.2 Desulfarculales bacterium
CCCCAGCGTGCCCGACCATTCTCGGTAACGCTCGCAAAATCAGCTGTATTGGTAGCCCAAGGTATGGATCGCCTTGTACTCCTCCCACAGCAGCGCCAGGATCATACCCTTGCGCCTCAGCTCGTGATAGACCTGGGACCAGTCAAGCTCCGGGCGAAAACCCGTAGACGGTACGGTTGGAAATGGAAAGAGCAGCCGCTCAAGCTGCGTTTCATCCAAACTGGTGGGGAAGAGCCAGGATAGACCAACGCGCGTGGCTCGATGCAGGTAAAGGGACACCGTGGCTCGGCCTATTCCGCAACTCTTGGCAATATCCCAGTTGCCGCAGTCGGCCTCGTGCTGCAGCCGAAGTACTTACTTGATCTTACGCATGGATAACCTCTCCACCGGCATATGCACCCTCCGTGTTGGAAAGGCGCAATATAGCCAATCAGGTTTTATCCAGCGTCGCCTACTACCCCAAGTGGCCCATATCTCGTGGAACCGGTGCCCCTCATTTCATGGAATTGGTGGCCCACATCCCGTGGAATCACTAGCCAGCTTGAAACGGAACCGTATCCTGATGGCGCACTAGGTCCGGCACTGGCCGAAGGCTGCCAAGGATTTGACGTCGGCCAGATGCACCTTGTGGCCGGCCGGAATTATGCCACTCTGAAGAGGTTTTCGTCGAACTCGGGCTTGTCCTGGTAGCGTCGTATGAAGAAACCCGGCAAGGCCTCCAGGTTGGCGAACAGGGCCGGCTCGGCCATGATGCCCGCCTGATGCAGGGCCTTGAGTATCTGTTCGGGCTGAGGCGGGCAACCCTTGATGGGGATCATTTCCTGGATGACCGGGTTGTCTTTGTGGGTCTGGTACATGCATTTGCCCAGAAGGATGGTCTTCTTGGCGCCGCCCTTTGGCTGCATCATCTTGCCGGTGAGCACCTCTACGTTGTTCCAGGGCTCGCCCCGCCAGGCCGAGGCCACGGCCTGCAACACCACGCCGTTGATGCTGGAGCAGTAGGTGCAAAGGCTACTGTCGTACTTGTAGTAGCTGATGCCCTTGATACCCTTCTTGGCCATAGGCAGGGGCAGGCTGCCGTCCTCGGTATAGGCGAAGGACCAGGCGTGGGGTTTGGCCAAATCCTCCAGGCGCTCGCCCAGCACCTCCACATCCAACAAATCCAGGGTCCTGCCCCGACGCTGGGCGGCCAGGGCCAGATAAGGCACCTGAGCCGGGTCCTGCCCCAACAGGCGCGAACCCACCATGTCGGCGGAAAGCAGGTCCCAGGAAGCCACCAAGAGGTCGCTGCGGTGCATAACGCCGTCGAAGGCCGGGCCGTACTCCGAGGTGAAAATGCCGTCCAATACCGCCAGCACCGGCGGCATCTTGTCGGCCAGTCGGGCGATCCAGTGGAACAGGTCGCGCTGGGGGTCGGCGCTGTGGCAGCGCTTGCGGGACTTGACGTCGATCATGCCCTTGAGGTTTTTCAGCGCCAGGCTGACCATGGTCTGGGCGTGGGTCTTAATAACTGGCACATCCACCACGAAGTCGCTGTGCATGATGTCCTGGTTGAAGCTCAAGCCCATACCATCGCCCAGATCGACTTCCTCAAAAGGGCGCTGGAAGACGTCTATGACCTGCACACCGTAACGCTGTTTGAGCTTATTGTAGCCCAGGGTCTCAAAAGCGTGGAGCGCGGTTTCCTTGTCGTCAGCCTTGCCCAACACCATGCCCTCGCCGATGGTGATCTGCCCCGCCCCGTGGTCGTGGAGCAGGCGTACCAGGTCCTCGATCACCCGGCTGGTGGTGATGGTGCCCCACTTGGGGAAGGGCACCTTGCAGGTCCAGAAAACAATGTTGGGCTTGATAAAAATTTTGGCGCCGGCGGGGATACGGCTAAGCCCGCCACCTAGCTCCACGGCTCGGGCCACCGACTCCAAAGGCTTTTCATACTTTACCAGGGCAACCTTGTGGCCTGTCATGATTTTGCTCCCTTACAGTGCTGTTTGCGCTACTACTCGCCCGGCCTGGGTAAAGAAGGAATGCCCCGCGACGCCCAGCTGGGCGAAACGCTGGTCCTTGGGCTGCCCGTGATAATAGCGGTAGTAGATCTGCTGCACGACCACCGCTAGGCAGAACAAGCCGAAGCAATAGTAGAAGTCGATTTGATCCACGATCCGGTACGCTGTTCGTGCAGCTCCACGACCTCGACGCGGGTCAGGCAGCTGGGCTGGTTGATGACCATGGCAGTGACCGGCTGCATGTCCGCCGAGTCGTCGGCTCGCATCCAGTAGGCCAGGGTGCAGGCCAGGCCCATCAGGGGGTCGCCCAGGGTGGTCATCTCCCAATCCAGTACGCCGATAATGCGCAAGGGATCGTTGGAGTCCAACACCACGTTGTCCAGCTTGAAGTCGTTGTGGATGATAGCCGGAGACTGACTCCCCGGAGACATTTTATCCAAAAGCCAGACCATAACGGTCTCGCCGTCGGGCACATCGGAGGTGCGGGCATTCTGGTAGCGCAGGCTCCAGTCATCCACCTGGCGGTATACGTAGCCGGTCGGCTTGCCCAGATTTTTCAGCCCAACGGCGAATGCGTCCACGGCGTGCAGCTCGGCTATCACCTCGATCAGACCCTCGGCAAGCCAGCGCAAATAGGTCGAGCCCAAGTTTAACTCCAGCGGCACCCGGCGGCGAATAATGATTCCCTTTATTCGCTCCATGGCGTAGAAGTGGCGACCCATTACCGCCTCGTCCTCGCTATAGGTCAGGGAGCGCGGGCAGTAAGGGAAGTGGGGATGCCGGGCGTTGAGCACCCTATATTCCCGGTGCATGTCGTGGGCGGTCTTGGCCTTGGTGCCGTGGGGCGAACGCCTGAGCACCATCTCGATCTTACCCGCCGTGATGAAATAGGTGAAATGGAGAAGCCTGAAGGGAACTGCTTTATGGCGATGGGGTCGGAAAGCCCGAGGGTATGCTCCTTGAGGAAGGACTCCACCCGGGCCAGGTCCAGCTCCTTGCCCTGTCTGATCTCGGTTGCCTGATCGTTTAGATTCATGACCTTTTCGTCTCCACTGCCGGGCCTTGACCGGCGGGCGTCTTATTCCAAGTGGCAATCAAAGCCGTCCCTGACTTTGATTGCCTATCGGCCGGGTAAACGCTTGGGTTTTGTCCGGCCTCCCGGGTCGCGTGCGCGCCCGGCGGGCTATCCCCGGGGTTCCCAAGCAAACCCAGTTTGCGTGGGGCGGTTCTTGGCCCGCACACCGAGTTGCGATTAAACTATTTAATTGATCGCAACTCGGTATCACACATGGCCAGCGCCGTCCGCACCACCAGGTCAGCGTAACAGTCGACGCTGACCCGGCGTTGGGCGTACTTCCAGCGCTTGAGATACCAGTCCTGCAAAATGGCCTTGATCAGCGCTGCGGCCATGTGCTGGTCCACGGGGGCGAAGATTCCGGCCTTTTGGCCCTTATGGATGATCTCGGCAAAGACGCGCTCATTGGTCAGCTCGCTCTGCTTGGCCCACTCCTCCTGCTCCTTGCTTAGGTGGCGGGCCTCCATGTAGGCAAAGAAGAAAAAGGGCTGCATGGCCTCGCTGATGAACAGGTAGGTGTGGATGGCCGCGCCCAGCTCCTGCACCGGCTCATCCACACCCCTGGTCCCTTCCGCCAGCAAGCGCATGATCACCTTGCGGCCGGTGCCGAGCACCATCTCCAACAGCTCTTCCTTGCTGGTGAAGTAGTCATATAGCGCGCCCATGGACAAGCCGCTGGCCCGGCTCAGGTCGCGCACGGTCATAGCCTTGAAGCCCTTCTGGTTCCCCAGGCGCAAGGTGGCGTCGAAGATAAGCCCCAAATTCTTGACCGCGGTGGCCTCTTTTTTGGCCTTGATGGATCCGCGGTGTCCGGCCAGCATCTGCCGGCACAACTCTCCGCGAGAGATGTTGACTTGACGACTGAACTGGGCAAAGGTCATCGTTGGCCCCGCCGGGCGGCCTGCTCCTTGAGGATGCGCTTAGCCACCGATATCTTGTGCACCTCGTCCACGCCGTTGTAGATGCGCGCCGCCCGCTCATGGCGGTAGAAGCTGGCCAGCATCGTGTCGTCGGTCATGCCCAGGCACCGTGCACTTGCAGGGCTAGGTCCACTACTCGCTGCATCGCGCCGGCGGTAAAGAATTTGATCATTGAGATATCCTGGCGCGCTGCCTTGTGCCCCTCGGTCTCCATCAGCCAGGCGCAGTTGAGCACCATCAGGCGGGCGACACACATTTCGGCAGCGCTCTCGGCGATCCAGGTCTTGAATGATCTGCTGATTGGCCAAGGTCTGGCCTGGGGCGACGAGCCTGGTCTGGGCCCGTTGGCACATCAGCTCCAGGAAGCGGTTGCAGATACCGATCCAGCGCATGCAGTGGTGGATGCGCCCCGGCCTCAGGCGCGCCTGGACGATGACGAAGCCCTGGCCCTCCGGTCCCAGCAAGTTGGCCTGAGGCACCCGGCAGGACTGGTAGAGGATCTCGGCATGGCTGTGCCAACCGCTGCCGGCGAGCCCCATAATCGGGATATTGCGCACCAGGTGGAAGCCGGGGGCGCTGGTGGGCACGATGATCATTTAAGCGCGCAGGGGGGGCCTGGGGATTGGTGTTGGCCATAACGATAGCGAGCTCGGCCCCGTCGGCCGAGAAGGTGTACCACTTGTGCCCGTTGATGACATAGTCGCCACCGTCCTTGACCGCGGTGGTGTCCATCATCACCGGGTTGGAGCATGGAGAAACGGGACAGGCATATCCATCTCGGCCGCGGATGCGCCCGGCGATCAAGGGCTCCGGGTAACGCTCCTTCTGCTCCGGCGTGCCGTACTTGAGCAATCTCTCGATGTTGCCCGCGTCGGGGGTCAGGCAACCGAAAGTGTAACCCCCGGTGGAGGCGCGGGCCAACGCCTCGCAGACCAGGCCGTATTCCATCAAGTCCAGCCCCATGCCGCCGTATTCCTGAGGGTGTAAAGGCGCCCAAAGTTCCATCTGCTTGACCACCTCGCAATGGTGAAGTCCATGGTCGGCATCCTTTGCTGGGGTTGGCTTACCTATAGGTGAGCAGCCCAGGGTCGCCCGCCTGCTCTAGGTGGGCTATGGAGTTGAAGGTGGACAGGGTGAATTCCCGGCCGCGGTAGAGGCGGTAGAGGAGGCTAGTCAGGGAGGCGTTCCTCAAGACCCAGGTCATCTTGAGGGCCATCTGGTCGTCTGAGTCCAGACCGCGATGGGCCCGCCCTGAGGTTGACCACTAGCACCGCGCAACTTTTTTGCTGGGCCTCCAGCATCCGCTACAGGATCTCCATGGTCCTGGCCACGAAGGAACGCCAGGTTCCCAACTGACTCGGGTCGTGGTGGCTGGCCACCCAGATGATGGCGCCGGAGTTGTATTCCTCCTAACAGATGGAGACCTGTAGGGCCGGCGGTGCAGCCAGTCCGTCCAGAAGGGCGGCGGCGGCCTTTTGGCGCAGTATCTGCCTGCAGTAGGCGGCGTAGAAAGAGATGTCAGCCCGGTGCACGTGCTGACCAGTGGCCCGGGCCTGGCGCCGGCCAGCTCCGAAAGTTTGTCGTAGTCGCCCTGGCCGAAGGAGGCCTAGCCGTGTCGCACCAAATACAAGACATTCATAGGTATCAACTCTCCCCCCGCCCACAGAACGCCGTGCGTCAGTTTACCGCTAATAAGGCACCGAGGCAACTTTTTGGCAAGAAAAAAACGAGCGAGCGCTTGCTAATTATGGGCGAAGGACCGGCTGGGGCGGGAGCTACGCCAGATGGTGGCCCAGGACGTGGTGTTTTTCCCAAGCCGTTTGGTGGTGTTTTTCCCAAGCCGTTTGGCGGCAGCTGAGGCACTGCCTCAAAGCCCCCCTGTTGTTTTTCGGATTAATTTGACGAAAGCTCTCTGACTATCCTGAACTGCCTCTTTTTTTCTCATTTGATCAGATCAATTCTGTTACGGCGATGCGGATGTACTCCGGGGAGACGACCTGAGTCTGCTCCTCGGCGGCAGCTATGAACACACCTCGGGCCAGGTGGTTAGCCCTTCGGAGGAGGCCGCCGAAGCCCTTCTGTATGGCGGTGACGGCCGGATCAGAGAAAAGGTTATGTTCCACGCCTGCGCTTTTGAGGTGGTGCAGAAGGTAGGCCTGCATGTCCTGGAAGGAGACGCCGACCAGATGATTTCTGGCCACGACCCTGAAGGCCAGGGGCAGTAAGGTTTTGTATTATGAGGAGGTCGGCAAGGTTGTTCTGGCCGGC
>CBCOTF020000330.1:0-5247 GCA_965112955.2 Desulfarculales bacterium
TTTTGACCTTAATGCTTTGCTTAAGCGCCTTGAAGAACAGCTCGATCTTCCAGCGGTCCTTATAGATATCAGCCACGATGGGGGCCGTCAGCTTGTGGTGGTTGGTCAAGGACACGACCTGTTTTTGATTCTTCTCATTCCACAATACTAATCGACGCAGGGGGTAGGAACAATCGGTCAGGCTACCGGTGAGGAATATGGTTTGATCAGCCAAGACGTTTTGGGCCTTAGGCCCTGGCCGATTGGCCAGCACCTCAAAAACGGCGTTAGATTTGAGGCGGGTGACGAAAGAGACGCCCTGGCCGGTTCACTTGCAAAACAGGGCATAGCCCTGGTAGCCCCGGTCCAAGGCCAGAATGGATCCATGGTTTAGGGTCAGCCCCTGGGCCACGGTGACATCGCCCATCTTGGTCTCGATGAACAGTACAAAGCTGATCATGTAGTCGTCGTGGTCCAACATAATGTGAGTCTTAACCCCGCCCTGGGCCCGCTTATACTCGGCCCAGAGGGACAGGCTCAGGCACAGGGTGATAGTGGAGGAGGCCAGGCTCAGGAGCTTGTTCTGGAATTTGAAGGTGCCCTTTTTCCTGCCAGGGAACCTTGGGCACGGAAGCGCTCCATAGCTTTGAAGAATAGAGCTCGGAACAAGGCCGAGGGCCTATGCTGGTTGGCCTAGGACAGGACGCCCCTTTTTGGGGCCGCGTTTACCTCAAGGTGGGACAGCTTGCCCAAGCAACAGGAAAGACCCTAGTAGATCTCCCTTAGGAAGTCAGCCATGGCCAGAGATAACAGAAGGCCATGGCCACGAACTGGGTCCAACAGGGGAATCCCTTGGTCCTAACTGCGGCACCGTGCTCCTTGACCAAGTCGGATAACTCCGTGCGGGAGAAGTGATGCAGCACTACGCTGGGATGAGGGCATCTCGCTTCGATCATTTAGCCGGCTCTTGAGAACCTATCTTGGATAACACTGGCCTGGTCAAGCCAATCTGAAAAGGTCCCTTACTTCCCGATCAGAGCAAAGCAAGAATCAAGACCGAATTTTTGGGCCGGCTGCCGGTGACTGTGATGCTGAAGGAGCTGGCCGCAGGCAACCTCTACCAAATACTTCAAGGCCCCAACAACCCGGTGATCATCAGCAAGAAGCCCGAATTCACGCCCTACGGAATCGAACTGTGCTTTGAGGACCAGGCCCTCAAGATGCTGGCCGAGCATGACGCCGAGCTGGGCACCGGCGCCCGCGCCCTGGTTTCGGTACTGGAAAAAACCCTGCTGCCCTTTACGAAGCGCCTACCCCTCACCGATATCCGCGAGCTTCGTCCCACCCCCGAGTTGGTGGCCCCGATCCCCAGGGTTCCCTGGAGCGTCTGCTGGTCGATTTCTGCGACGCCGGGCTGGCGGGGCGCTTCGCCGAGGCCGCCCGACAGGAACGCTTGGAATTGCTCAAAATGATCGCCAAGCGCGAGTCCCTGTACCCAGGATCGCCTGGACCGACCGCTCACGCCAACGGCCATGGACCTCATAGCCGACGAGTACTATCGCGTGGGCATGATCCTGGGAGCAGACTTCGAAAACGTGCTCGAACGTATTCAGCAGGTACGCGAGTTCGCGGTAAGCTTCTTTGAGCGCTACGCCATCAAAATTCACTTAACCGAGATAGTGGAGGTAGCCATTCTAGCCGGATCCACTGCCGAGGATAGTACTTTGAAAGGTTACCTGAATCGCCTGGACCATGTTCTGAAACCAGGGGTCAAGCTGGTGCGTGACCGCATCGGCCAGTACGACTTCCTGCTGTCCGAAGAGGTGGTATCAGACAACGAGGCCTTTCTATAAGGCTTGTTCCAACAGCACTACACCAAGACCCTGGGCAACAGCCAGACCTGGTTCTAGCCATCGCGGCTCACCGGTGGGGGACCGGGGCCTAGGCTCCCGGTTCCCCATCGATGCACTTCCCAAAATAGACACCGGCTGGTATCCTCGAGCCTTTAATTAAACTCCAGCGAAGGCCTTTTAGCATGATCGGCATCAGCAAGCTTTATTGCGGCACCGTGGAGCCCTCGGATGCCCTGCGTTACGGCAGGCATTCCAAGAACCTGCCCAGCCATCTATTGCAGTTCGCCGCAGACAAGAAGCCGGTGGTAGTCTGGAACATGACCAAGGCCTGCAACCTCAAGTGCCAGCACTGCTACGCCCGCGCCACTGCCGGGGCAGCCCCCTCGGAACTGACCACCGCCCAGGCCCAAGCCATGATCGATGACCTGGCCCAGTATGGCGCGCCGGTGATTCTCTTCAGCGGCGGCGAGCCCCTGATGCGCCCCGATTTGCCCGAGCTGGCCCGCTACGCCGTAGCCAAAGGCATCCGCGCGGTCATCAGCACCAACGGCACCTTGATCAGCGCCGACAAGGCCAAAGAATTAAAAGATATAGGCCTATCCTACGTGGGCGTGTCTCTGGACGGCATGCAGGTTATGCACAACAAATTCCGCGGGGTGCCCGGAGCCTTTGACCAGGCTCTGAGCGGTATCCGCAACTGCCTGACCGCGGGCCTCAAAGTGGGGCTGCGCTTCACGATCTTCAAGCATAACGCCCCCGAGGTGCCGGCTGTATTCGACTTGCTGGAAAGAGAAGGTATCCCGAGGGTTTGCTTCTACCACCTTGTTTACACCGGCCGAGGTTCGCGGCTGATCAACGAAAACCTAGACCACGCCGGCACCCGCGCGCTCCTGGACCTAATCATGGACCGCAGTAAACGGCTCTTTGACCTGGGCCAGGCACCGGAGGTGCTGACCGTGGACAACCACGCCGACGGCCCCTACGTGTATCTGCGCCTGCTGCGCGAAGACCCCGACCGCGCCCAAGAGGTTCTGAAACTCCTGCAATGGAACGAGGGCAACAGCTCGGGTCGGGGCATCGGCTGCGTGAGCTGGGACGGCTCGGTGTACCCTGACCAGTTCTGGCGTCACCTCACGGTGGGCAACGTCAAGGACCGGCCCTTCAGCCAGATATGGACCGACCCCGAGCAACCCATCCTGAGCAAGCTCCAAGACAAGCGCCCCTACCTCAAGGGCCGTTGCGTTGAATGCCGCTGGCTGAACGTCTGCGGCGGCAACTTCCGAGTACGCGCCGAGGCCGCATATGGCGATATGTGGGCCGATGACCCGGCCTGCTACCTCAGCGACGCCGAGATCGCCAAGCCCGCCGGGGATTTGCCCGTCGCGCCCTGAGGCTCCGTTTGGGGCGGACCCATACCGGTCAGGAAAGATGGGTGATAGGGGGCAACGCCCCGCTGGAGGCGGGGTAAGCCCGGAATCGCCCGGCAGGCGAAGATTATCTGCGCGGCTCGGGAGAGGTCATGATGGAGGTGTCGGGCGAGGCGGTGTTGATGCTTGCTTTGTTCTGATTGGGAAGTAGGGAACCCTTACAGATTGGCTTGACCAGGGAGGGATCTTATCCCATTATCCTGGATCCCTGGATGTAGGTCCAGGAATGAGGCAGTGGCCGAGGGTGGTGGAGCACCCCCGACCCCGGGAGACGGGAATAACTTCCTGCCATCTGGTTGCCATCGTACTTTGCAGCCGGCGTCAAGAAAATCCTGGAGCTGGGGCGGCGTTTCCCCTGGTCCCGGCCGGAGAGGTGCTTCCGGTGTGGGAGCGTCCGGCTTTAGGGGTATGGCTTCGTTGTCTGCCTATTTTAATGAAGCCCCTATGGCGATTTGACTTCAGCGTTTCCGTTACCTCGACTGCCGGGCGGTGATCCGGCTGCGGCCGCGGGGCTACTGGAGCCGGCTCCAGGCTCCGGTGGAGACCATTCGGCAAAGCCTTTCCATAAGCTATCCCGGGGCAGATGGGATCCTGGCCTACCGCACTCCCGCCAGTGCCACTGGCTCAAAGGCCTGCTGCGGCAAGTGAGCCTATACCTTGGGTCAAGCTGGTCGGACGACCTGCTTGGAGCCTTCGATTGGCTTCGTGGCTAGGGCTTGGCCGCGGCCAGCCGGTCGGCGCAAAACGATAGCCCTTTCCTTCCCTGAGCCACCTACCCAAGAGTGCCGTTGTCCTGGCCCGGCCCTCCCGGTCTACACTTGGGCAAAACACCCCCATAGAGGACCGACATGGGCGAGGACCAGAAAAAACGAGTAGCCATCTTCCGTTTCGGCGTCATCAGCGACTTTCTTGCCAGGAACTACATCAGGAACTACATGGAGCGTGGTGAACGTGAGAGGTTACTGCGGGACAAGTGCGCCCGGCGATGGCGAATCTCCTTTTCCAACCGCACCAGGCCGTCGCGCTCCGCCATCCTGGGAGGGGGCCCAGGCTCTACCGCCAAGGCGGCTGCGAGCTGGCATCTCTTTACCCCATGGGCAGGAATGACCGTGGTGGCAGCAGGGCCTTGGATCAGGAAACCGCTCAGGCCCAGGTCCGTCTGCGGAGAGAACTGCCCACTGCGTCAGCGACTACCCTCATCAGCGAGATGATGCGCCGACGCTTGACCTTGCTCGACGTGACCCTCAAAGCGCCCTCCGTCTGCCGCTTCCTGCACCAGCAGGGGCTGCTGGGCAAACAGGTCGCCTCACCTGTCGACCGCAGGCGCTTCGAGGTCGAGCTGTCTAACGACATTTGTCAGAATGACGCCGTGCATGGGCCAATGCTCCTGGTGGGCGACAAACGGCGCAAGACCTATTTCTTCGCCTTCATCGACGGCATGAGCCGCCTGATCGCCCATGCCTAGTTCTACCTCTCCTAGGACCTGGCCACTTATCTATGGGCCTTGCGCCTAGCCCTGCTCCAACGGGGGCTACCACGCAAGCTCTACCTCGATAACGACCCAGCCTTCCGTTACAATCATATATGAAGGGAGCAGCGCCTCCATGGGCATCGCCCTGGTCCGCTAACCGCCCTACGTGCCCCAGGGCAGGAGCAAGATCGAAAAATTCTTCCGCACCGTCAGACCCTAATTTTCACCCGGCTTCAAGGGTGACACCCTTCGAGACATCAATGAGGCCCTGAAGTGCTGAATTAGGGACGTCTACCACCAGCGCAAGCATCTGGGCACCGGACAGGCCCCTCTGCAACGCTTCACCAGCAAATACGAGGCCCCCGTACCTCTAATCGGCAAGCAGATCATCCTCCTCTACCACGACCACGACCACGACCGCGTAGAGGTCCTACTGGAAGTCGCCCTCAAGGCTTGCTCAGTCCGCTGGACCTCGCCGTCAATTGTAGGGTCAAGCGCGACCACCATCTGCTGCGCT
>CBCOTF020000331.1:0-28722 GCA_965112955.2 Desulfarculales bacterium
CCAGGACGCAGGCGAGAAAGCTTTTGCCTACGCCGGTGGGTCCGCTGATGAGCAGGTTGTGGTGTTTAGCGATCCATCGGCATAAGGCCAGGGCCATGATGAGTGATCTGTCCCTGCCGCGCTTTTGCCGGTAATCGATGTCCTCCAGGCAAGCATCATGCCGGAGCTTGGCCTTGGCCAGCCTGTTTTTGAGCCGGCGGTTCTCTATGTAGGTGATCTCTCTGTCCACCATCAGGCCTAGTCTTTCCTCGAAGCCCAGTTCCTGGGCCTCAGGGGTGTTCAACTGTTCCTTTAGGACCTTGAGCATGCCTGCCAGCCCCAGAGCGCGGAGCTTGTCCAGGATGGGATTAATCAGCATGGCTTCCTCCGTGGGCAGTCAAGAAATAGCCAACCCCGCGAATGTTGGGGTGGGGGTGAATGATGGGGCTGGATTCCGGGGCAGGCGTCAGCAAAGGAGCCTCGTCCAGTTCCTTTTTCTTGCCGATGATGCGCTCTACGTTTTCGGAGCGGAAGGCCCCATAGGCTAAGACCCTATCCCTTCGGCCAGCTTGGTCGTGGCCTCGCCGATAGGATCCACGTGGCGTGCTCCTGGTGGGAGCGGAGCATGTGCTCGGCCAGGGTGGTGAAGCCGCTTTGCTCTAGGATGCGACGATGACTGGCCACCCGCTGGCCCTTATGGAAGGGAAGCATTCCACCGTGCGCTCCGTGTAGCGGATGTCCAGCTTTTTGCCCAACAATTGGGGGGAGGACCAAGTAGTAATGGCGGTCCATCTCCACATGGTAATCGATATGGACCTTGGCCTTCTTTTACTGGGCATACTGATAGGCCGTGGCGGACAGAGGCTTGAGCGCCGGTTTGTCCAGGGACTCGTACATGGAACGCCGGCTGCCGGGCAGCTTTTTGAAAGGCCGGTTGTTAAATCGGTCTAGAAGCCCACGAATCGCCTGGTTGAGCTCAGTCAAACTGAAAACAGTCCTCTTGCGCAGGATGGCCAGTGTCCACCTCTCCACCAGTTGCATACCCACCTCAGCCTTGGCCTTGTCACAAGGTTTTCGTACCCAGACGGACAAAACCGCCGTGCCGCAGTGGGCGGCCACCTCCTGGTAGATTTGGTTGATGTCGGGCTTGTAGCGGCAAGCTTTGCTCACCACGAATTTGAGATTGTCGATCACCATCAACTCCGTCACCCCGCCAAAAAACTGGAAGGCCCGCTAGTGGGAGCCGGTCCAGTCGGATAGACTCTGAGTCCACCAGGCGACGCAGGGGGTAGGGACAATCGGTCAGGCTGACAGGGTGAGGAGTATGGTTCGATCGGCAAGACGTTTTGAGCCTTAGGCCCTGGCCGATTGGCCAGCACCTTGAAAATGGCGTTAGCTTTGAGACGGGTGACGAAGGAAACGCCCTGGCCGGTCCACTTGCAAAACATGGCATAGTCCTGGTAGCCCCGGTCCAAGACCAGAATGGAGCCAGGGTTTAGGGCTAGCCCCTGGGGCACGGTGACATCAGCCACCTTGGCTCGGTGAGCAGTAAAAAGCTGAGCACGTAGTCATCGTGGTCCAGCATTCGGAATAAGGACGATAGCCTGTGCTGGTTGGCGTAAGACAGTGTGGATTTTTGGAGGTCGTGCCCATCCCAAGGTGGAACAGCTTGCCCAGGCAGCAGGAAAGGCCCTGGCAAATTTCCCTTAGGAAGTCGGCCCTGGCCAGATGGCAGAAGAGCATGGCCACGAACTGGGTCCAACAGAGAAATCCCTTGGTCCTTACCTCAGCACCGTGCTCCTTATCTTGACCAAGGCGGCGAACTCAGTGAGGGGGAAGTGATGCCGCCGTTGATTGAATAGGCTGGCTATTCGTACCATGGCCTTGCCCTCTCTTGGTCGCGGTATTGTTGGCTTTGGCAGAACCACTCTACTACGCTGAGATGAGGGCATCTCGCTTCGATCACTTAATCGATTTTTTAGAATCTATGTTGGACAACACTGCGCATGGAGAACCTCTCCGCCGGCATCTGCACCTTCCGTGTTGGAAAAGCACAGGATAGCCAATCAGGTGTTATCCAGCGTCGCCTACTACCCCAAGTAGCCCACATCCCGTGTAAACGGTGGCCCACATCCCATGAAATGGGTAACCCACTTGCCGTGGAATCAGTGGCCCACGTCGCGTGGAAGCACTGGACCGCTTGAAACGGAATCCGCACTCTTGCCCTAACTTGGACAGGCAACCGCAAAGTGGTGACCTTATCTCAAAAATTGCTAAACTTTAAAGATATCTAACCGTTTTTATAAAATCATTTTTAGCCGTTACGCCTGTCTTGGATAACGTTGAGTCCCGCTCTTCCGACAAAAGTAAAGAGGCTGGCCATCTTTGGCCAACCCCTTATTTTCATTGTGGCGGAAGTGCATGGGAATCGAACCCACCTACCCCCTTACTCAGAGGGTACACCGGATTTGAAGTCCGGGAGAGCCACCAGTGCCCTTTCCACTTCCATATTAAAAAATAGCACCCACCTGGGTCCGCGTCAACGGCGGCAGGGGTTTAGCAGACACCGGGCCAGTTCCAGGGCCTGGGGGGCGTCTACCACCAGTCCATCCATCTGGGCTTCGCGTACCAGGCGCAACAGCCGTCCGACCTGAGGGCCGGGGCCCAGGCCCAGGCCGGCCATGAGCCGATGACCGTCCAACAGGGGCGGTGCGGCCAGGACCTGGGCCAGCTGGCTATCGCGGAGGCCGGCTACTTGGTCGTAGAGGGATAGCAGACGTTGCTCAGCGTCTGCCGGACGCTGGGGACCACGACCGGCCATGGTGTCGGCCAAGCCTAGCAGAAACAACCCCGGCAGGTCGGCACCGCTGGCCTCCAGCAATCGACTCGCGGCTCGGGGGCTGAGCCGGCCTTGAGCTGTCAGGCCCAGCAGATGGAAGGGGCGCATGTGATCGGCCACCAGGCCAGCGATGTGGGCGGCATCGGCTTTGGACAGCCCCAGACGCCAGCCAGCCTTCAGCGCCAGGCGGGCGCCCTCTAGGTCGTGGCGGTGGAAGGAGGCCCAACCGGGGGACTTGGAGTGGCGGGTGCGGGGTTTGCCTAGGTCGTGCAACAGGGCGGCGGTCTTGAGCAGGGCGCGGTGGCGTTCGTCGGCCACATAGCCGGCGGCCTCGGCCAGCAAGCGGCTGCCGCCGTAGGGCGTCGTGGCGGCGGTAAGCTCCTCTAGGCTGGCCAAGGTGGCCAAATTGTGCCCCAACACGTCCAGGTGGTGAAAGGGATTCTGCTCCAGCCCCCTTCCCGGGGCCAGCTCGGGCAGCAGGCGGGTGAGCACCTGATCGCGCTCCATAGCCTCCACCGCCGGTCCGGCCCCGGGGGCGGCCATGAGCTTCAGCCACTCTTGGGCCACCCGCTCCCGGGGCACCCGGAACAGGCCCGGTGCGGTGGCGGTCAAGGCCTCGGCCAGGCCGGGAGCGAAATGTAAAGTATGGCTGGACTGGAAGCGGTAGGCCCGCAGTACCCGCAGGGGATCCTGGGCCAGCACCTGGGGGCCGGCCAGTCTTAGGCACCGGGCCCGAAGGTCGGCCAGGCCACCCGTGGGATCGATAATGCTGGTGCAGCCGGCTAGGGCCTGGGCCAAGGGGGCGGCAAGGGCGTTGACGGTGAAGTCCCGCAGGCGCAGGTCGGCCACCAGATCCGGAGCTCGTAGACCCACCAAGTCCAGATGACCCTGCGGCAACACCACTCGGCAGGTGGCATGGTTCTCCTTCAGGGGCACGTAGCGCCCCCGCAGGGCCAGGGCTAGGGCCTGGCCCAGGTCCAGGGCGTCGCCGTCGGTGCTCAAGTCAAGGTCGGGAGGAACAATACCCAGGAGCAGGTCGCGCAGAGTGCCGCCCGTGAGCCAGACATTATGGCCACGGCGGGCGGCTAGGTCTCGCAAGGCCCACAGGCCTGGATGATGGGTGATCAGGGACCAGGGGTAGGGTGGGGTCAAGAATTCTGGCCGGAGTAGATGGTCAGGGGTTCGTCCTTGAGCAGCAGGCGGCGAGCGCCCAAGGAGTTCCAGCGCACTATGTCATCCACCGAGACCTTGTAGCGCCTGGCCAGGCCCTCCAAGGTCTCGCCGGGGCGCACCTTGTGGGATTGCTTGCGGGCTTCGCTCTCGGCGCGACCGGCGAGCTTTATCGCGGTAGCCAAGGGCGTCTCGGTGGCAGTGGCCGCATGCTCTGGGCGTTGGGCTAGGGCCTTCTCCAAACGGGCTAGCCGCTCCAGGACCTGGGAATCATTCTGGGGGGTGCGGTGGGGATGGTCTTTGGCCTCACGGACCTCTTGCAGGCCGGTTTCTAGGTGTTGCAGACGGCTCTCTTGCTGCACCAGGGCGATAGCGGCCGAATTGGGGGTGGCGGTGGGTCGAGCGGCTAGGCTCTTCTCCAGCTTATCCAGGCGGGCCAGAAGGGGTTGCACGTCCGGGACGTGACTATAACTCTTGTCCAATTCGTCCAGACGGCGGTCCTGGACGGTGTCCACGGGATCGGCCAAACCGGCGCCAAGGGTCTTGCGGGCTTGGGCCTGGAGGGACTCCACCTGCTTGCGCAGGGAGCCGAGTTCGCGGCTCATGGAAGTCTGCTCGGCTAGCACCTTTTCGGAAGCAACCAGGGCGCGCTCCACAAGGACGCCGGACGGGACAGTGGGAGGGGCGGCCTCATCAGCGGGAAAAAACAGATTGGTGGACCACAGGGTCAGCAGATACAGCACGCCCACGAATACCAGGACAGTGATGAGTATTTCCAGGGAAGACAACCGGAAATTGCGGTGGCCTGCGGCGCTAGGTGAAGTCATGGCCTTTTCGCCTCGTAGCTGCGAGGGGCCCGGGGAAAGCCCAATCCCCGCCCCTGGTCAGGAACACTTCTGCGACGGGCGCCTATTTAATAATAGTACATAACGGCTTGCCTTATTTTTTAAGCTAATTTTTATCGCGTTTCCGTTGGTCTATATAACGTTTGTCGAAAAATATTAGGTTGGTTACCTCTCTTTTCCCTTTATCAATTTATAAAGCAATTTAGCTGGAGATGTCCGTTTTTTAGAGTGCGGGCAGACAGAGTTTTTGACTTAACTCTCCAGCTACACAACCCTAACACCCCCCACAACATACTCTCAAGTGTCTTCCTGGGATTTTATATAGCCTGCACTAAGAAAAGCTCTTTAGGGCTGGCTTGAGTTAGGTGCCAAAGCTTCTTAACATTGTAGGAAAGCGTTCTTCTTTGTCTTTGGGATGTAGAGGTAGACCAGAGTGCATCCCTTCTCCCTCCGGGGCGTTAGCATCTTCTGGGTTAGGCCATTTCTGATCTGAAGCTTTTCATTGATCTTATAGCCGATTAAGATAGAAATTCTGTTGGCACATTATAAAATTTCTCTGGACTGTAAAAGGAATTACCCATGTTTGAAACTATAATTCAAGATATTGTTAATATAGTGTATACAATAATAATTATAAGTTATGCTGATGACGATAAAAATGGAAAAGGGAGCAGAGAGAAATAAAAAAACATACACCCTGCGCACACAGAATAAACTTATTATATACTATTTTGCTGATCTCTACATTAAAAACAATCTTTTATTCTATATTGTAGGATTAAGACATTATTTATAATTTAAGAGAGACAGAGAGACGGTGAACGTATTTTTAAGCCTTCTTAATCGAAAATTATTATGACCGATTTTGTTAATAAATCCGCCGAGTCCTTCTCAAATTGTTCTACCCAAAAGAAACAAAACTGAACATGATTATACTCAAGGCTTATTTCATTAAATTCTTGATTTTTTAGCCATTTTCTTATTATTTGTTTTAATTAATTTATTTTTAGGGTTAAACAATTCTCCTGTCTTAGCTGAAGAGCCACTAGGTTACGACTATAGGGTTAATTTAGATGAGTTTGTTGAAATATTTTTCACCCCAGGCCATGACCTACTTAATATATATGACAGTTTCCTTGGTTTTTAATCCCAATATCATTCTAGTTGGGGTAAAAAGGATGATCTGCTTTGGTCTTTGAGATCTAAGCCAGAGCTGTCAAGTCCCCAATTATCCTATCATATGACAGGGAATAGCCGTTGGTATACCTTTGATAGACGATGTGGTTTAAGCCTAGATATGGAGATGGTTGTGAATGACAACCTACACTCTGATGGCCTGCGGGCTAAAATATCCAATTTCTTATTCTCCACAGGTACCAACCTAGATGAGCTAAGTCAGTTAAGATTTTCAACTGGCTAGTTCCAACGTTCTGCATGGGGAAATGGTCCTGAGATTTATGTAGCAGGCACGGAGTATAAGCGTGATCTACTGGCCTTAGATCTAAACTTAACCCTAGCTCCAAGAGTCGTTGCCTCACTCAATGCTGGCTATTACCAGATGGATAGCACCCAAATACGGCGTGGAGGGCATGGTTGGCTGGGTAATAGTTTGCTTAGACACTTTAACAATAAATTAAGTGGTGCCTCTTCTCAATACGAGTCCTTAGCAGGGGTAGAGTTATTTTGGCAAAAATTGAGTTTAAACTTACAGTCTGGCTTAAGATATAGAGCCTACAATTCATTAAAGGGTAATAATTATAACAACAGCTTTAATGAATTCGCACCTACTAACATAGCCCAGGTAAATCTGTATGACATATAGGTTGTAGGCTGAATACCTATTATAATTGGGAACCTGAACTCTAGATGTTAGGTGGGACTATATAACGAACTATTACCATAAAATGAACATCACCGCTTGGACAGAAAATGTTCAAGAGCAGAATAGACCTGATGATATTAGGTTTTTTAGGGCTGAATTACGCCTTTGGACCTACACCTAAAACTAAAGATACAGCAGCTAATAACAACTCTAACGATGATCGGCTAACTCCTCAAACATTTGATGTTAAATCCTTCGCTTATAATCAAGCAACTCAACAGAAACAAAACAATAAAATTATAAATATACCAAACAAAAAAGACAATAAAAACTATAAAACTCCGATAGTAATGGCAGGGTTAGGGTCAGGGTATCGTCCCGTTCCCTCCCCTATTCTAGGGGAACCGGATATGGTTAAGGATCTGCAGGATAAAATTTACGCTGTTATCGCAAAGTTTACAAAGCAGAAGGCGCCGGAAATCAGAAAGTGGGGGAAGCTGCCGTCGCCTTTTTAGCAACAGCGGGAGGAAGCGGAGAGGCTGCAGAAGGAGCGAGAGATGGGAGTCTGTATTGGGAGAAGAGGAAACGGAAGCTGCAGGAGAGAGAGCGTCTAACGAGGAAATCGTTTATACCGAAGTCGATGCAGGAGGAGCTGCAGCAGCATAAGCCTAACCAGGGGCAACTGCCGATTATGCAGGCGCAGGGGGGAGGGAAAAAGGGACAGGAACAGAAGTAGGGGCAGCCTAACCAGGGTACCCAGGGGCAACAACCGCAGGGGCAGGGGCTATGCGATGGATTATTAAATTGGTGTAGGGGCTGGTGGTATGGCCCTGCTAATAATCTAAATGTGCCGCTGATGGAAGAAAACCAGCCTCCTAACCAGGGGCAGAACGAGCAGAAGAAAAAAGGAATAAAAAAGGAAGATAATAAGCAGAAAGAAGCAATAAGAAAGCAGGGAGAGGAAAATAAAGCGAAGCGTAATCAGCTCCCTGACGGTGATTATTATAGTCCTTGTCCTGAATTAGTAAGAGCTTCTGAGCTAAAGATTGTGGTAAATGAAGATGATACGGCGATCTTAGCGCCGCCGAATTGGGCACAATTTTATAGTTGAAGTACAAAATGGACAAAAACAACGAATACCAGCATGGTTAACTGTGCGGCTGGAGAGATTAAGCGAAAAGCAGAGAATACAGAGTATAGAGAACAGACTTGAGGAGGCAGAACTTACAAGATTGGAAAATCTCCATTTTAGACTATATCCCATCTATATAACTATAGACTAGGAGTCGTTGGAATTAGCAAAATGTGGGGAGGAATTTAAGGCTGCGGGGTGATACAAAAATTGAAAAAATAAACGATTTAAATAAGAATGAAAAACAAGAAGAAGGTTTTCTTTAAAATACTATGATGCTAATAAACGCTATCATAATAAATTTTATGGTTAATTAAGTAGTTGTCCCAAGTTTTCTTAAAGATACAGAACTTCATAGAACAAATAAGACCAGAGACGTGGATAAAACACCGCGAGATGATCATTTATGTTTCCTAAAAATTTGGGGCGGGTCACAAGCGTGGTGTTGCTCAATCCTGCTTTCTGTCAGATGCTGGACCTGGACCCCACAATCGACCCGGGCTAGGACCTGGCCTCATATCTACCAGCCTCGGCGGTCTACGAAATGCTGCACCAGATTTCTAGCAGTCAAACCCGTCCCGATAAAGACCTCCCCTCCCTGGAATTTAACGCTCCCGGCGAGCGCCACCTGCTGGCCCAGGCCACGGCCACCACCCAAGGCTAAAATGGCGAGGGTTTGGGGGCGGTGCTGGTGCTGGTGGACGTCTCGGCCTTCAAATTGCTGGGCCAGTTACGCTCGGAGTTCGTGGCCAAGGTCAGCCACGAGCTGCGCTCGCCGTTGTCCACCATCCTGCTGCAACTGACGCTCCTTCTGGACGAGGGCAACACCCTCCAGGCCGAAGAGCAGCTCCACCTGCTGGTGCGTGTCCGCGAGCGCACCCAGGGCCTCATCCGCTTCGTGCGCGATCTCTTGAACCTGTCACGCCTGGAGGCAGGTGCCGGGGCCACCAAAGGCTGGAAGAGATAAACCTGGAAAAACTGTCGCGCGCGGTGATGGGCTCTTTCTCCATCTAAGCCGAGGCGTGAAAGTTCCATCTTGTCTTGGGCTTGCCGCCTGAGCCCCTGCCTGCGCTCATCTCCAATCCCGTGGGCTTGGAGAACGTGTTCAACAACCTGGTGGCCAACGCCATCAACTACTCCGACGACGGCGGACGCATCGAGGTAAAGGCTCGCCTCGACGACGGTCGGCTGCGGGTGGAGGTGAGCGATCAGGGCTTCAGCATCGAGGAGAAAAAACAGGCCATGATCTTTGACAAATTCTACCAAGGAAAGAACGAAAAAATCCGCTTCGTCACCGGCACCAGCCTGGGCCTGCCCCTCGTGAAAAGCGTGGTGGAGTGTCCCTGTGCGGCAGCATAAGTGTGCGCAGCAAAAAAGGCGAGGGTAGCACCTTCACCGTGCTGCTACCATGCTCCGGGGGGGGGGGGGGGGGATAACGCCGACGCAATAAAAGAGGGCGGGGATGAACCCCGCCCCTTGTGTTTTCGATAGGGCTACTACGGGAGCCCTCTTGGTTTGTGGGCAGAGAGCGCCTCCCGACTCGTTTATGGGAGTCAAGGCACTCGACCTGGCCTTAGTCCATTTTGGGCCTGGGGTAAAGCCCCGCCTGCTCCACAATCTCGGGGACCTTCTCCTCCCACTCTATAGCCATGATGTGGAAGCCCTTGACACCCGGGTACTCCTTGAGGCGCTGGATGGCTTCCACACAAATCTTGATGCCCTCGTCGGCCTGCTTGTCCTTGGGCACCCCGGAGATACGCTTGATCACCTCGTCGGGCACGTCCATACCCGGCACGCGGTTCTTCATGTACTTGGCCATGCCAGCCGTCTTCAGCGGTGTCAACCCGGCCAGAATGTAGACTTCGTCCAACAGGCCGCGTTCGCCGGCCAAGCGCATCCACAGCTCGAATTTGTCCAGGTTGAAGATGCACTGTGTCTGGATAAACTCCACGCCGGCGGCGATCTTCTTGGCCAGCCTGGGCACCCTAATCTCGAAAGGATCGGCGAAGGGGTTCTCGGCGGCTCCCACGAAGATCTTAGGTGGCCGCTGTATCTTGTCACCGTTCAGAAAGCACTCCCCGTCGCGCATACGGCGCACGGTCTGAATCAGCTGCATGGAATCCAGGTCGTGCACGTTTTGCCCTTGTCCGCAGTCACCGAAGCTTTGGTGATCGCCGGTGAGGCAGAGCATGTTGTGGATGTCGAAGGAGGCCGCACCCAAAATGTCGCTCTGCATTGCGATGCGGTTGCGGTCGCGGGTGACCATCTGCAGGATGGGCTCCACGCCGGCTAGCTTGAGGTGAATGCAGCTAGCCAGGGAGCACAGCCTAGTTACCGAGGTCTGGTTGTCGGTGATATTGATGGCGTCCACGTGGTCCTTGATCATTTGGGCCTTGTGCAGGATAACCTCTGCGTCACTGCCCCGCGGCGGGCCACACTCAGAGGTCACGGCCTGGTGGCCAGCGGCCAGCACTTTCTCCAATTTGCTAGGGGTCTTGGTAGTCATGGCCGCACCTCCTCCTTAACCACCTTGCGCGGACCGCCCGCCCGGTCGCTGGACCAATCCTTGAGCGGCATGAGCTTCTCGTAATCATCAAGACGGCCCAGGGCCTTCAAGCGGTTGACGATCAGCTGCCAGGCGCAATCCACGTCCTTGCTGATCTCGCATTTGCCGTTGCTGGAGCCGCCGCATGGGCCGTTGAGCACCCTCTTGGCGCAGCGGGCCACCGGACAGATGCCGCCAGTACCAGCCAGTAGGCAGCTACCGCAGCCCTGGCAGCGCTCGCTCCACACCCCGCGCTCCAAGGCACCGCCCATGAACATGGTGTTCACTCCCGGCTGTACCGGCATAGTGGCGAACTCCTCGGCCATGAACTGGCAGCCTACGCCGCAGGCCAGGGAGATGACCATCTTGTAGGGCTCCACCGCCTCCCTGGCTTGAATCAGGTATTCGCGGTCGCACTGGCGCTGCAGGGTGATCTCGCCCACATGGGTCTTCTTGCCTTGATTAAGGCAATACAGACGCAGGGCGGCGGCTAGGATGCCAACCTCCTTGCTGCCGCCCGCCTCGCATACCGTAACGCACTCGTTACAACCGGCCACCAGGATGCTCTCGCAGTCCTTGACCGCCTCGATGATCTCCTCCAGAGGTTTTCCTTTAGCTACGATCATTTTGTGCCACTCCCCTCTAGCGTGTGACCTAAGCCGCCTTGCCCTGGCGAACGCCCATGGCCAGCTTGGCCGGGTTGGGTCCCAGGGCCAGAATGCGCTCACTCATCTCGCAGGCGTACTGGGCGAACAGAGGGGCCTCGCCGGAGCTCAAGTTGAACATCTGCACGCGCTCGCCGCCGCTGCCCACGACCTCCAACAGGCGCTGGGCCTGTTCCACTCGTTTGCGCGCCCGGAAGTTGCCCTGCTCGTAGTAGCAGCTTCCCTCCAGGCAGCCCACCAAATAGACTCCGTCAGCGCCCTTCTCGAAGGCCCGCAGAATGTGAATGAGATCCACTTTGCCCGTGCAGGGCACGCGTATTATGCGCACGTGCACCGGATAATTGAGGCGCATCGAACCTGCCAGGTCCGCTGCCGAGTAGCCTCAGACGTTGCAGCAAAAAGCCACGATCACCGGCTCCAAACCTTCCATCACATCACTCCCTCCAGCAGGCCTTCCACCTGGCTCAAAATTTGATCATCCTCGTACCAATTGAGCTGAATGGCCTTAGCCGGACACTCGGCTGCGCAAATGCCACAACCTCGGCACATGGCCACGTCGATCTCGCTGACGCCGTCGACGTTGATGCGCGGCACTCCGGAAGGGCAAGAGTAGACGCAGACCAGGCAGGCGGCGCAAAGCTCGGGAACTACGCTGGCGGTCACCGGCGACAGGGCCAGCTCCGACTGGGCCAGCAGGGTAACGGCCCGCCCAGCGGCGGCATAGGCCTGAGCGATGCTCTCGCTTACCAGCTTAGGGCCGTGGGCCGAACCGCAAACAAAAACGCCCTCGCTGGCCATATCCACTGGCCTGAGCTTGGCATGGGCTTCCAGCAGGTAGCCGTCGATGTTGCGGGCCAGCTTCATGACGGAGGCCAACTCGTCGACGCCCTGGGGGCGCATGCCGACGCTGAGCGTGAGCAGGTCAGCGCTTACGCTTACCGGACGGCCCAGCACGTGGTCGGTAAAGCTGATGTTCACACCGTCCTCGCCGGGTTCCACCACAGGGGGATCGTCCTGGTTGTAGCGGAAGAAGAGCACGCCCTTCTGGCGCGCCAAGGTGTAGTAGTCTTCCATAAGGCCGTAGGTGCGGATGTCGCGGTAAAGCACACAAACCATGGCCTCGGGGTTAATTTCCTTGATGTGCAGGGCATTCTTTACCGCGCTCTGACAACAGATGCGCGAGCAATTGACGGATTCGGCATTGCGCGAGCCCACGCACTGAATCATGGCCACCGATTTGAGGTCGACGGCGCCGCGCTCCTCCAGGCGACGGCTCAACTCCACCTGGGTCAGCACCCGCTCGTCCTGGCCGTAATAGTATTCGGTGGGCTTGTATTCACCGGCGCCGGTAGCCAGGATCAATGCCCCGTGGTTGATCTTACGCTCGTACATGCCCGGCCCCACGATAAGCTCAGTGGTGAAGTTGCCGCGGAAGCCGCTGAATTTGACCACCAAGCTCTGGGTAAGCACCTGTAATTTTGGGTGGTTGCTGGCCCGTTCGATGAGCTGATTCAGGTGTGCGTTGATGTCCGCGCCTTCGATTGTATGCGTAAGTTGACGGCCGAAGCCGCCCAGCTGGGCCTCCTTCTCCACTAGCACCACCTCAAAGCCCTGGTCGGCCACGCCCAGGGCGGCGGTGAGCCCGGCCACGCCGCCGCCCACCACCAGGGCCCGGGAATTGACTTTGACCTTGGTCTCCACCAGGGCCCGCAGGGTGCCGGCCCTGGCCACGGCCATGCGTACCAAGTCCTTGGCCTTGGCGGTGGCCAGCTCCGGCATCTGTCCGTGCACCCAGGAATCGTGATTGCGGATGTTGGCCATTTCGAAGAGATACTTGTTGAGCCCGCAGGCCTGCAGGGTGTCCATAAAAATGGGCTCATGGGTCTTGGGGCTGCAAGAGGCTACCACCACCCGGTTGAGGCGGTGCTCTTTGATCTTCTCCTTCATTTGCTCCTGTACGTCCTGGGAACAGACGAACAGTCCGTTGTCGGCGTAGACCACGTGGGGCAACGTGGCGGCATAGGCGGTAACATCGGGCACGTCCACCACGCCGGCGATGTTGATGCCACACTTGCAGACAAAGACCCCGATGCGCGGCTTCTCTTGGCTCACGTCCACCTGGGGCGGTAGCTCCACGCTGCGCGTGGCCGTCCAGCGGGCCGGGGAGAGCTGGCCGCCGGCCACGCAGGCGGCGGCCGAGGCCTCGGTTACGGAGCTGGGGATATCCTTGGGGCCCTGGAAGGAGCCGCACACCAGCACCCCCTGACGTGAGGTGGTCACCGGGGTCATAGGCTTGGTGTCGGCGAAGCGGTATTTGTTGGTATCCACCCCCAGGCGGTTGCTCAATTCGGCGTTGCTTTGGGGTGCTTCCAGGCCCACCGAGAGCACCACCATGTCGAATGTTTCTTCCTTGGCCTGGCCGTCATTGGTTGCGTATTCTATGCGCAGCCCACCGCTGGAGTCGTCATTGATGGTGTGTACGCGCGTTTTAACGAAGCGCACGCCCTCCTGATCGCGGGCGCGCAAGTAATAGCGCTCGTAGTCCTTGCCAAAAGTGCGCAAATCCATGTTGAAGATGGTGCAGTCCAACTCGTGGTGGGCGTGCTCCTTGGCCACCAAAGCCTGTTTGATGGCGTACATACAGCAAACCGAGGAACAGTAGCCGTTGCCGCAGCGGTTGGTATCGCGGGAGCCCACGCATTGCAGCCAGATGATGTTCTTAGGCTCCTTCTGGTCCGAGGGGCGCAGCAGATGCCCCTCGGTGGGACCGGAGGGACTCAGAAAACGCTCGAACTCCAGGCTGGTGACCACGTTGGGGCTGAGGTGATAGCGGTAATAGTCCAAGGCTTGGAGCTCGTAAGGGCGCGCGCCGCTGGCCAATATCAAGGCGCCTACGCTAAACTCCAGCTGGCGGGGTTTATGGCCGTGGTCCACGGCCCCGGCCAGGCAGGCCTGCACGCACAGCATGCACTCAGCACAGCCAGCGCAGGCCAGGCAACGGCTGGCCTCGGCGCGAGCGGCCTCCTCGCTCAAGGAACCCACCACCTCGCCGAAGGACTTTCCCCGCTGCACGGGGTCGGCGTGGGGCGGCTTCTTACGCGCCTCGACCGGCACCGTCACCTTGGGCGGATCCACGGCGTGCCAGTCCTTGGCGCGGCCTTTAGCCAGATCCTGGCCAGCGAGCAGCCGGATGGCCGAGTAGGCCGCCTCCTTGCCCTGGGCCACGGCCTGGATCACCGTGGCCGGTCCCAGCACCGCGTCGCCACCGGCGAAGACGTGGGGCAGATTGGTCTGCAAGGTCAGCGCATCCACGCTCAGGCAGTTTTTGCGCCCCACATCCAGACGGCAGGTGTCGTCCAGACAATCCAGGTCCGGCTCCTGGCCGATGGCCGACAGCGCCCCGTCAATCTCCATGACGTATTCCGAACCGGATATTTCTTGCGGACTGGGCCGGCCCGAGGCGTCGGGCGGCCCCAATCCCATGCGGATAACCTCCACGCCCGTCAGGCGTCCCTCCTTGACGATGAAGCGCTTGGGCGCTGCCAGGTACTCGCAGCGTATGCCCTCCTCAAGGGCTTCCTCGATCTCCTCGGAGTCGGCTGGCATCTCCGCCCGGGTGCGGCGGTAGAGTACCGTGACCTCCTTGCTGCCCAGACGCAGGACCGTGCGCGCCGAGTCCATGGCCACGTTGCCGCCACCCACCACCACCACGCGGCTGCCCGGCGATACCGCCTGTCCCAGATTGGCCTGGCGCAGGAACTCCACGCCCGACTGCACGCCGGTTGCGTCTTCTCCGGGCACTCCCAGGCTCAAGCACTGGTGGGCACCCACGGCCATGATAACCGCCTCGTAACCCTGATCTTGCAGCTGAGGAACCGTGAAATCTGTGCCTAGACGCTGGTTGGTGCGGATCTCCACGCCCAGAGCCTTGATATAGTCTATTTCGTAATCTAGGATGGCAGGCGGCAGGCGATAATCGGGAATGCCCACGCGCAGCATGCCGCCAGTGACGCCCAGCGCCTCGAAGATGGTGACGCCGATGCCCTCCAGGGCCAGGTAGTAAGCCGCCGATAGCCCCGCGGGACCGGAGCCTATGATGGCCACCTTCTGCCCGGTGGCCGGCTTGACCGCCGGCAGGTCCATCTCCCCTTGGGCAATCTCCCACTCAGCCACGAAGCGCTTGAGGTCGCGGATGGCGATGGGCTCGTCAAAGGTGCCGCGGGCGCAAGCCGTTTCGCAGGAGTGGGTGCAAACTCGGCCGCAGACCGCCGGTAGAGGGTTTTCCTGACGAATAACGGCTAAGGCTTCGCGGTAGCGCCCGGCGGCGATGAGGTTGACGTAACCCTGCACGCTGATGCCAGCCGGGCAGGCCACCTTGCAGGGGCTCTGCCCCAGCTTGCTGATGGAGTAGGCCCCGGGGATGGCCTGGGCATAGCGCTTATAAGCTGCGCGGTGCCGGGCCAAGCCGGCGTCGTATTCGCTGGAAAGCCCGATGGGACAGACCTTAGCGCACTCACCGCAGGCTGTACATTTGCTTATATCCACGAAACGCGGATGCTGCAAGACCTTGGCGGTGAAGTCACCCGCCTCACCGTTCAACTCCAGCAGCTCGGCGTTGGTCAACAGCTCAATGTTAAGGTGCCGGCCGACCTCGACCAGCTTGGGGGAAATAATTCACATTGCGCAGTCGTTGGTCGGGAAGGTCTTGTCCAACTGGGACATCAGTCCGCCAATGGCGGGATCGCGTTCTAGGAGGTAGACGTAGTACCCCGAAGTGGCCAGGTCAAGGGCCGCCTGCATGCCCGCGATGCCACCGCCCACGACCATTACCTTGCCCACCGTATTCGTGCCTACCATGACCTTCATCCTTGTGCCCAGGGTTTGTTATTGCGAACCGCCCTGTCAGGCGGGGCTCATTGTACGGCCTCCAGAATCTGGGGCAGACGGCCCTCCCAGCCCAGGGGTGAGATCATCACCCCGCTGTAGCCATGGACCTTGATGCCTTCGATAAGCTCCACCGCGATGGCCACGCATTCGCGCACGCGGTCTGGTGCATTTTTAGGTGCTCGATGACCTGGCCTGGTATGTGCATGTGTTTCAAGTGCATGTCGATGGCTCGCGCTATGCTCACCGATTTTAGTAACAGAATATTGGAAATGATCCTTGCCTGTTGCCCTTGCACATGCTTAGCGAAGTCCGCCAATTTAGTCAGGTTGAAGACCGGCGAGGTCACGAATAATTCGGCGCCGGCTAGAGTTTTATTGCCAAGGTCGGCCAATTTCTGGGGCACGGTGCCCAAGGCGCCGGTGTTTAGGGTGGAACACACGCTGAAGCTGGGCGCGCTTTCAAGCTCCATGCCAGACATATCCTTAGCCGGCTTGCAATTTCTGTATCACGCTTAAAAGTTCCACCAGCTGCAGGTCATAGACCGAACGAGCCTTATGATGGCCGCCATAATTGCGGTCACGGCAACACCCCTGCAGCACCGTCTCCATGCCCTTGGGCGCCAACAGCATAAGGCCGGCTCAGGGAGCCGAGTTTCATCACCGCGTTGGCCATTTCAGGCACCACCACCAGGCCTTTGATGCGCGCTGGGCGTTGGCCACGAATGACGCAACATCCACGCCCTTGGACGGCTCCAGCTCGGCCAGCACCGCGAACTCGACAGCTTGCAATTTCTCGCTAAGGCTCATGTCCACCCCCTAAATCTTAGGAAGCCCGGCGCTATCGGCCCCTCGGTGGGAGGATTTCACCCTGGGAGAATTTGTTAACAGCCAACCAACGGAAAATCGATCCCACGTCGACGTCCCCGATTAAGCCTATCCCCCCCTTGGGCCGCCGAAGGCGGCGGGGGCCGGAATAAACCCAAAAACTGATCCAGGGTGACAAGGGACACAGGGTGCTCAGGAGCGCCGCCCGGTGGATAACTTTGCAGACGGTCAACCCAATGTCACCCACATTCGGATAGTGCCTGTTGACCGATTATATAAATGGTAGCTTTAATCACTTCGAATTATGTCCAATGCAGGATTGGCTTGTCAAGATGCTTTGTGCCTATGTTCGAAAAAACCAGCGCTGCCTTGCTTCACGCCCCAGTGGTGCGCTATTGTTAAAAACAAACGTAGCGACCACCTACAGCAGGAGCCGAAGCAGGAGAAACGCGGCCTTTTTTCAACCAGCAGGCGGAAACGGCCGCGCCTGAAGCGCGCAACCAAGCCTTGGAGCAGCGTTTCCTGAAAATCCTGCGCCTGGCGACCGTCCATTCCAAGGCCTATGGTCAGATATTTGACCAGGCGGGGAATGACGCCGCGGAAATTCAGGCCCTGAGCGACCTGCCGCGCCTGCCCATCCTGCACATGGGCGACCTGGTTTTTCACCATGAACAGAACCCGCCCTTCGGCGGTTTAGAGACCAAGCCTACCGCGGATTTCCACCGCATCTACGTCAACCCAGGTTTCATCTGGCAGACCGACGGAACGCCTTTCCAGGACACTTCCTGAGCCCTGGCCCTGGCCGGCAGAGGGCTGCCACTCGGCAACCGCGGGTATTGAACACTTTCATCTACCACCTATGGCCCTACGCCCACATGCTGGATAAGTCAGCCACAATGGTCGGCGCCCAGACGGTACCCAGCGGCGACGGCAACGCCTTCATGCAGGTGCGCATCATACGCAAGCTGGAGATCAAAGCCTATCTGGGCACGCCCAGCTTCCTCATGACCCTGTCCTGCCGCGCTCCCACCAGCATCACTAGACTCAAAGGCCTGCTGCGGCAAGTGAGCCTATACCTGGGGCCAAGCTGGTCGGGCGACCTGCTTAGGGCTTTCGATTGGCTCAGCGGCCGGGGCTTGGCCGCGGCCAGCCGGTCGGCACAAAATGAGAACCCTTTCCCTCCCTAAGCCACCTACTCAAGGATGCCGTTATCCTGGCCCGATCCCCCAGCCTATACCTGAGCGAAACACCCCCATGGAGGACCGACATTGACGAGAACCAGAAAAAACGAGTAGTCATCTTCCGTTTCGGCATCATCAGCGACTTTTTTGCCAGGGACTAAATGGAGCGTGGTGAACAGGAGAGGTGGCTGCAGGACAAATTCGCCAAGCGGTGACAAATCCCCTTCTCCAACCGCACCAGGCTGTTCCGCTCCACTATCCTGGGATGGGTTAGGCTCTACCGCCAAGGCGGCGGCAGGCTGGAATCTCTCACCCCCATGGGCAGGAATGACCTGGGCGGCAGTAGGGCCTTGGACGAGGACACCGCCCAGGCCATGGTCCGCCTGCGCAGAGAACGGCCCCCTGCGTCAGTGACTACCCTCACCAGCGAAAGGATGCGTCGCCGCTTGACCTCGCCGATGTGATCCTCAAGACGCCCACCGTCTACCGCTTCCTGCACCAGCCAGGGGCTGATAGGCAAACAGGTCGCCCCACCTGTCGACCGGTGGACGCCGGCGAGCTTCTGGCCTTTGGCCTGGGGGTTGCAACCGCCCTGACGGCTGGTGGGACAGTATGTGGACACCAATAAGCAGCCCCACGAGGTCTTCTTGGGGTTTGCCGCCGACCGGGGAGCCGAGTACCCCTGCCCGGAGTGTGGCAGGTTGTGCAAGGCTCACGACTTCCACGAATTCACCTGGCGTCACCTCAATTTTTCCCAACATCATTGCTACGTAACCGCTCGGGTGCCCCGGGTGGACTGCCCCAACCACGGGATCAAACAGGTCAAAATGCCCTGAACCCGCGAGGGCAGCCGGTTCTTCTTGCTGTTCGAACAGGCGGTTATGACCATGGTGCGGGAGATGTCAGTGCTGGCTGCGGCCCGCATCATCGGGATCAGCGACACGCGACGTTGGCGGGTGGTCCAGTTCTATGTGACCCAGGCCCTGTCCAAAAGGAACCTGGACGGGGTCAAGGCCGTGGCTCTGGACGAAACCGCCTCCAAACGGGGCTACAACTACGTCACCGTCTTCATCGGCCGAGACCTCAAGCAAAAACCAGTCATCTTTATTACCCCCGGCAAGGGCAAAGGCTGTCTGGCCCTGTTCCGTCGCTTACTGCGTGAGCATGGCGGCGAGCGCAACAATATTGCCGAGGTGGTCTGCGGCATGTCGCCAGCCTTACTGGCCACCATCGGCAAAAGCGTCCCCGGCGCCGACGTCACCATGTACTGGTTCCATGTAGTCCAACTCTCCACCACCGCCGTGGACGAGGTCCGAAAGGCCGAGGCTAAAGAGCGTAAACTGTCCAAGGCCACCCGCTGGGCTGTACTTAAAGCCGCTGACGGCGGCAGGCTAACCGAAAAACAGCAACAGGCCCTAACCGAACTGAAAACCGGCGGTTTCACCACCGTCACCGCCTAGCGGCTCAAGGAGGTGCTGCGCTGGATCAGAAAGGCGACCTCTGTGCGGGCCGCCCGGTGGCGCATCACCCACTTCACCCGCTATGCCCTGAAGTCCATAGCGCCTGACACCAAAATCTTGGCCTCGGTCCTCAAAACGCTCATGCCTCTGGAAGAGCATGCCCACCTAATCCTAAGCCGCTGGACCTTCAACCATTCCAACGCCCGCCTGGAGGGGCTTAACGGCATCTTACAAGCCACCATGGCAAAAGCCAGAAGCTACCGTAATATCTTCATCTTCATGACCATGATCTATTTCATTGCCGCACCACTGGGGGGCTCATCAAATTCCACAGTTAACGACAAAGAATCAATTTATAATACACGGCGATAGCCACTTTAGCAGGGAACAATGCCAGGCCCGCCATCAAGCAAAGGGCGAATCGCCATGGGCATCAGCCAAGCCGCCTATACACCCTCCCAGCACGGTAGTTTGATTTCATGAGTTGCTGAGCTCCGGGTCTGGTTTTTGCGAGGAAAGGGAGCCGCCAGTGAGAGCCGTGGTGGAGCTGGATTTCAAGCGCAGCAGATGGTGGTTGCGCTTGACCTGCAATTGACGACGAGGTCTAGCGGTCTGGGTAAGCCGTGGGAGCGGTTTTCCAGTAGGATCTCTACGCGGTCGTGGTCATGGTTGTGGTAAAGGAGGATGATTTGCTTGCCGATCAGAGGCACTGGGGCCTCGTATAGCCTGTCGGCCAGGGAGACGGTGCGGTTCAGGGCCACGCGGCGCGGGGTTATTTTTTTGGAAGTAGCTTTCCAGATCGGCGGGGGCCGGCCTGACGCACTCCATTTTGTTGGTGAAGTTTTGCAGTGGAGCCTGTCCGGTGCCCAGATGCTTGCGCTGTTAGTAGAAGTTCCTAATTCAGCACTACAGGGCCTTATTGATGTTCCGAAGGGTGTCGCTTTTGAAGCCGGGGAGAAACTGGGACCTGATAGTGCGGAAGAATTTTTCGATCTTGCCCCTGCCCTGGGGCACATAGGGCGATGAGTGGACCAAGGCGATGCCCAAGAGGCGGTGATCTCTTCCAGGTGGTGGGAGCGGAAGGCTGGGCCGTTGTCGAGGTAGAGTTTGCGTAGTAGCTCCGTTTGAGCAGGGCCTGGCGCAAAACCTGTAGATAAGTGGCCAGGCCCTCGAAGGGGTAAAATTAGGGCATGGAAGATCAGGCGGCTCATGCCGTCGATGAAGGCGAAGAGGTAATTTTTACGCCGTTTGTCGTCCACCAGGAGCATCGGCCCAGGCATGGCGTCCCTCTGCTAAATGTCGTTGGGCAGCTCGACCTCGAAGCGTCTGCGGTCGACAGGTGGGGTGACCTGTTTGCCCATCAGCTCCTGCTGGTGCAGGAAGCGGTAGACGGTGGACGCCTTGAGAACCGCGTCGAACGAGGTCAAGCATCGGTGCATAATCTCGCTAATGAGGGTAGTCATTGACGCAGTGGGCAGTTCCCTGCGCAGGCGGATCAGGGCTTGGGCGTGTCCTAGGCCAAGGCCCTGCTGCCGTCCCGGTCATTCCTGCCCATGGGATAGAGAAATTCCAGCTTGCCGCCGACTTGTCGGTAGAGCTTGACTCATCCCAGGATGGTGGAGCAAGACCGCCTGGTGCGGTTGGAGAAGGAACGTTGCCACCGCTGGGCGCACTTGTCCCTACCCCCTGCGTCGCCTGGTGGTGTGGGACGAGAAGAATCAAAAGCAGGTCGTGCTCTTGACCAACCACCACAAGCTGACGGCCTCCATCGTGGCTGACATCTATAAGGACCGCCGGGAGATTGAGCTGTTCTTCAAGGCGCTTAAGCAAAATTTTAAAGTCAAAATCTTCGTGGGCACCAGCAGCAATGCCTTGGAAATCCAGATTTGGACAGCCTTGATCGCCCTGCTTTTGCTCAAATGGCTTCACCATCTTTCTCTAGCCGCATGATCACTGTCCAAACTAGCCGCCATGCTGCGCCTAAACTTATTCATAGGCTGATTCTTCCTTTTTCATTTGATCAGATGAATTTTGTTGCGGCGATGTGGCCGTGCTACGGGTAGACGACCTGAGTTTGCTCCTCGGCGGCAGCTATGATCGCGCTTCGGGCCAGGTGGTTGGCCATTTAGAAAAAGCCGCCGGAGCCCTGCTGTATGGCAGTGACGGCCGGGTCAGAGAAGGGGTTCTGTTTGATGCCTGCGATTTTGAGGTGGTGCAGGAGGTAAGCCTGCACGTCCTGGAGGGAGACGCCGGCCAAATGGCTTCTGGCCACGCCCCTGGAGGCCAGGGGCAGATAGATTCTGTATATGAGAAGGCAGGGCCTGTTTTTTGATAAGTTTGATGAGGATGGCCCTAGAAAAGCTAGCGGTGTCCACTTCGAGCTCAACGCAGATTTGCCTATAGAGTTCCAAGATGGAGCCCTGTGAGGTGATGACCCATATGAACTGATACTCGGATGGGTGCCGTCTGCTGGCGGCTCAGCGCAAGGCGGTGGATTTCCCGCTGCCCACATCTCCGGTGACCAGGGCCAGTGCGCCGAGGCGGATGGCGTATTCGAAGCGTTTGGCCACGCCGAGGACCTCGGCGGTCTGCATTATTTCCTTAGGCATCAGGTCAGAGCCGAAAGGCTCCCTGATGAGGGCAAAGAAGGCGCGGTAGTTTGGTTTCATGCGTTGCTGACCTCCGGGTCTGATTTTTGTTAGAAAAGGGAGCCGCCAGTGAGGGCCGTGGTGGAGCTGGATTCCAAGCGCAGCAGATGGTGGTCGCGCTTGACCCTGCAATTGACGGCGAGGTCCAGCGGCCTGAGCAAGCCGTGGGAACGATTTCCCAGCAGGACCTCTACGCGATCGTGGTCATGGTCGTGGGTAAAGGAGGATGATTTGCTTGCCGATCAGAGGCACTGGGGCCTCGTATAGCCTGTCGGCCAGGGAGACGGTGCGGTTCAGGGCCACGCGGCGCGGGGTTATTTTTTTGGAAGTAGCTTTCCAGATCGGCGGGGGCCGGCCTGACGCACTCCATTTTGTTGGTGAAGTTTTGCAGTGGAGCCTGTCCGGTGCCCAGATGCTTGCGCTGTTAGTAGAAGTTCCTAATTCAGCACTACAGGGCCTTATTGATGTTCCGAAGGGTGTCGCTTTTGAAGCCGGGGAGAAACTGGGACCTGATAGTGCGGAAGAATTTTTCGATCTTGCCCCTGCCCTGGGGCACATAGGGCGATGAGTGGACCAAGGCGATGCCCAAGAGGCGGTGATCTCTTCCAGGTGGTGGGAGCGGAAGGCTGGGCCGTTGTCGAGGTAGAGTTTGCGTAGTAGCTCCGTTTGAGCAGGGCCTGGCGCAAAACCTGTAGATAAGTGGCCAGGCCCTCGAAGGGGTAAAATTAGGGCATGGAAGATCAGGCGGCTCATGCCGTCGATGAAGGCGAAGAGGTAATTTTTACGCCGTTTGTCGTCCACCAGGAGCATCGGCCCAGGCATGGCGTCCCTCTGCTAAATGTCGTTGGGCAGCTCGACCTCGAAGCGTCTGCGGTCGACAGGTGGGGTGACCTGTTTGCCCATCAGCTCCTGCTGGTGCAGGAAGCGGTAGACGGTGGACGCCTTGAGAACCGCGTCGAACGAGGTCAAGCATCGGTGCATAATCTCGCTAATGAGGGTAGTCATTGACGCAGTGGGCAGTTCCCTGCGCAGGCGGATCAGGGCTTGGGCGTGTCCTAGGCCAAGGCCCTGCTGCCGTCCCGGTCATTCCTGCCCATGGGATAGAGAAATTCCAGCTTGCCGCCGACTTGTCGGTAGAGCTTGACTCATCCCAGGATGGTGGAGCAAGACCGCCTGGTGCGGTTGGAGAAGGAACGTTGCCACCGCTGGGCGCACTTGTCCCTACCCCCTGCGTCGCCTGGTGGTGTGGGACGAGAAGAATCAAAAGCAGGTCGTGCTCTTGACCAACCACCACAAGCTGACGGCCTCCATCGTGACTGACATCTATAAGGCGCTTAAGCAAAACCTTAAGGTCAAAACCTTCGTGGGCACCAGCAGCAACGACTTGGAAATCCAGATTTGAACAGCCTTGATCGCCCTGCTCTTGCTCAAGTGGCTTCACCCTCTTTACCCTGACCGCATGGTCACGATCCAACCTGACCGCTGCAGGGAGTTACGCGCCTGGCTCTAACGCCCCCCTATCCATACCCCGCCCCTCACGCTCGCACAGATCCAGTTACCGCTCTTACCCTGACTTGGACAGACAACCGCTAGTGGAACAAAAAACACCAACCCAAAAACGACGGCCTTATCTCAAAAATTGTTAATTTTATAGATAACTAACCGTTTTTATAAGATCACTTTTAGCAGCTACGCCTGTTTTGGACAACACTGACCTGGTCAAGCCAATCTGAAAAATTCCCTTACTCCCCGATGAAAACAAAGCAAGAAGCGACAGGACCTTCCAACTTTTTGGCGGAGTGACGGAGTTGATGGTTATCGACAACCTCAAGTCCGGGATGAGCAAGGCTTGCCGCTGCGAGCCCGACATCAACCAGACCGACCAGGAGACGACCGCCCACTAAGGCACGGCGGTTTTGCCCGTCCCGGTACAAAAACCCCGTGACAAAGCCAAGGCCGAGGTTAGGATGCAACTGGTGGACAGTTGGATACTGGCCGTCCTGCGCAAGAGGTTCTTCGTCAGTCTGGCTGAGCTCAACCAGGCAATCCGTGGGCTTCTAGACCGGCTCAACAACCGGCCTTCCAAGAAGCTGCCTGGCAGCCGGCGCTCCATGTACGAGTCCCTGGACAAGCCAGCGCTTAAGCCTCTGCCCGCCACGGCCTACCAATATGCCCGATGGAAGAAGGCCAAAGTCCACATCGATTACCACGTGGAGGTGACCGCCACTACTACTCGGCCCCCCACCAATTGATGGACAAAAATCTGGACATCCGCTACACGGAGCACACGGTAGAATGCTTCCATAAGGGCTAGCTGGTGGCCAGCCACCGTCGCATCCTGGGGCAAAGCGGCTTCACCACCCTGGCCGAGCACATGCCCCGCTCCTACCAGGAGCACGCCAAGTGGACCCTCGAAAGAATCACCAACTGGATATAAAAGATCGGCGAGGCCACGGCCAAGCTGGCCGAGGGGATCATGAGCCGGCGGGCGCATCCCCAACAAGACTTCAAGCCCTGCCTAGGTCTGGTCACCCTGGCCAAAAAACATGGTGAGGCGCGAGTGGAGGCCGCCTGCCTCAGATCCTTGGCCTATGGAGTCTTCAGCTCCAAGAGCGTAGGGCGCATCGTCGACAAAAAATTGGACGAGGCGCCTCTGCTGGCGCCGCCTCCGGAATCCAGTCCCAACCCCAACATCCGCGGAGACGGCTACTTCGCCCGCCCAAGGAGGAAGCCATGCTGATTAATCCCATCCTGGGCGAGCTCCGCGTTCTGGGGCTAGAGGGCATGCTCAAGGCACTAGAGGAACAACTGAACACCCCCGAGGCCCAGGAACTGGGCTTCGAGGAAAGATTGGGCCTGATGGTGGACAGGGAGGCTATCCACAGAGAAAATCGCTGGCTCAAAAACAGGCTGCCAAGGCCAAGCTCCGGCATGACGCTGCCTGGCGGACATCGATTATCGGTAAAGGTGTGGCACGGACAGGTCACTGATCATGGCCTTGGCCTCATGCCGACAAAAAGGTGTCAGCCCTCCTGCGCGAAATGGTCGCGGCCCGAGGGGACGGCAGCTATCAAAAGATGATTGTCGCCAGTTCCAAGACCAACCTGCTCATCATGGACGACTGGGGGCTGGAGAAACTGTCACGAGAGCAGAGCTTGGACATGCTCAAAGGCCTGGAAGACCGCTACGGCCGAGGCCCTAACATCGTCACCGCCTAAGTGCCTGTGGACCCGTGGCACGAAACCATCAGCAATCTCACCCAGGCCGATACCATCCTCGATCGCCTGATCCATAACGCCTATAAGATAAACTTGAAAGAAGAGCCCATGAAAAAGAAGCGGGCAAGCTTGACCGGCGACAAGACTCCTGTGACATAATGCAGACACCAGCGGCGCCGTGCCTCGGCCACCAGGCCCACATCACCGGATTAGGGGGCCCTCTTCAAGTGGAATGCATAGCCCTCTTCCCTGGAAACCGCACAGGTGACCGTGCCGGTCAACGAGGTGCGGAAGAACGGCGAAATCGTGCGCGCCCTGGGCGGCACCGTGAACCAAGCCCGGCGGCTGTTATTCCTGGCGGAGAAAGGCTTCGCGTACGGGGTCAAGATCCCCCTGGAGGTGAACGACGCCCAGACCAATCTCAAGCAGGCTCAGGCCAACCTGGCCCGGGCCCAGCGCGACTACCTGGTGGCCAGGATGAACCTTCCCTGGGTGACCGGCATCCTTGGCGAGGCTCCCCCATCCCAAGAGCCCCGGCCGAGAGCGGGAGACCGGGCCGCCTGATGAGCCGCCCTTAACGCGCCGGCTGCGCCGTGGAGTACCCGGGCCGGTTATGTTAGCATTTTGCCTGCCACGAGGCTGGCCCCCGGGGGTGTCAATATTTTCAGAAAGCCGATGGTCCCATGAACGTTACGGTACTCATCCCGGCCTACAACCCCAACGAGACCCTGTGGTCCCTGGTGGAGGCCTTGTGGGAAGCTGACTTCCACGACCTGGTGGTGGTGGACGACGGCAGCAACCAGGCCAGCCAGCCGGGCTTCACCCGGCTGGAGCAGTCGGGGCGGATAACGCTTTTGCGCCACGGGGTGAACCTGGGCAAGGGCGCGGCCCTGCGCCTGGGCTTCAACCACATCTACGTGAAGCGCCGCCTGGACCACGATTTCCAGGGCGTCATCACCGCCGACGCGGACGGCCAGCACCTACCGGCGGATATCGCCAAAATCGCCCAGGCCCTGGCCGCCAACCAGCAAAGCCTGATCTTGGGGGTGCGCTCCTTCCAGGGGGAGGTGCCCTTTCGCAGCCGCTTCGGCAACAGCATGACCCAAACCGTGTTCCGTTTCCTGGTAGGCGAGAAGATCACCGACACCCAGACGGGGCTGCGCGGAGTTCCCCTGACCCTGCTGCCGCTGTTCTTGCACATCGCCGCCAACCGCTACGAGTACGAGCTGGACATGCTCATCCAGTGCGCCACCAACCGCTACCCCATCGTGCAGGTGCCCATCGCCACGGTGTACATGGACGATAACCGCTCCTCCCACTTCAACCCCATCGTGGATTCGGCCAAAATCTACATGGTCTTCCTGCGCTTCATCGGCTCCAGCCTGCTGACGGCGCTGGTGGACAACATAGTCTTCATCCTGGTCTACAACGCCACCAAAAACATTATCCTGGGCCAGGCCCTGGCCCGGGGCGTGGCCACGCTGGTCAACTTCACCCTTAATCGCAACTTCGTCTTCAAGCACCAGACAAACAAATGGCCAGCCTTCGCCAAGTACGTGGCCCTGGTTATCGTCATGGGCGCAGTCTCCTATTCCATGATCCGTGTCATCGTGGACCAAACTGGCATAGGCGTGGTGGCGGCCAAGATACTGGCCGAGACGGCCTTGTACCTGGTGAACTTCGCCACCCAACGCACCCTCATCTTCCGCAAGCATGACGTGGCCTGAAAAACCTGACTGGAACCACTCGTCGTCATGAATGGGATTAATGTAGCTCCGGTATCATGATGCAACGATCCGTATGACCAAATTGAAGCAGGAGGCAACCATAGACGCCGGCGAGCTTTTAGCCCTTGGCCTGGGGTTGGGCAACCGCCCTGGCGCTGGTAGGACAGCGTGTAGACACCGATAAACAGCCCCACGAGGTGTTCTTGGAGATTGCCGCCGACCGGGGAGCCGAGTACCCCTGCCCCGCGTGTGGCAGGTTGTGCAAGGCTCACGACTTCCACGACTTCACCTGGCGTCACCTCAATTTTTTCCAGTATCCCAGTTTCATTGCTACGTAACCGCCTGAGTGCCCCGGGTGGACTGCCCAAACCACTGGACCAAACAGGTCAAGGTGCCCTGGACCCGCAAGGGCAGCCGGTTCGCCTTGCTGTTCGAGTAGGCGGCCATGACTCTGATGCGAGAGATGCCCGTGCTGGCTGCGGCCCGCATTATCGGGGTCAGCGACACGCGACTTTGGTGGGTGGTCCAGTTCTACGTGCCCCAGGCTCTGTCCAAAATGGACCCAGGCGGAGTCAAGGCCATCGCTCTGGATGAAACCGCCTCCAAGCGGGGCCACAACTACTTAACCATCTTCATAAACCTAAACCGCAAGCAAAAGCCGGTCATCTTCGTTACCCCCGGCAAGGGCAAGGGCTGTTTGGTCCTGTTCCGCCGCCTCCTGCATGAGCATGGCGGCGATCACAACAATATCGCTGAGATGATCTGCGGCATGTCGCCAGCCCAGCCTTCCTGGCCGCCATCGGCGATGGATTCCCCGGCGCCAACGTTACCGTAAACTGGTTCCATGGTTATTGATTCTTGCTTTGTTCTGATCGGGAAGTAAGGGAACCTTTCAGATTGGCTTGTTTACTAGGTAGAGATTTCTATCCCATCATCCTAGACCTTGAATGTGAGTCCAGAAATGAGGAAAGGGCCGCGGGTGGTGGAGCACCCCAGACCCCGAGAGACGGGAATAACTCCCTGCCATCTGGTTGCCACCGTATTTTTCGTTGCAGCCTACGTCAAGAAAATCATGGAGCTGGAGCAGCATTTCCCCTGGCCCCGGCCGAAAAGGTGCCCACGGTGTGGGAGCATCCGGCTTTGGAGGCACGGCTTCGTGCCTGCCTATTTTGATGAAGCCCCTACGGAGATTTGGCTTCGGCGTTTCCGTTGCCCTGACGGCCTGGCGGTGGTCCGGCTGCGACCGCGGGGTTACTGGAGACGATTACAGGCCCTGGTGGAGACCATTCGGCAAAGCCTTTCCAATAAGCTAGCTCAGCTTCCTCATGACCCTGTCCTGCTGCGCTCCCGCCAGCGCCACTGGCTCAAGGGCCTGCTGCGGCAGGTTAACCTATACCTGGGGTCAAGCTGGTCGGGCGACCTGCTTGGGGCCTTCTATTGGCTCAGTGGCCGAAGCTTGGCCGCGGCCAGCCGGTCGGCGCAAAGCGAGAGCCCTTTCCCTCCCTGAACCACCTACCCAAGGTTGCCGTTGTTCTGGCCCGATCCCCCAGTCTATATCTAAGCGAAACACCCCCATGAAGGACCGACATGGACGAGGACCATAAAAATTGAGTAGCCATCTTCCGTTTCGGCGTCATTTGCGATTTTTTTGCCAGGAACTACATGGAGCGTGGTGAACGGGAGAGGTTCCTGCGGGACAAGTGCGCTCAGCGGTGGTAAATCCCTTTCTCCAACCGCACCAGGCTATTCCGCTCCACCATCCTGGGATGGGTCAGGCTCT
>CBCOTF020000332.1:0-6239 GCA_965112955.2 Desulfarculales bacterium
CTCGGGGTTAGGGGTGCTCCACCACCCTCAGCCACTTCCTCATTCCTGGACCCACACCCAAGGTCCAGGATAACGGGATAAAAATCCCTGTCTGGTCAAGCTAATCTGAAAAATTCCCTTACTACCCGATCAGAACAAAGCAAGAATAAACATGGGGGAGAGCAGTACGCCTGGATACCCGTGTACGATGGCCGCAAGCTGGTCAGGCGGATATCAGGGGCCCGGCTGATCACCTACCCCGGCGTGGGGTGCGCGTCCATGGAGGAGATCCCCCAACAGACCGCGACGGGTGTGCAGGCGTTTCTGCGCGAAGATGTTGGGCGGTGAGGGTGGACTGAAGGGATCCGGCTAGCCCGGTGCTGATGTCGGCGCTTCAGCCGATGCCCAAGGGACTGAATCAGTTAGGGAAATTAGGAAGGCGGCCGATGACCGGCAAGGCCGGATAAGGGGGGCAAGGTTGCCTTGGCTGCCGGCGGTATTAAGCATCCATCCAAGACAGAATTAGCTTATATTATTAATATTTGTCTTTTGCTGTGGATTTCGTTTCAAGCGGGCCTGTATTTTCACGCGATATGGGCCACCGATTCTACGGCAAAGGGGTCACCGATTCCACAGGATGTGGTCCTCTTGGGGTAGTAGGCGACGCTGGATAACACCTGATTGGCTATACTGTGCCTTCCCAACGCGAAGGGTGCAGGTGCCGGCGGAGAGGTTATCCATGCGTAAGATCAAGGAAGTATTTCGGTTGAAGCACGAGGCCGGCTGCGGCAATCAGGACATTGCCAAGAGTTGCGGAGTAGGCCGGATCACGGTATTCCGTTATTTGTATCGAGTCGTGCGCGCCGGCTTGTCCTGATCCCTCTTCACCAGTTTGGATGAGACGCAGCTTGAGCGGTTGCTTTTTCCACCTCCACCCTGGCCGTCTACGGGTTTTCGCCCGGAGCCTGACTGGTCCCAGGTCTATCACGAGCTGAGGCGCAAGGGGATGGCCCTGGCGTTGCTGTGGGAGGAGTACAAGGCGGCCCATGCCTTGTGGGCTACCAATACAGCTGGTCTTGCGAGCGTTGCCGGGAATGGTCGGGCACGCTGGGGCGGGTCATGCGCCAGGAGCAACGGACAAGTCATTCATCATGGCCCTAGCCTCATGCCGGTGGATTGCCGAACACCACAACCGGCTCATCAGCGGACCCACCGGCGTAGACAAAAGCTTTCTTGCCTGCGCTCTGGGCCACGAGGCTTGTCTGGAAGGATACTCGGTCGTCTATAAGAGGGGGCCTGCCCTCCTGCGCGAAATGGTCGCGACCCGAGGGGACGGCAGCTATCAAAAGGTGATCGTCGCCAATTCCAAGACCAATCTGCTGGTCCTGGACGACTGGGGGCTGGAAAAATTGTCACGGGAGCAGAGTCTGGATATGTTCGAAATTCTGGAAGACCGCTACGGACGAGGCCCTACCATCGTCACCGCTCAAGTGCCCGTAGACCAATGGCACGAAACCGTCACCGATCCCACCCGGGCCGATGCCATCCTTGATCGCCTGATCCATAGCGCTTACAAGATAAACCTGAAAGGAGAGTCCATGAGAAAGAAGCTGACAAGCTTGACCGACGACAAGACCCCTGTGGCATAATGCAGGCGCCAGCGGCGCCGTGCCCCGGCCACCCGGCCCACATCACCGGATTAGGTAGCCCTCTTCCAATGGAATGCATGGCCCACTTTCCTGAAATCCGTATTTTGCAGCTTCTATGTAGGATATGAAGGCGTCCTCCAGGCTGGGCTCGATGCTCTCCAGGCGGCGGCAGGAAATTCCATGGGCTTCCAAGGCGGCGCGCAGGTCTTTCTCGGCCTCCTCGTCCTCCGGCACCGATAGATGCAGGCTGTCACCGAAGATGTTGGCCTCTAGCACCTGGGGCAACCCCTGCACCACCTCCAGGGCTTGGCTCAGATCGTCGAGACGCAGGCGCAGTACGCGCCCAGGCAGGGCTTGCTTCAACTCCAGGGGCGTACCCTGGGCCACCAGGCGCCCCTGGTAGATCAGCACCAGGCGGTCGCAGTACTCGGCTTCGTCCAGATAATGGGTGGTCACCAGCACCGTTACCCCGCGCTGGGACATGTCGCCGATCAGTGCCCAGAAGTTGCGTCGGGAATTGGGGTCCACGCCGCTGGTTGGCTCATCTAAAAACAAGATGGAGGGCTCATGTAGAGTTGACGAGGCCAGGGCCAGGCGCTGGCGCAAGCCGCCGGCCAGGGTGCGCGTGGGCTGATCGCGGCGGTCCAGGAGGCCCACCAGGCTCAAGACCTCTTGGGAGCGTGCCTTGAGCCGGTCCGGCTTAAGGCCGTAGATGCCGCCGAAAAAGGTTAGGTTCTCCTGCACGGTCAGGTCGTCGTACAAGGAGAATCGCTGGCTCATGTAGCCGATGATCTCCTTGATGTGCGCATGGTCTTTAATGATGTCCAGGCCGGCTACGCTGCCGCCGCCGCTGCTGGGCAACAAAAGGCCGTTGAGCATACGGATGGTAGTGGACTTGCCGGCGCCGTTGGGTCCTAGGAAGCCGAAAATCTGGCCCTTGTAAACCTCGAAACTGACGTGGTCCACGGCCCGAAAGGAGCCGAAGTCTCGGGTCAGCTCGCGTACCTCTATGGCCCGCTCGCCCTTCACACCGCCGGTTCCTGCTCAGCGATGATCTGTACGAAGAGGTCCTCCAAGCTGGGCTCGGCCGCCAGCCAGCGCGCGCCGGTCAGCCCGGCCTGCCCCAGGGCGTCCTCTAGGGCCGGCCAGGCCTGCTGACGCTGGGCTACGGTGACCATCAGCCGGTCGCCGCGCGCTAGCACCCGCAGCGCCTGGGGGTGCCTTTCCAGAACGTCCTGCCCGGCCCGCAGATCGTTCACGCGTACCTCCATCAGCTGCCACGCGAAGCGCTCCCGCATCGCCGCCGGCGTGTCGGCCATCAAAAGGCGCCCTTTGTGCATCAGCCCCACGCGGTGGGCGCGCTCGGCCTCGTCCAGGTAGGCCGTGGAGACGAAGATGGTCATGCCACCGCTCAAGAGCCGGTAGAGGATGTGCCAAAATTCGCGGCGGCTCACCGGGTCCACGCCGCAGGTGGGCTCGTCCATGATCAGCAGTTCCGGAGTGTGGATTAGGGCGCATACCAAGCCCAGTTTCTGGCGCATGCCGCCGGAGAGCTGTCCGGCCAGACGGCCGCGGAAGGGCTTGAGGTTGGAGAATCCCAGAAGTTCTGGCGCCTTCTGCCGCCGGACCGCTTGAGGTACCTGATACAGATCGGCGTAGAAGTCTATGTTCTCGTCCACGGTGAGGTCGTCGTAGAGCCCGAAGCGCTGGGGCATGTAGCCGATGTGCGTCTTTATGGCCTCGGCTGCCTTCACGCTGTCCAGACCCAAAACCGTGGCCCGGCCCTGGTCCGGGTCCATGATACCGCAGAGCATGCGGATAGTGGTGGTCTTGCCGGCGCCGTCAGGTCCCACTAAGGCGAAGGACTCCCCCCGGGGCACTCTCAGTTGCAGGCCCTGCACAGCCGCAAGCCGTCCGAAGTGCTTGCCCAGCTCCTGGGTATCTATGGCCGGATCAGGGTTTAGCATCGGCGGCAGGCTGCGCCGGCGGGGCGGCCTTCTGGGGCTCCAGAGGAATAATTGCCTCTCCGGGCATGCCCGGCTTAAGTTCCTTGTCAGGATTTTGGGCCCGGATCTTGGTGCGATAGACCATGGTCACCCGCTCCTTTTGGGTCTCCACGGTTTTGGGCGTGAACTCGGCTTTGGAGGCGATGTAGGCCACCCTGGCCGGGTAACGCTTGCCTGGATAGGTGTCAGTGGCCACATAGGCCTGTTGCCCCAAGCGCACCATGGCCAGCTGGGTTTCGGGGATATAGCCCTCCAGCCACACGCCGTCCAAATCGCCCAGGGTCACCACCGGCGAGCCCACGGCCAGCATTTCGCCGGGCTGGGCCTGGCGCACCAGCACCACGCCGCTGACCGGCGATAGCAGGCGCGCGTAGCCCAGGCGAGTGCGGGTCAGCTCCAATGCGGCCTTGGCCTGGCCCAAGTCGGCTCGGCCGGCGGCGATGTCCTCGCTGCGGAAGCCCTCCTTGACCAGGCTGTAGCGCTCCCGCGCCCGGAGCAAGGCTTCCTGGGCCACGGTGTGGGTCAGACGGGCTTTGTCCAGGTTGGTTTGTGGCGAGGCCCCCCGCTGGGCCAGAGTCTCCTGGCGCTTCAAATCACGGGCCTTGTCCTCCAGGTCGACCTGGGTTTGGGACAGGGCGGCTTGGGTGTCTTTAAGCTCCTGGGGGCGGTTTCCGGCCAGGAGCTTGTCCAGGGTGGCCTGGGCCGCCGCCAAGCGCGCCTCATTGAGGGCCACGTCATGCCTTAGGTCCTGGTCCTCCAACTCGGCCACCAGTTGGCCCGGCTCTACCTGGTCGCCCTCCTCGAAATGCACGGCCATCACCTTGCCCGCAACCTTGCAAGCCAGGTTGGTCTCGGTGGTTTCTATATGCCCTGAAAGGCGCAGGGCGCTGGGGTCGCCGGAGCCTTCGCCACGGTATTGCCGATAGGCCAGCACCCCCGCCGTCAGCAGCGCCAACAGGACCATGACGGTTATAAGCGGGCGTTTCAAAGTCTTTCACTCCCTAAGCCTGGCGCTTGTGCTTGCATAGCTAGTCCTGGTGCGGCCACCGGGCAGGTTATGTTCCAATTTAGCAATAGCGACCCGAGCCCGTCTATGGCTATTTATCACCGCGCGCCTTGGACCGCCACGCCCTCTTGGGTCGAGCCAGGTGCTAAACTACTTCTCCGTCGCGGGCTACCACCCGCCAACGTCTCCGACCCCCAACTCCGCAGGAGGTCCTCCAGGACCAAAACCAACCGCTGATGGCTGCCCGCCTATTGCCGGCCGGACGCCTTCTTGTCCAAGGTGCCGGAAACCCGCGTGCTCTTCAGCTGGCGTTCCTCCCTCTTCCAGGATTTCATGGGCACGGCTATATCCTTCTTGCAGAGCGAGGACGTGCGCAGGATGGGCTTTGTATACAACTCCGAATCAGCCCTGCCCTGCAAGTGGCGCTGCGCCGACGAGTCGCTTTTCGGCTTGGACCTGTGCTTTTACGCTTACACCGGCCAGTATCCCTTTGGCAAGGGGGCCATCGGCGGCATGTTTAATGAGGCCAGCCTGGATGCCACCATCCACCACGGCGGCATCAACCTGAACTTCGGTGGTAGCCACGTGGGCTATGTGTCCGGCGAGGGCGGCGGTCGCTTCGGGGCCATTGGGCGCCCCCTGCACTAGGATTACTTCATCGGCTGCGGCTACCTGATGGGGATCATCGAGCCCTTCAAGAAAAATTACGAGGAGGCCTGCCGCAATATCTTCGTCTACAACCTCGACGGCGACCACCTGCTGGTCAGCAACCCCAACGAATTCCTGCACCCCGACTAGCCCAGCCACCACCTCAAATTCCTGGTGGACATGGAGGCCCTCACCGCCGATACTGTTGATTACCGCGACGGAGTGCCCTACACCCATACCTAAGCGAGGCGCTCGGCTCGCTGTTTCACTTGCACCTCGGATCCATCCAGTGCCTTACCCCGGAGCAGACTCAGGCCTTCCATTCACCGCGCCCCATGCCCATAGGCCAGGCTCTGAGCTTCCAGTTTTTCAACATCTTCGACACCGCGGCCACTCTGGATGACACCGGCCCGCCCCGGCAGAAGCGCCTGCCCTACATGAAGCACATCGTTTCGGCGGTCCATTCCCCCGTGGGATTAAAGGCGGCCATCATCAAAACCAGCCTCAACTACAACGCGCTCACCGACGTAATGCGCTCCCAGGTCTTCATGCCTTACGACTTCGTGTCCTTCACCGGCATCTTCATTGGCCTCTACGACGAGTACCTGTGACCTCTACGACGAGTACCTGCAAAGCTACGTCAACCTGTTCCTGCCCCTGGGCCTAGCCATAAAGTCCAAGGGCTGCCTGCGCGAGATTGAGATGACCACCGAAGAGATCCACAATGTGCTGGGCAAGCAGCCCCTGGCTCTCCCGGTGCAGCCCCTGGACAACGTGCTGGGCTTCAGCGAGCCGGCGGTCCTCCAGGAAAAGTTCGCCTACCAGCCGGGCTATTTCACCCGGCTCTAGCTGTGCCCCGCTCCTACGGGGTGTTTCACCCAGGTGTAGACCGGGGAGCCGGGCCAGGACAACGGCACCCTTGGGTAGGTGGCTCAGGGAGGGAAAGGGCTC
>CBCOTF020000333.1:0-7140 GCA_965112955.2 Desulfarculales bacterium
CCAAGGCCACCCGCTGGGCCGTGCTCAAGGCCGCTGACGGCGGCAGGCTAATCGAAAAGCAGCAACAGGCCCTCACCGAACTGGGAGCCGTCGACTTCGCCAACGCCATCGCTTGGCGGCTTAAGGAGATGCTGCGCTGGATTAGAAAGGCCACCTCTGTACAGGCCACCCAGTGGCGCGTCACCCACTTCACCCGCCATGCCCTGAAGGGCATAACGCCTGACACCAAAATCCTGGCCCCGGTCCTTAAAGCGTTCATGACTCTGGAAGAGCATGCCCAATTGGTCCCTAAGCCGCTGGACCTCCAACCATTCCAACGCTCGCCTGGGTAAAGTTTAACGGCGTTTTCCAGGCCGCCAGGGCAAGAGCCAGAGGCTACCGTAATATTTTTACCTTCATGACCATGATCTATTTTATCGCCGCACCACTGGGGGAACTCATCAAATTCCACAGTTAACAAATAAGAGCCACCCTGCTGCCAAGAACCGGGAACGGTCCACAGGGGCGGTTCTCCCAGGGAGGTATCGCCCACGAGGATCACCAGACATCCGCTAGCCAAAGAAGCCTTGGCTGCCAGATCGGCAGCAGCCCGCAGGCCCTCGCGGACGGTAAGAGCGACCTCATCCTCCAAAAGGGACAAATCGCCGCCGGGCCGGGTCAAGGGGAGCGCCAGCGCCGCTGCTGGCGAACAGCCGACCAGGGTCTAGGCCAGGGCCAGGGCTGCCCCGCCCAGGCTGGCCAGTGCCGGCCAATTCCGCTGGGCCAGCCGGCGGCGCACCCAGCCTTGTCCGCCACTTCCAAGCTCCCGCCGGGCTAGCCAGGTGGAAGATTCCGCGCCGTCGGGCAGGTGCAAGCCCAACGGCAACAGGGCCACCACCTCCCACGCCCAGGCCTCCTGCCAGGCCAGGGCCAAAAGCCTGGTCAAGTGACGCCCACCGACCAGAGCCATCACCCCGACCAGGCCGGCCAGTTCCAGGGCAAGCTCCCAATTCAGCTCGGCTTGAAAGAGCCCATCGTCGGCGGCTTCCAGCACCGGAAGCGGTGCCGTGGCTTGGGCTGCCATGATTTGCTCCAAGACGCGGCTATCGGCCAGGTGCAGGGAATGCCGTTTCTGCTGGGCGGCCCTGACCTCGGGTCAGCTGCCATGCTGGTGCCCCGCCCGGGCCAGCAGTTGTGGCAGGGCTATCAGGGCGGGCGGGCTCAAACCGGAAAAAGCTCCACCGGGACGAAGGCGTCTACGTCCACCAGGCCTCAATCCGTGACCTTGAGGTGGGAGATTACCGGTAGGCAGACAAAGGACAAGGGCGAATGGGTGTAGATTTATTGCGCGCCCCGGCGCAGGATTTCAGTAGGCGCAGCACCTGCTCCAAGGGCTGGCCGCTCATCAGACCGGCCAGAGGCAGGGGCAGCTAGGTCAGCAACTAGCCGCCCAGGGCGGCGCAGAGCCGCCGCCTATCTCATCCACCCGGCGGGCGGTGAGCATGTAGACTTCGTCCATGCCGGCCACCAACAGGTTGTGGCTGTCGTGGGCCACCGAGCCGGCCAAGCCCCCGCCTTTCAACCCCAGGCCCTTGACCAAGCCATAGCCCACTCGGCCGCTGGCCCGGTGGCGCTCGACCACCGTGAGTCGAGCCCGCCCCCGGCTGGCGGGGGTCTATTCGATGAGGTGCTCGGCGATGATCTGGCCTAGCACCAAGCCGATGACCCGCACGCGGGGGCCGCCGGCCGCAACGCGAAAAGTATCGGTGCTCAGGGGGCCACAACGCATGCGCGCCAAAGCCACCTGGAGGAAGGAGGTGGCGCAAGAGTCCCGGCAGCGGCCATCCCGGGCCACCAGGCGGTCGGCCTTGAAGACCTGGTGCACCCGGAAGTCCTTGAGGTCCTCCAGCACCACCAGGTCGGCGACATACCCCGGGGCCACCCCCCCCCCGCGCTCCAACCCGACGCGCCAGGCCGAGCACACCACCACGAACCGCACCGCCGCATACTGGTGCAGGCCCCCGGCCACGGCCTGGCGCAGGAAATTGTCCAAGTGCCCTTCATGGGCCATGGTGTCGGGATGGCGATCGTCGCTGACCAAGAGACAGCGCCGCTCGCTAAAAAACGTTACCAGTGGCAACAGGTCGACCAGTTTGTGGGCGCTGGGGCCCTGGCGGATCATCCGCCACATGCCCCGGGCCAACTTCTCCGTCACCTCGGCAGCCCGGGTACACTCGTGGTCGCTCTGGGAGCCGCCCGTCAGGTAGACGCTGAGCCCCAGCCCGTGAGCTCGGTGGCCTCTAGGCGGGCCCCGGCGTTCTCTAATAGCATGGCCTCCATGCCGGCCAGACCCATGACGTTGGCGATTTCATGGGGGTCGGTCACGATGGCCGTGGTGCCCCGAGAGCAGACGGCGCGGGCTAGTTGGGCGGGCTCCAGCAGGGTGGCCTCCACATGCAGGTGCCCCTCGATGAAGTCGGGGCAGAGGGAGGCTCCCCCCGGGTTCAGGCGCTCACGCCTCTGGTAAGGAGCCCAGGCCCACCACCAGGCCCTGGTGCACGGCCATATCCAGGTCCTCTACGCCACCCGTGAACAGGTTGGACACCCGCCCACCGGCCAGCATCAGGCCGACCGGGGCCTCGCCACGAGCCACGACCAGGCGCCCTGCCAGGGCCTGACGCCGAGCCAGCCATGCGGGGGAGGTGAAGTTCGGGGCTTCGGGGCGGTTCATAACATCCTCGTCCGCGGCCGTGCGGCCGGTTTAGTCATCTCATTGCACCTCTAACTAGCAGACACCGCCCCTGCCAGCGCAGTCCCGCTCCTCGGACCGGGGGAGCAGGACAGGGGCGGCGCCAGCCCCAGCGGCGTGCGGCTATCGGGGGAATCTAAACCCAAGCGCAGACTTAAGCCCTCGGAGTGGCGCTCTAGGGCCAGGCCCAACCCCCCACCGCCCACCGCCGACCAGGCCGCCACTCCGATGGCCAGCCCCGCTTCGGCCAGGAGCCCTTCCAGACCCAGGGGCTGGCAAGTCGCTTGCATCTGCTCTTGCAGAAGGCCACTCTCCTCCAGCCACGCCGGCGGGATTAACTCAACCTCCATAACCCAACTCTTTGAGGCGGCCCAGCACCTACCCCAAATTTTCGTCCAGCAGGATGCCTCCGTCCACCACCAGGCTGTGCTCGGCCAACAGTTGGAATGAGCCCTCCCAGGTCGCGGCCTGTCGGTCCAGAAACTCGGGGCGGCCGTCGCTGCTGGAGCCACCAGAAGTCTGACGCTGGGCCAAACGCTCTAACACCACGGCTGACGCGCACTTCCACTAACAAAAAGCGCACACCCTGGGTCTGGGCCAAATCCAGGAAACGTCGGCGCCCGCTCTGCCCCCGTAAGGCAGCGTCCACCACGGCGCTGTCGCTCAGGGGCAGGCGGGCCTCGGCCCCCTCGTAAATGGCCTGATAGATGGCTTCGCCAGCCTGGGGGGAGTAGAGCCCACTGCCCCATGTCTCGTAACGACACTCCTCGGGGGCCAGGCCAGCCCGCTACTTACGCAAGGAGTCGGAGCTGAAATGCAGCCCGCCCTGGCGGCGGGAGAGCTCCCGGGCCAGATAGGTTTTGCCGGTACCCAGTCGAACAAAAAGCCGGCAATCTTGGCCAGCACCACAGCGCGGTAACACTTGTAGAAATCCAGAACCCGCTCCAAGCCCCGATCGCCGCTGCCCTCCAAATAGGCATCCACCAGGGCGTTGGAGAGGTCCGGGCAGCCGCGGAACTCCAGGTCCATGGTCAGAAAATCCAGATCGACGGTGGGGTTCTAAAAGCGAAAACGCTCGTTGAACTCTATGCAATCGAAGATGATGAGCGCGCCGGTAGTGGGCAAATTGATGTTGCCCGAATGCAGGTCGCCGTGGCCGTCCTTGATGCATCCCTCTTGCACCCGCTGCTCCAAGATTGCAAGCCGCTGGGGCAGGGAATCCCAAGGAATAGTCTCGGAAGGCCCACCAGCGTGCTAGGGCCCACATTGAGCGTATCTGCTCGGCCCGGCCATAAAATTCTACCGCCGGCCCAGCCCTCAGCTGGGTATGGAAATCGGCCAGCAGGTGCCCCAGCGGGGCCACGGGCCGAGCTCCATCAGGCCCTGGTCTCCCCTGGTCCAAGAGCTCGTCCATCTGCCGGCCCAGCTCCATCTGGACCATCTCCAGACATAACTCCAACACCGAAGCGCCTGGGGGCTTGAGGGGGGCCAGGCCCTTAGACCCTCGCACGATGGCCAGCACCTGCAAGTAGATATGGAGGGCCAGACGGCGGTTGAGACTGAGCTCCTCCTGGCAAAAATAGCGGCAACACTCACCGTTTTACGCTCCCAGTGGAGCCAACCCCGACTGATCTATAGTCCGTTGGCCTAGTTAGCAAGGCCGCGCCCTGCAATGCAACCCCCCTGCTGGTGGAGTAGTAGCCCCGAGCATACCATTTACGGTATATTAATAATTTAGTGGCTGGCGTCGGACCCCGGCGTCCACCCAAGGCCCCCGGCAGGGCCCTTGACCTACACCGTGCAATTGTCCCCGAGGTTGTGGTCATCGATATAGGCATGCCATCGCAACGCCCCCCCCCGATCCAGCCCCTGGCCAGGGCTCCGGCGGATCTTGACCGGCGCGCTGATGTGCCTGTGGGCGCCGTTGGCCGTTTTTGCCGGCCAATATCACGAATCCCCAGAAACCGGCACGGAGGAACCCGCTCCCGTGCTGCTGACCTTCGCGGACCAGGGCCAGCCCGCCGGCCCTAACGCCCCGCCCGTCAGCCAACCGCCCCTGTCCCCCGAGGCCGGCGCCGAGGAGGAGCCCTGGCGCATCCATGGCTTGGACATTTTGGGCCTGGAACACCTCTCTCGCCAGCAGGCCCTGACGGTCATGGAAACCAAGCCCGCCACCTCGCTGTTGTTTTCTCGCGATCCCCAACTGGAGGCTTCGCGCCTGGAGCGTGACTGCCTGCGCCTAGCCCGACTGTGCCAGGAATTCGGCTTCTTCGAGGCCAAGGTGAGCTTCCATCTTGACCGCGATGAGGCCACGCACAAGGTCAGCGTCACCTTCACCGTGCAGGAGGGACGCCCTACCCAGATCAGCGGCGTGGAGCTGATCCTACCCGAGGACGCCGAGGCCCCCTACTGGCGGCAGCAGGTGCAGGGAGTCTTGGCCGTGGCCCCGGGACAACGCTTCAACCTGAAGGCCTATGAACGCTCCAAGTTGGCCATCGCCCACCTGATGAACAGCCAAGCCCACCCCGGCCACAGGCTGGTGGGGCAAGTGCTGGTCTACCAGGCCGAGCAACGGGCTGTCGTGGTCTTCAAATTGGACCCAGGCCCCCGGGTGCTATTCGGCAAATCCCGGGTCAGCGGTCACAAGCACGTGGCCCCCTCCTTCGTGCTGCGCGAGGTGACCCACATCCGCGGCCAGCCCTATTCCCAAGAGACCCTGGAGCAGAGCCAACGCGCCCTGTTGGATATCGGCTTTTTTAGCAGCGTGACCATCGTGCCGGACCTGGAGAACCTGAAGACCGGGCAAGTGCCCCTGGAGATACAGGTGACCGAAGGACACCGCCATACCATGCGCCTGGGTCTGGGCTGGGGCAACGAAGACCAAGCGCGCATGCGCATCACCCAGGTCAACCGCAACGTGCTGGGCCTGCACGACACGCTGACCTTCGAAGGCAAGATCAGCTACACCTACTACGGCCACCGGCGCGCAAGGCTTCTACGTCATTAACCACGACTTCAACCTACTGATAGATGGCGGGGTGAAGCAGAAGGACAACCAGGCTTTCATCAACCGCCATGCGTCAGTCCGGTGCTGGAATACCGCCTGCCGGGCAAGTGGATCTCCTACCTGGGCTACAACGCCGAGGTCGACCGCATACGCGAGCTTAAGACCAAAGTGCCTAACCCGGACCAGGAGAAGCAGCAGCACCACATTTTCTCGGTGCCGCTCGGCCTGCGTTACGACAGCCGCGACTCCATCCTGAGCCCCAAAAAGGGGATCTACCTCAACCTGGATTTGGAGACGGCCAGCGAGGCCTTCGGCTCGGATCTGGCCTTCCTGCGGCCCGTGGCCGAAGCCCGCCACGTGGCGCCCCTGCCCCTGCTTAAAAATTGGCATCTAGCCTCGCGGATTAAGGCCGGCGCCATCTTCAACACCACGGGGCTGAACCGCACCCCCATGATCCGCCGCTTCTTCCTGGGCGGCGCCGACAGCGTGCGTGGCTACCCTTACCAGGGCTTGGGCTCCCTGGACAGCGCCGGCAAGCCTCTGGGCGGCGAAGCCATGGTGGAGGGCAGCGTGGAGGCCCGCTTACCCTTGTGGGGAGAACTCGGGGGCGTGGTCTTTGTAGACATGGGCAACGCCTTTGAAATCATCAACTCAGACATGGGCAAAATGCACTTCACCAGCGGCGCCGGTCTGCGCTCAATACAGCTGTGGGACCATTGCGCCTGGATTTCGGCTATCAGCTCAATCCCCCTTCCAACACCGACATGGACCGCTACGAGGTCTATCTCAGCGTGGGGCAAGCCTTTTAATGGGGCGTCCATGGAGCAAAATATTGGCCTGGGCCGTGAGTCTGACCGCGGTGGCGGCTTCTATCTGCCTGCTGGCCCTATGGCTGTTAGCCGACAGCAACTGGGGCCGGACGCGCCTGCGCACCTACCTGGAAGAAGAAGTGGCGCGGCAGACCGGCGGCCGACTGGTGCTGGAGGGCATCTCCGGCAACATCTTCCACAACCTCACCCTGCAAGGCGTAAGCCTGGAGAAAACGGGCTGCCGGTCCCTGCAAGTGGAACGGGTCGAGTTGGCCTACAACCACATGGCCCTACTCTTGGGCGGGCGCGTCAGTCTGGGGCGGTTATACTTGCTGCGCCCCCGGATGGAGTTGCCCCTGGATTTGGCCTTTAGCCCGCAAGGCGGCGGCCCGGGCTTGAGCCTGAACGTCTCCGATCTGGAGGTGAAAGACGCCAGCCTGACGGCTAAGAACCTGCCGGGAGGCCTGCGCCGGATCAGCGGGCTGGACCTCTCCGGCCATCTCAGCCTGGACAGCCGTGGCCCCTCCCTGGTCGCCGACATCAAGTCCGCCCAGCTGGAGCTGGCCGGTCTGGCCACCCCCCTGACTCTGGCCGGC
>CBCOTF020000334.1:0-17920 GCA_965112955.2 Desulfarculales bacterium
TTAGCGCGCTTTAAGCCAGGTGGTTAACCCTTCGGAAGAGGCCGCCGGAGCCTTGGTGTATGGCGGTGACGGCCGGATCAAGAAAAGGTCCTGTTTGATGCCTGCGATTTTGAGGTGATGCAGGAGGTAGGCCTGCATGTCCTGGAGGGAAACGCCGGCCAGATGGCTTCTGGCCACGACACTGGAGGCTAGGGACAGGGAGGTTCTGTATATGAGGAGGCAACGAGGTTATTCTGGCCGACCAGTATGATTGGCTTGAAGTCTCCCTGAACCTGAGTAATGGTGTACAACTCGGCCCGAACTTGAAGCCTGAGGAGGGAGGCCTCCTCGATGATGGGGGGGAATCTCTTTTTGCGGTACTGAACGATCTTCAGGACCTGTTTTCTGACGAGATTGGTGAAGACGGCCCTGGAAAAGCTGGCGGTATCCACTTCGAGCTCGACGCAGATTTGCCTATAGAGTTCCAGGATGGAGCCCTGTGAGGCGGTGACCCAAATGACCTGATACGCGGCGATGACCCAGATGATCTGATACTCGGATGGGTGCAGTCTGCTGGCGGCCCAGCGCAATGCAGTGGATTTTCCGCTGCCCACATCTCCGGTGACCAGAACCAGTGCGCCGAGGCGGATGGCGTATTCGAAGCGTTTGGCCACGCCGAGGACCTCGGTGGTCTGCATTATTCCCTTGGGTGCCAAGTTAGAGCCGAAGGGCTCCCTGGTGAGGGCAAAAAAAGCGCGGTAGTTTGGTTTCATGAATTACTGACCTCCGAATCTGGTTTTTGCGAGAAAAGGGAGCCGCCAGTGAGGGCCGTCGTGGAGCAGGATTCCAAACGCAGCAGATGGTGGTCGCGCTTGATCCTGCAATTGACGGCGAGGTCCAGCGGCTGGAGCAAGCCGTGGGAGCGATTTTCCAGTAGGACCTCTACGCGGTCGTAGTCATGGTCGTGGTAAAGGAGGATGATTTTCTTGCCGACCAGAGGCATTGGGGCTTCGTATAGTCTGCCGGCCAAAAAAATGGTGAGGTCAAAGGCCACGCGGCTCGTGGCCCTTTTTCTGAAGTAAGCTTCCAAGTCGGCGGGGCCGGCCTGACGCACTCCATCTTGCTGGTGAAGCGTTGCGGGGGGGCCTGTCCGGTGTCCAGATGCTTGTGCTGGTGGTAAACGTCCCTAATCCAGCACTCCAGGGCCTCATTGATATCCCGAAGGGTATCGCCCATGAAGCGGGGGAGAAGCTGGGACCTGGCGGTGCAGAAAAACTTTTCAATCTTGCCCCTGCCCTGGGGCACGTATGGCGATGATTGGACCAGAGCGATGCCCAGAGAGGCGGTGATCTCTCCCAGGTGGTGGGGGCGGAAGGCTGGGCCGTTGTCGAAGTAAAGCTTGCGTGATAGCCCCCGTTTGAGCAGGGCCTGGCGCAAGGCCTGTAGATAAGTGGCCACAGACCCTCGGCGAGGTAAAATGCGGCATGGGTGATCAGGAGGCTCATGTCGTCGATTAAGGTGAAGAGATAGCTTTTGCGCCGTTTGTCGCCCATCAGGAGCATCAGCCCATGCAGGGCGTCATTCTGACAAATGTCGTTAGGTAGCTCGACCTCGAAGCGCCTGCGGTCGACAGATGGGGTGACCTGTTTGCCCTTCAGCCCCTGCTGGTGCAGGAAGCGATAGACGATGGGCGCCTTGAGGATCACGCCGAGCAAGGTTAAGCGTCGGCGCATCATATCGCTGATGAGGGTAGTCACTGACGCAGTGGGCAGTTCCCTGCGCAAGCGGACCAGGGCCTAGGCGGTGTCCTAGCCCAAAACCCTGCTGCCGCCCCGGTCATTACTGCCCATGAGGTAGAGAGATTCCAGCTTGCCGCCACCCTGGCGGTAGGGCCTGACCCATCCCAGGATGGTGGAGCGCGACCGCCTGGTGCGGTTGGAGAAGGGGATTTGCCCCCACTGGGCGCACTTGCCCCGCAGTAACCTCTCCCGTTCACCACGCTCCATGTAGTCCCTGGCAAAAAAGTCGCTAATAACGCCGAAGCGGAAGAGGGCTGCTCGTTTTTTCTGGCCCTCTCCCATGTCGGTCCTACATGGGGGTGTTTCACCCATGTGTAGACCGGGGGCCGGGCCAGGACAACGGCACCCTTGGGTAGGTGGCTCAGGGAGGGAAAGGACTCTCGCTTTGCGCCGACCGGCTGGCCGCGGCCATTTAGCCAATAGCAAGCCCCAAGCAGGTCGCCCGACCACTTAATCCCAGGTATAGGCTCACTTGCCGGCGCAGGCCCTTAAGCCAGTGGCGCTGGCGGAAGCGCGGCAGGCAAGGGTCTCATCTACCCCGGGCTAGCTTATTGAAAAGGCTTTGCCGAATGGTCTCCACCGGAGCCTGGAACCGTCTACAGTAGCCCCGTGGCTGCAGCCGGATCACCCGCCCGGCAGTCAGGGCAGCGGAAACGTCGAAGCCAAATCTCCGTAGGAGCTTCATCAAAATAGGCAGGCACGAAGCAAGTGCCCCCAAAGTCGTACGCTCCCTCATCAGAGGCACCTCTCCGGCCGGGGCCAGGGGAAACGCCGTCCCAGCTCCATGATCTTCTTAACGCAGGTTGCAACGAAAAGTACGATGGCAACCAGGTGGCAGGGAGTTATTCCTGTCTCTCGGGGTCAGGAATGCTCCACCACCCTCGACCCCTTCCTCATTCCTGGACCCACATCCAAGGTCCAGGATAATGGGATAAAAATCCCTACCTGGTCAAGCTAATCTGAAAAATCCCCTTATTTCCTGATCAGAACAAAACACGAATCAACACCAGGGCTGTGGTGTCAGGCGCTATGCACCGCAGGGCATGGCGAGTGAAGTGGGTGATGCGCCACTGGACGACCCGTATAGAGGTGGCCTTGCTGATCCAGCGCAACACCTCATTGAGCCATCAGGCGATGGCGGTGGCGGTGGCGAAGCCGCCGGCTTCCAATTCGGTCAAGGCCTGCTGCTGCGTTGCAGTTAGCCTGCCGCCATCAGCATCCTTGAGCACAGCCCAACGGATGGCCTGGGGCAGTTTATACTCCTTAGCCTCGGCTTTTCAGACCTCGTCCACGGCGGTGGTAAAGAGTTGGACTACATGGAGTCAGTCCACGGTGACGTTGGCGACGGGGAAGTTTTCGCCGATGACGGCCAGGAAGGCTGGCGACATGTCGCAGACCACCTCGGCAATATTGTTGTGCTCGCCGCCATGCTTACGCAGGAAGCGGCGGAACAGGACCAGATAGCCCTTGCCCTTGCCGGGGGTAACGAAAATGACGGCTTTTGCTTGCGGTCTAGGTCGATGAAGACGATGACATAGTTGTGGCCTCGCTTGGAAGTGGTTTCGTCCAGAGCCAAGGCCTTGACCCCGGCCAAGCTCATTTTGAGCAGGGCCTGGCCCACGTAGAACTGGATCACCCGCCAAAATCGCGTATCGCTGGCCCCGATGATGCGAGCCGCAGCCAGCATGGGCATCTCCCGCACCAGAATCATGGCCGCCTGCGCAAACAGCAAGGTGAACCGGCTGCCCTCGCGGGTTCAGGGCATCTTGACCTGTTTGATCCCGTGGTCGGGGCAATCCACCCGGGGCACCAGGGCGGTTACGTAGCAATGCTGCTGGAAAAGATTGTGATGGCGCCAGGTGAATTCGTGGAAGTCGTGGGCCTTGCACAACCTGCCACACTCCGGGCAGGGGTACTCGGCTCCTCGGTCAGCGGCAACCTCCAAGAACACCTCGTGTGGCTGTTTATCGGTGTCCCTACGCTGCCCCACCAGCCGTCAAGGCGGTTGCAACCCCAAGCCAAGGGCCAGAAGCCCGCCGGCATCCATGATTGCCTCCTGCTTCAACTCGGTCATGTGGATCGCTGCAGCATGACACCGGAGCTACACCAATTCCACTCATGACGACGAAAAGGCAAAAAACACCAGCCCACAAGCGGCGACCCTCTCTCAAAAACTGCTAAATTTATAGATAACTAACTGTTTTTATAAGATTATTTTTAGCCGCTACGCCTGTCTTGGACAGCACTGACGACGGCCTAACTCAAGAGAGGTCTTGATGCCCTACGATAGCCTGTTGATCGAGGTCGGCGAGGACTTCGTGGCGACTACCACCCTCAACCGTCTCAAGCAGCCCAACACCTTCAATTCAGCCATGGCCAACGAGCTGCACGCTGCCCCCTTGGAGCCGGACGCCGACCCTCGCGTGCGGGTGGTGGTGATCAAGGGGGAGGGCAAGGCAAGACCTTCCGCACCGGCATCGACGTCAAGGAGATGCAGGGCAAATCGCCCATGGCGTTGAAGGCCTGGGTGGAGAGTAAAGCGCGCCCCTTGGTGACCATGAGCTAAATGAACAAACCGGTGATCGCCTCGGTGCACGGCGTGGCCGCTGCCAACGGCGGGAGCCTGGTGGTGGCGGCAGACCTGGCTATCGCCAGCGACAAGGCCCGCATCGGCTATACGGCGGTCACCGTGGGGCTCTTCTGCCTGGGACCGGCCGTACCGCTCTCCAGGGTGGTAGGGCGCAAGAAGGCCCTGAAGCTTTTGCTCTACGGCAAGCTGATCACCGCGCAAAAAGCCCCGAAGAGGGGACTGGTCAATCAGGTGATGGCCCCGAGGACTTGGATAAGGAGACCCGGCGCTGGGCCGCGTGCCTGGCCAAAAAGAGCTCCTTGGCTGTGCAGATCGACAAGAAGGCCTTCTACGCCATGAGCGCTCTGGAGTACCATAAGGCCGTTGACCTGATAAATGAGGCCGTTGCCCGCCTGTGCAGTACAGACAACAGCAACGAGGGCGTGGCGGCATCCTTTGGCAAACGCGACCCGGTGTGGCAGGGACGCTAAACTGATAACCGACTACGTCATCCACCCCATCGTCTGCGGACGGAACGCCACCGACCAGGGCATCATGACCTACCTCAAGGGCTCCGGCAAGGCCATACATGTCCCGGTGTATATGTAGGTGCTTACGGGCGGCGGACGGGTCACCATAGACTCCGGCTTGGAGGACTTCGTCATCTCCGAGGGGCTGGAGGAGAGCCTGGGGGCCAAGGCCGAGTACTTCGAGGATGGTCTGCCCCACCTGGGGATCAAGTCCGAGGACGTGGGTATCATCATCCACACCTACCTGCACGACCACTGCGAGAACGACCACCTGTGCGCGCGAGCCAAAGTCTACGCCCGACAGGCGGAAATAGATTGCATGAACGCACCTCATCCCCTGGACCATCGCTACGATTCCGAGTATGCTAGTAGATACGATTTAGTGGGTCTGAGCGACAGGGTCAAGATAGCACCCAGGGTGCGCGTACTGCCACCCCCGGCCACACTCCGGCGGACAGTCGGTGGTAGTGAACACCAAAGGCGCTGGCAGGGTGCTCATTACCGGTTTTTGCTGCACCGAGGGTAACTTCCCCTCGGCGGGTCCTGCCGTCTGCCCCGGCGTGCACACCGACGCCTTAGTGGGCCTAAGACAGCGCTAACCAAGTCAAGCAATTGCTGGCCGCCGACGAAATCGACCTCATCGTGCTCTGCCACACCTTGTGGCCGGCACGCCAGCAGTCCATCGGCTGATAGGGGGAGCGAGTTGTGTTAGAAGAAAATCAAAAATCGCCCCAGGAAAATGAACACCACGGCTCGGTAAAGTTCGAGGTGATGGGCGTGGAGGTGCTGGGCAAGCAGGTGAAGCAAAGCGGCAACTCCGGCCGCATCTACCTGCCCCCCATCTGGGTGGGCAAAAAAGTCAAGATCATTCGCCTGGACTAGGAGTTGGCCGTGGTAGCGCGCCTCACCGTGATCGGGGCCGGCCCGGGCGGCTATCAGGCGGCGGTGCGAGCCGCCCAACTGGGCGCCAGCGTCAACCTGGTGGAGGCCACCCAAGTAGGCGGCACCTGCCTGCATTGGGGTTGTATCCCCACCAAAACCCTGCAAACCTCAGCCCTGGCCCTCTTGGCCGCCCGCCGTCTGGGCGAGTTCGGCATCAACCTGCAAGGCAATTTAAGCCCCGACCTGGGGGCCATCATGGCCCGCAAGGACCAGGTGGTGGGGCTCCAGGCTTTAGGCCTGGAGAAGCTCTTCCAGGCCCACGGTATCCGCCTGCTCAGGGGCCGGGGCCGGCTCCTAGCGCCGGACTTGGTTGGCGTGGAGCTGAATGCCGGCGGCGGCGAGGAGCTGGCCAGCGACCGAGTCATCCTGGCCACAGGCTCGCGGCCGGCCAACCTGCCGGGGTTGAAGCGCGACGGCCGGCTGGTGCTCAATTCCGACGACGTGCTGAGCCTCAAGGAGATACCCACCTCCATTTGCATCGTAGGCGGTGGCGTGGTGGGCTGCGAATTGGCTTGCATCCTGGCCGCCCTAGGCAGCCGAGTGATCATCGTCGAGGCCCTGAATCGCCTGCTGCCGCTTCCCTCACTGGACACCGAGGTGAGTAAGCTGCTCCTGCGCGAGATGAAGAAACAGCGCATCACCGTGCACACCGGCTGGGTGATAGCGGCCATGGAGCCGGACGGCGCGGGTCTGCGCCTTACCCTGACGCCCTCGCCCCTATTGGATCCGCCGGCCGCCGGCCAGCCTCTGGAGCTGCGGGTGAATCGGGTGCTGGTCTCGGTGGGGCGGGCCTTGAACAGCGCCAACCTGGGTCTGGAACAAGCCGGCGTGACCCTGGACCAGCGAGGAGGCGTGGTGGTGGATGAGCATCTGCAAACCACAGCCTCCGGCGTGTTTGCCCTGGGCGACCTCTTAGGCGCGGGGCGGCCCATGCTGGCCCACATGGCCGGGGCCGAGGCCCTGGTAGCGGCGGCCAACGCCCTGGGCGGGACCGAGGTGGTGGACTACCGCGTGGTGCCGGCAGTGGCCTTCACCATGCCCGAGGTGGCCTGGGTGGGGCTATCGCCGGAACAGGCCCAGACCAGGGGGCAGGAGGCCTTGAGCGCCGTCTTCTCCTGCCGGCTATTGGGTAAGAGCCAGGCCATGAGCGAGATCGCCGGGCAGTGCAAGCTGGTCTACGAGCCGGGGTCGCTTCGCCTCTTGGGCGCCCATCTCATCGGTCCCCATGCCTCAGACCTGATTCACGAGTGCGCCCTGGCGTGCCGGCTGGGGGCCACGGTTGCCGACTTGGCCCATACCATCCACGCCCACCCCACCCTGAGCGAGGGGCTGCATGAGGCCGCGAAGGCGGTCCTGGGCCGCTGCCTGCACCTGCCTCCGGCCAATAAGGCCAGCCAGCCATAATCTACCTGGCTCTGCAAAGCCGCTCCGTGGACATCGACTTGAAATTGACCTCCTCCCCCCAGCGCCACGTGCTGCAAAAGCTCCTGACCTGGGAGCATCTGGGCCTAGCGGTGGAGAACTTGGCCACCCGTTGGGCCAGGCTACGCAGCAGGGTTGGGGCAACCTGGGGGCAGTGTAGTCCTCTCCGATCTTTCAGACCTTAGCTGACAACCTGGTCGCGCGACTGACCGCCCGCCAAGGCTAGATCCCGGGGCCGAGCTAGCTTGTCTGCCAGGTCTGGCCGGGTTGCTACGCCGGCGGCGGCCGGGAGGCCGACGCCCAGCAGAAGGGGCGTCTGGAGGTGGTGGTGCACGATGGCACCGACCCGGAACGGGGCTGGCTATAGCTGGGCCTGGCCCCGGGCGAGAGCGCAGCCACGGAACTGGAACGTGCCTTGGTCCAGCTGCGCCAACGCCAGGGCGCGTTGCACCAGGGGCTCGCTGCCTTGGGGCTGAGCTTGCGTCAATAGGGCGCTGGCATTCGGGCTCTTGGCATAAAAACCAGGGCAAACCTGCCTAGCGCTCACCCTAAATTTTACCGACTACCCACCATGCATTTCGCCCTTTAGGGGAAACGGATTTCATCCGTCTTCGACGGCTGGTCGTAGTTAATGTTAAGCAAAACATTAACGCCCAACGGGTCCACCGTTAGCCATCCATCGTTGGTTAACGTAATAATCTTCAACCAAACCGCATATAAAGCCATGCAAATCTCTAACAAAGCCTTGGCACGGGTTTTGCTTTAGCCTGTGTGAAGGTAGGGTGTCTCTGTTCCCGCGCAGGCCGCCAGCCAGCTCGAGAACATCCAACTCTTGAAAACGCGAGGAGGTTGCATTTGACCAAGAAGGGCATCAAGCTGGCGCTTATGGGGGCCTGCCTGATCTGGGCGCTTGCCATCCAGCCGGCCAGGGCCACGGGCGAGGTCTCCAAACCTGCAGCGCGCTGGAGCACCGCTGACCACAGCAAATTCGAGGCCTTGAAGCAAGATTTCAAGAGCGGGCCCGAGGTGACCAAGGCCTGCCTGTCCTGCCATAACGAAGCCGCGGGCCAGGTCATGAAGACCATCCACTGGACCTGGCTCAGCCCCGACGCCCCGTCCGAGGCCAAATTGGGCAAGGGGGGGCTGGTGGTTAACAACTTCTGCATCGCCATACCCTCCAATGAGCCGCGCTGCACCTCCTGCCACGCCGGCTACGGCTGGAAGGACAAGAACTTCGACTTCACCAAACAGGAGAACGTGGACTGCCTGGTTTGTCACGAGCAGACCGACACCTACAAGAAGTTCCCCACCGGCGCCGGCCACCCGGCTGCCGAGCCCAAGAAGATGGGGGCGGATATCTTCCTGCCCCCGGAATGGAACAAGGTGGCCCAGAGCGTGGCCCGCCCCACCCGCGACAACTGCGGCGCTTGCCACTTCTACGGGGGCGGCGGCGACATGGTCAAGCACGGCGACCTGGACTCCTCTATGCATAAGCCCAACCGGGAGCTGGACGTGCACATGAACGTCAAGGGCGCCAACTTCGCCTGCACCCGCTGCCACACCACCATAGCCCACAAGGTATCGGGCCGGGCCTACAAGACCCCGGCGGCGACCACGTACACCTCCCTGCTCCAGGACGACCAGATCTCGCGCATTACCTGCGATAGCTGCCACTCCCAGACGCCGCACAAAGCCGAAACCAAGCTCAACGACCATACCGACAAGGTGGCCTGCCAGACCTGCCACATTCCGGCCTTGGCCCGCCAATTGCCCACCAAGATGCGTTGGGACTGGGCCACCGCCGGCCAGAAGGACGCTGAGGGCAAGCCCCTCAAGAAGAAGGGACCCCTGGGGCCGCCCTCCTATGACGGCATGAAGGGCGACTTCACCTGGCAGAAGGACGTGCGGCCGGTGTACCAATGGTTCAACGGTTCCATCAGCAACGTCATGGCCTACACCAAGATCAACCCCAGTCAGCCGGTTACCCTGACCAAGGTCGAGGGCGACGCCAAGGATCCCCGCTCGCGCATCTACCCCTTCAAGCTGCACACCGGCCGCCAGCCTTATGACAAGGTCAACAACACCATGGTGATCCCCAAAATCTTCGGCCCACCGGGCAGCGGGGCCTACTGGGGAGACTACGACTGGAACAAGGCCATCACCGCCGGCATGACCTACGTGGACCTGCCCTACAGCGGCCAGTACGACTTCGTGGAGACCAAGAACTACTTCCAGACCACGCACATGGTCGCCCCCAAGGATAAAGCAGTCTCCTGCCAGGAGTGCCATATCACGGACAGCCGCCTCAAGGGGATAACCGGAGTGTACATGCCCGGACGTGACTACAACCACCCGCTGAACTACATCGGCTGGGGCCTGACGATGACGGCCCTCATGGGCGTGGGACTGCACGGTCTGGGACGCGCCGTGGCCCGCCGCAAAAACGGCCAGCCCGGCCCAGAGGACCACAAGGAGGACTAGACCATGAGCACAAACAGCAACAGCTACCGGCTCCTGTACCTCTACACCCGCTTCGAGCGCTTTTGGCACTGGGCCCAGGCCGCCTTGATCATCGCTCTGGCGGTGACCGGCCTGGAGATTCACGGCTCTTACACCTGGCTGGGCTTTATGCAGGCGGTGAAAGTGCACAATTTCTGCGCTTGGACCTGGCTGGTGCTCTGCGCCTTCATCATATTCTGGATGGCCACCACCGGCGAATGGCGCCAGTACATCCCCACCACCAAACGCCTGGTGGACGTGGCGCTGTATTACATGGTGGGCATTTTCCAAGGCAAGCCCCACCCGGTGTCCAAGAGCGAACGCGACAAGCACAACCCCTTGCAGCGCATGACCTACCTGAGCATCTCTTTGATCCTGGTCCCAGCCCAGATGGCCACCGGCTTCCTGTACTACTTCTATAACTCCTGGGAGCAGTGGGGCTGGGCCGGCAAACTGACCATCTCCACGGTAGCCTTCATCCATACCGCCGGCATGTTCGGTTTTCTAACCTTTGTGGTGGTGCATGTCTACATGACTACCACCGGTCACAACTTGACCTGCCACCTCAAGGCCATGTGCATCGGTTGGGAGGAGCTACCTCCCCCCTATCCAGTCAGAGCCTCGCGCAGCGATTAGATTCCATCCCCCCACTTCCATGACCCAGCCCCGGGCGGTTTATCCTAGCCGCCCGGGGTTCTTTTTTTGATTTTTCGTCGTTAACTGTGGAATTTGATGAAATACCCCAGTGATGCGGCGATGAAGTAGATCATGATCATGAAGGTGAAGACATTACAACGGTAGTCTCTGGCTCTTGCCCTGGCGGCCTGGAAGATGCCGTCAGGCGATGGCGGCGGCGAAGCCGCCGGCTTCTCCAGTTCGGTCAGGGCCTGCCGCTGCTTTTCGGTTAGCCTCCTGCCGCCATCAGCGGCCTTGGGCACGGCCCAGCGGATGGCCTTGGGCAGTTTACGCTTCTTAGCCTTGGCCTTTCGGACCTCGTCCACGGCAGTGGTGAAGAATTGAACTACATTGAACCAGTCCCCGGTGACGTTGGCGCCGGGGTGTTGTTTTTCGGATTAATTTGACGAGAGTTCTCTGATTATCCTGGACTAATCCTTCTTTTTTCATTTGATCAGATCAATCCTGTTGCGGCGATGCGGACGTGCTCCGAGGAGATGACCTGAACCTGCTCCTTGGCGGCAGTTATGAACACGCTTCGGGCCAGGTGGTTGGCCCTTCGGAAGAAGCCGCCGAAGCGGGGAGTTATTTCCATCTCTCGGGGGCATGGGTGTTCCACTACCATCGACCGCTTCTTCATTCCTGGACCTACATCCAAGGCCTAGGATAATGGGATAAAAATCCCTACATGGTCAGGCCAATCTGAAAAATTCCCTTACTTCCCGATCAGAATAAAGCAAGAACCAACAGGGACAGGGCTCGGAACAAAGCCGAGGGCTTGTGCTGATTGGCATAGGACAGTGTGGACCTTTTGAGGACCGCGTTCATCCCAAGGTGGGACAGCTTCCCCAGGCAGCAGGAAAGACCCTAGTATATCTCTCTTAGGGAATCGGCCCGGGCCAACGGACAGAAGAGCATAGCCACGAACTGGGTCCAACAGGGAATCCCTTGGTCCTGACCTCGGCACCGTGCTCTTTGACCACGGCGGCGAGCTCAAAGCGGGAGAAATGATGCCAAAGTTGACCGAACAGGCTGGCTACTCGTACCATAGACTTGCTCTCTCTTGGTCACAGTATTGTTGGCTTTTGGCATAACCACACTACTACGCTGGAATGAAGGCATCTCGCTTCGATCACTTAACCGATTTTTGAAAATCTATCTTGGACAACACTGATCTCCGACACACTCCTAGGGTCACCTGGCCTACTTCATCATAAGAGGCAGCGCCAACGGTGGGCTAACGCCCTAACTGCGGCTGGCGGTGCTGGCCGGATTGACGCGCCCCGACTAAGGCTCCGATTCATGGCGCCGGTGCCAGACCGCCGCCATCTCCTGGTAGTCGCCGGGCTCATCCATGTCTCGCAGGATATAGGGGTCTGCCACCTCCAGCAGCACCGCCTTGTCTTCGTGCCGGCGTAACAAAGCCTTTAAGCCGTCCTGCCCCGGCCAGGCCAAAATTTCAGAGATCAGACTGCCGGCGATTAGCGGCGGGTGCCCACGCCGACCCTGGTGGCAAGGATAGATTATCCCCTGGCGGCCCGGGTTCCAGGCCTGGAGCAGGGCCGCCACGGTGGCGGGACTGACCAGGGCGATGTCCACGGGGTGCATAAAGACAGCCTCGGCGGGTTGCTCCAGACTGGCCAGGCCGGCTTGCACCGAGCTAAACATGCCCTCCTGATAGAGCGGGTTGAACACCTCTCTGGCCCCCAGGCCGGGCAACAGGGGCAACAATTGGTCGACCCGGTGCCCCAGCACCACCCTAATATCGACCACTCCCGCCTGCTGAAACACCCCCACCACTCGCTCCAGGACCGTGGCCCCACCCAGGTCCAGCAAGGGCTTTAGCCGCCCCATACGCGAGGAAAGCCCGGCGGCCAGGATGATGGCCGTGATTTGCCCTGACTGCGCCATGCTACCTTTCCCTCAGCCTTGTTGGCCGTGGCATTTGCCGGCGACCACCATAGGAACGAGCCTGGGGGCTGCTCGGGCCGGTCCCGCTGTCGGCCTCTGGTCCACATATCATGACTGCTTTCTGCCTCCAAGCCAAATGATGACCGGACCGGCAGCCAAGCCCATAAAAAACCCTCGTCGTCATCGTCGTCATGAGTGGACTTGCTTCCTAGTAGAGGTCCCACTGGAAAATCGCTCCCACGGCTTGCTCAGGCCGCTGGACCTCGCCGTTAATTGCAGGGCCAAGCGCGATCATTATCTGCTGCGCTTGGAATCCAGCTCCACCACAGCCCCCACTGACGGCTACCTTTTCTAGCTAAAATCAGACCTAAAGGTCAGCAACTCATGAAACCAAACCACCGCCTAAGTCCTCCGCGTGGCCGAATGCTTCGAATACGCCTTCCGCCTCGGCGCACGAGCCTTAGTCACCGGAAATGTGGGCAGCGGGAAATCCACCGCCTTGCGCTGGGCCGCCAACAGGCTGCACCCATCCGAGTATCAGATCATCTGGGTCACCGCCTCACAGAGCTTCATCCTAAAACTCTAAAGACAAAATTGCGTCAAACTCGAAGTGGACGCTGCCAGCTTTCAAGAGCCGTTCGCACCAAGCTCATCAGAAAACAAGTCCTGGAGATCGCCCAGAACCGCAAGAAAAAATCCGTCCTCGTCATCGATGCAGCTTCTCTCCTCAGGCTTGAAGTTCTGGCCGAGTTGCACACCATCACTCAGTTTCAGGGAGACTCCAGGCCAATCCTGCCCACCATCCTGGCCGGCCAGAACAACCTCACCGATCTCCTCCTATACAGAATCTCCCTGCCCCTGGCCTCCAGGGTCGTAGCCAGAAGCCATCTGGCCGGCGTCTCCCTCCAGGGCATGCAGGGCTACCTCCTGCATTATTTCAAAATCGCAGGCGTCAACCAGAGCCCCTTCTCTGGCCCGGCCGTCACCGCCATACAGCAAGGCTCCGGCGACCTCTTCCGAAGGGCCAACCACCTGGCCCGAAGCGCGATCATAGCTGCCGCCGAGGAGCAGATTCAGATCGTCTCCACGGAGCACGTCCGCATCGCCACAACAGAATTGATCTGATCAAATGAGAAAGGAAAAATTAGTCCAAGATAATCAGAGAGCTTTCGTCAAATTAATCCGAAAAACAACAACAGACAACCGCCAATGAAACAAAAAACACCAGCCCAAAAATGGCGGCCTTATTTCAAAAACTGCTAAATTTATAGATAATTACTTGCTTTATAAGATTATTTTTAGCCGCTACGCCTGTCTTAGACAACACTGGTTCAGAACATATTAAAGCATTTTACGACCATCGTTAAACGACATTTTTTATTTTTACTGTACGTTAGCATGATCTGCCAAACGAAAAGCCCACGAGGTCAAGGAGGTAAAAGCCTTGACCCCACCTGGGCCGGTTGCTAGTATGCCATTAATAGCTATCTGGGGAAGAGAGCCTTGCAAGCCGCGCAGTTACTGGAATTGATCAAAACCCGGCGCAGCGTACGCAAATTCACGGACCAGCCCGTGGACCAGACCCTGATCGACGACATCCTGGAAGCGGGGCGCTGGGCCCCCAGCGGCCAGAACAACCAGGCCTGGCGCTTCCTGGTGATACGCGATCCCTCCCTCAAAGAGCAAATCGCCCGGTGCACCAAGTATGGCGCCGTGGTCAAGGGTGCGGTGGTGCTGATATCCGTCTTCATCCACCGCCCCTCCATGTATCACGAAGCTAAGGACCATCAGGCCATCGGCGCTTGCCTCATGAACATGCTGTTGATGATCTACGCCCAGGGCCTAGGGGCGGTGTGGCTGGGCGAGATACTGGCACACGCCGATCAAGTGCGCCAAATCCTGGGGCTGGGGCCGGAGCTGGAGCTGGAGCTGATGGCCGTGGTGGCCCTAGGCTGGCCGGCAGCCGCCGGCAACCAAAAATCGCAGCGCAAGCCGTTGGGCGAGCTGGTTCTGGCCGGCGGCAAATAAACATTCGTCCTGCATTCCTGGGGAGGTAAGCGAGTCATGAAAACATCCGCGCCTCGGGTTATGATCGCCCTGTCCCTGATCTTGGCCCTGGCCCTAACCGCGGGCTGCTCCCTGTTCAAGTCCGACTCCGACTCCGCTGCCACCGCCTCGGGCGACAGGCCTAAGCAGGGCACCCTGGGGCGCTACTACGACTTCGACGACATCCAGGTACCGGTGCAGCTCAAGCTGAACAAGGAGCAGTCCACTATCTTCAGGGTGGGCTCCTTCAAGGCCGGCGTGCTGGTCTTCTCCGACAACGTGGAGCTGGAGAGCCTGATCAACTTTTTCATCGAGTCTATGGCCAAGGATAACTGGAGCTTGAAGGGTTCCTTCAAGTACCCCAAGGCGGCCCTGCTCTTCGCCAAGCCGGGCAAGACCTGCGTCATCCAGATCACGGAGAGCTGGCTCAAGACCACCGTCGAGCTGTGGGTGGCCCCCACCAGCGATGGGCAGTAGGCCATGAACACGAACTCCAGTATAGGCCGGAAGCAGGTTTGGCGGCCATGAACGGTAGCTCCGAGCCCGCCCGGGTGCTCCTGGGCGTCACCGGCGGCATAGCGGCCTACAAGGCCTGCGAGCTAGCCAGCCTCTTGACTCAGCGCGGCTTTAACGTGCGCGCGGTCATGTCCCAAGCGGCCAAGAGCTTCGTGGGACCTATGACCCTGGGGGCGCTGACCGGCAACCCCGTATCCGAGACCATGTTCGACCCCGGCCAAAAGGCGGCCATCAACCACATCGAGCTAGCGCGTTGGGCCAACGCTGTGGTGGTGGCCCCGGCCACCGCCAACTTCATAGCCAAGACCGCCTGCGGCCTGGCCGACGACCTGCTTTCCACCATACTGCTGGCCACCTCGGCTTCGGTGCTACTGGCCCCAGCTATGAACACCCATATGTGGGAGCACCCCACGGTGGCCAAGAACCTGGCGCGCCTCCAGGCCCGGGGGGTACGCAGCGTGGGTCCCGGCCTGGGGCGCACCGCCTGCAACGAGGAGGGGTACGGCCGCATGGTCGAGCCTGCCGAGATCGCCGAGGCTCTCTACGCCCTTTTGTGCCCCAAAGACCTGGCCGGGTTAAGCCTGGTGGTCAGCGCCGGCCCCACCCGCGAGCATCTGGACCCAGTGCGTTTCATCTCCAATCCCAGCAGCGGACGCACGGGCATCGAAATCGCCAGGGTGGCCGCCCGCCGGGGGGCCAAGGTCAGCCTGGTGCTGGGACCCAGCCACCTGGCGCCGCCGGCCGGGGTCAAGACCATCCGCATCACCAGCGCCCAGGAGATGTACCAGTCGGTGATGGCCGAGTCCGAGAGCGCCCAGGTGGTGGTCAAGGCCGCAGCGGTGAGTGACTTCACCCCACTACACAACTATTCCCACAAGGTCAAGAAAAAGGCCGGCCAGGGCGAAAACCTGGAACTGGTGCACACCACCGACATCCTGGCCGAGCTAGGGCGCAATAAGGCCGGACGGCTCTTGGTAGGCTTCGCCGCCGAGACCACCGACGTGCTGGCCTATGCCGCCATGAAGCTCAAGGCCAAAAATCTGGACCTCTTGGTGGCCAACGACGTCAGCGACCCCCAGTCGGGCTTCGCGGTGCCCACCAACCGAGTGCACTTCCTCTTCGCCGACGGCTCCCTGGAGGCCCTACCCCTGCTCAGCAAGGAAGAGATAGCCGACCGCCTCCTAGACCGCGTAGCCGCTCTGCTGGGCCAGGCCGCGGCCTGATAGCCATGCCCGGCGACCCCCAGGCCCTGCGCTGGCTTTTCGATAACCTCTCCTGCCGGCGGCGGCTGGGGCTATCGTTGGTGCAGGGCGGCCCGGCCCAGCTCAACAGCCTGTTGGCCCTGGCCGCCGGCCAGCCCGCGCTGCCCCCTGCTGCCCCCCCCCTGGACCTGGAGCAGCCCAGCCTGGCGGCCATAATCCTAGCCCTGGCCGACTGTCGGCGTTGCACTCTGGCGGCCGGCCGCCGCCAGGTGGTTTTCGGCGACGGGCCCGCCGGGGCGGCCCTAATGCTCATCGGCGAGGCCCCCGACGCCCAGGAGGACCAGCAGGGCCTGCCCTTCGTTGGGTCGACCGGCCAACTGCTGGAGCGCATGCTGGCCGCCGTGGGCTTGAAGCGTCAAGAAATCTACATCACCAACATCGTCAAATGCCGACCTCCGAGCAACCGCGACCCCCAGCCCGCCGAGATCGCCGCATGCCACCCCTTTTTGGAAGCCCAGGTGCGGGCCGTGTCGCCCCGGGCCATCTGCGCCCTGGGCCGGCCGGCCTCACAGACCCTGCTGGCCAGCGACGCGCCCATCAACGACCTGCACGGCCGCTGGCACGAGTTTCTGGGCATCCCCCTGCTGCCCACCTTCCATCCGGCCTTTCTGCTGCGCGACCCGGCGCGCAAAAACAAAGCCTACCGGGACCTCAAGGAACTGGCCCGTGCCTTGCTGACCTGACCGTCCCACCTGATCCCGGGGGCTCTTTATTGTACACTGAAAGCGTAAATCCCTTGCCACCTGCCCCCTGCGAGGCCGGCATGACTGCCCTCGCTTAGCTAAAAGAGGTATCGCCCGCCGGCATGCCCCTACCGCCGGGGCTGGATAGCCATGAGGGCCATGCTGATGGTGCTGGGCCTGGCCGCCTGGACCGACGCGACGTCCAAGCCATCCTCGGCTCCTCCGGGACCCGACCGCCCTGCCGGGGAAAGCCCGATGTGGGTCATCCAGCTAAAATACACCGTCAATCCCGACGGTGCCCTTTTCCTGCAAAAATACCTGCAAGCCGCGGCCCAGGCCCAGGCCTACCTGGTGGTAATAGAGCTGGACACCCCCGGCGGCCTGGTGGAGTCCATACGCCAGATGGTCGGCGACATCCTGGCCGCGCCCCTGCCCGTATATGTGGCCCGACCGGGGCGTGGGCCGCCTCGGCCGGGGCTTTCCTGATGCTGACAGCGCCGGTGGCGGCCATGACCCCGGCCACCAACCTGGGGGCGGCCCACCCCGTGGAGACCGGCGACGAGAAAATCAAGGGCCCCATGGGCGACAAAATCACCGAGGATTTGCAGGCCTACGCCCAGAGCCTGGCCAGCCAGCGGGGCCGCCCCCGAGAGCTGGCCCAGCAGATGGTCATAAAGTCCAAAAGCTTCGAGGCCGGCTAAGCCTTGAGCAGCGGGCTCGTCGACCTGATGGCCAGTGACCTGGGCTCGCTGTTGGGGCAGTTGCAGGACGTGGCGGCCCAGACCGCCGCCGGGCCGCGGGTCATCAGGAGCCGGGGACGAGACCTTGAGCTTCCAACACCCCTCCTGGCGCGAGAAGCTTTTAAGCGCCATGGCCAATCCCAGCCTGGCCTACATCTTGCGCATGATCGGTCTGGACGGCCTGTATTTCGAGCTGAGCCCCTCCCCAGCGCGGTGCTGCCGGGCGTGGTGGAGAGCTTGAGCCTGATCCTGGCTCTATTTGCCATGTCCACTCTACTCGTCTCCTACGCCGGCCTGGCTTTGATCGGCCTGGCGGTGGTGCTCTTCGGGACCGAGATCAAGGTGGT
>CBCOTF020000335.1:0-8391 GCA_965112955.2 Desulfarculales bacterium
GAATGGAGACTAGTGCTCCAGCTGCATGCCGGCTCCCTCGAACATGTACATGATGGAGAAGCCGTACCAGAGGGTGTAGACCACGTAGAACAGCAGGGAGAAGACCACGATGCCCCAATTGTCGCCGATATTTTGGGGCGTGACGCCGAAGTAGTTGTAGGAGCACTCCACGGCCTTGGTCTTCACCGTGGCCGCGAACTTGGCCTCGGGGAACTTCTTCTGCTTGTTGAGGTCCTTTTCCATGGCGCTCAAGGCTTGATGCCAGGTGTAGAGCACCAGGCGCTCGGGGTATTCGTACTTTTGGGCCACCTTCTCGCCACGGTTGTGGAACATGTCGTCGGAGTCGTCCAGGCAGTTCTGCATGATCTTGCCCAGGCTGCCCTTGACCTTTACCGTGGCGCCTTCAACCTTGGCTTCGACGTGGCCGGCCTTATTGAACAACGACGCCGCTTGATCGGCCTGGCGGGTGCCTTTCATGGCCAGGGTCAGCTCCACCGTCTGCCCCACGAAAGGCTCGCTCTCTTTTTTGACCTTGGGGATGTAGTAGGCCGAGCCCTTGGAGATGGTGTTGTAGAGGTTGTCCAGATAGTTGAGGCCGTTTTGTTCCTTGCCCTGAGGGCTCTTGCCGTACCAGGGCATGAAGATAATTACGAACACCACGATGAAGGCGACCATCAGGATCAGGCCGCTTATGAACTTATTGGATTGGGTGGACATCAGTGTACCTCCCCTTTCAGCTTTTTTATGTTCATGAAGAAGGTGCCTATGACCCAGATGGCAAAGACGCTGATGACGATGAAAAAGGCGTAGATGCCGATGTCATCGAGGATCTTGGCGGTGTTTTTGGAGATGTCGATATACTCCATCTCGGCCATTTTGCCCGGCAGGGCGAAAATTCGGTTGATGAAGCCGGATAACACCGCCAGGGCGTAAAAGCCGCGGATATAGATGCCCGGCACCACTTTGGTGACCATAGCGCCGATTTGGATGCCCAGAAGCGAGCCCAGGAGCATGCCCATGGCCAGGGTGTAGAAGATGAAGCCGTAGATGGCGTACTGGCTGATGGCCGCGTAGCCGGCGGTAAAAACGATCTGGAAGATGTCGGTGCCCACGGTGGTCAGCGAGCTGACGCCCAAGATATAGATGAAGATGGGAAAGGTCAGGAAGCCACCGCCCACGCCCATGATGGCCGCGGCGAAACCCACCAAAAAGCCCGATAGCACCAAAAACACCCAAGATATCTGCCGGCCGCCCGGCACTAGGCCCTGGTCGAAGGTGATCATGGGGGGGACCTTGATGGCCTGAAGCTTCTGGGGCAAACCGCCCAGCTCGGCACCTTCGTTCTTGCCACCGCCATGGACGCCACCGGTGTCGCCCTTCTTGCTGGCCTTCAGGAAATCCAGCAAGGAATAGGCTCCCAGGAAACCCAACATGAAAACGTAGATGGTAGTGATGAAGACATCGCTCAAGATAGGGTTGATCTCATCGATCACCCGGTTGATGATGCCACCACTGGTGGCCCCGCCGATGGCCCCGATGAGGAAGATCAACGCCAGGGAGACGCTGATATTGCCCAGTTTGCGGTGGATGATGCTGCCCATAATGGCCTTGGCGAAAATGTGGAACAGGTCGGTGCCCACGGCCAGAATGCCCTTGATGCCGGCACTCATGAGCGCTGGGGCGATGATGAAGCCGCCGCCGGCGCCGATGCAGCCGGTGATGAGCCCAGCCCCGATGCCGATGCCGATGGAGGCTAGGAATATGCCGGTGGTGTAGAAGGCCGGGCTATAGGCCTTCTTGCCGCCCAGGAACTGAGGTATGGCCTCGCCCAACTGATCGGCGAAGGCCACCCCCCCCAGTAAGAGGGGTACCAGCATTAGGCCCAGCAATAGGAGCCGCTTTTTGTCCGCCAGGATGGTGCGCGACACCTCCAGCTCCCATTTGGCATGGGCCCGGGCGGCGATCATGAACTGGCCTATCTGTCTAAAAAAACTCATGACGATTTTCCTCCACTTGATCCGTTCTGCCTCCGAGGACTCCGTCAAGCCGCTGGCCTGCCGCCGCCCTTTTCCTCTCTCTTCCTCGAACACCACACCCTAAGGCCAGGGAGCCCCCGACTTCACGCTACCCCACTGGGGCATATATCTGTTCCAAGAGGGTATCCAGACCACAAGGCTTGATTAGGTACTCGTAAGCGCCCAGGGCCATTCCGGAGACCGCCGAGTCTACCATGGCAGTCGGTGAGCATTATCAACTTATCCCGGGGAAGGCGGGACTTGATCTGCGCCAGGATCTGCAGGCCATCAATTTTCGGCATTGTCTGACCCAATATTACCACGTTGTTTTCCTGCTGACCAAGCATCTCCACGGCCTGGGCCCCGCTGGCGGCACCCTGACCGTCAGGCCGCGCCTGGTCAGACGTTTGTTCATGGTCTCTAGAAATCCCTGATCGGCATCAACCAGTAGCACGTTGATGCTCGTTTAGCACCCCCCCCCTCTTCCTCCCGGCGGGTACGGATGTCGAGCGTGCCGCCCTAGTTCTCCATGGCGTCAAATTTATCATAATTTGCTGCAACTCCAGCGGGGAGGCCTGGATGGTGGGCAGCCTCGGGGACAGTTCAGGACTAGGGTGATGTTTGCGAAGCGGGCCGGTAACTCTACCAGGCCGGCCACGTCGCGGGCTAGATCGTTTATTTGGGTGGGCTGCAAGTGAGAGTAGGTTATTGCGCGCGGAACCCAACAACTTGACGGTTATTTCCTTGCAACGCCGCCCATGGGTTTGAATTTGTTGCAGGGCGCGCTGATACTCCTCATGATGGCCGGTTTGGGCCAGGATCTCGGCGTCGCTCTGCATCAGGTCCTGCATCCAGCCGGCCTCCTCCACCATGATGGCCAGGGGGTTGTTGATCTCGTGGGCCACGCCTGCGGCCAACTCGCCCGGGGAGGCCAGCTTTCCGGCGGGCTGATGACCAGCGCTAGACGCCGGGCCTGGTGCAGGGGCAGGAAGACGTCGGCGGCGTCCTGCGGGCAGACCAAGAGCCAGTCGCCATCCTTGAGTCAGGCCTAAGCCACTACCATCACTTCTTTGCCCTCGGCGACGGTGGTTTCCAAGGCCAACACGCCATCGAAGGGCTGGGGCAGGGAGAGCCCCGAGGTCGAGAGCAGCTGGCGCTGGCCGCGCCCCTGGATCTGGTAGAGCCCCTGGCGGTTGACGGTAAAGGCCTCGCCGGTGCTGCCCAGGCGCACATCCTCCACTAGGAAGGCGAATCGGACGCTATCGATGGTGCCCCTAAGCAGATAATCTTTTCCTTTCAGGCTCAACTTTAGGGCCATGATGAGCTGAGCCACCTTGCGTAGGTCCAGGAAGACGTTGCTAACGTAGGAGCCTTGGGCCAGAGCCTGCTTGAATTAGGGGGCCTATGAATAGTCGGCGTTGTCCAGCCGTAGGCACCGGCGTAGGCCACCTGGCACTCCCGACCATCGACAAGCCCCAGATCCACGAAGGCCTCGTGGCCCTGGCGTATGGATTCTAGGGCGCCCCGCAGGCGTCCGGGCTGTTTCAGGTTGATTATTCCCCAAGAGAGCGCCCACGGCTTGCAGGGTGGGCAGACGTTCGGTCAGGAAACCATCGATGTCGCGTTTGTGAGTCTCCACTACCATGCGCAGGGCCGAGAGCATCTGCCCCTGGATGGAGTTGTTGTAGGAGGAGTAGAACACGCTGAAGGTGAGGGCGTAGTAGGGGGTATGAAAGCCTTCGCCATGATGGCCAGCGCGATTTTGCGTGTCCGCAGGCGGTAGTAAGGAGTTATGGCCGGCTGTTTGCCGATTACGTGCGCTGATGCCCTTCCCATGACTTCAAATCGGCGGCTTAAGCCACCTCGCTTTGCTCCAAACGGCCGCGCATAAGCGCGCGCAGCCTTTCCAGGGCCTCGGGCACCCTGGCCTTGCACAAGAAACCGTCAGCCCCCGCTCCCTTGGCCAGCCGCTCGTAAGCCGGCCCCTCCTCCAGGTCCATCAGCACCACGTAAAGTCCGGCCAGGGACTTGCGCAGGTGACCCAGGGTGCCCGGAGCCAGGCGGGCGGCGCTATGGGTGTCCAGCAGGAACAGCTGGGGGCGAAGATTTAGGCTTTCGGCGGCCAGGTCCTGCTCGTTGGTGCAAAAGCCCACGCTTTCGAAGCCTTCGGTGCGATCCAACAGGCGTCCCAGCCAATGGCGCAAATCTTCGTCTGGGTCCATGACCAGCACTCGCACCTTCAAGCCGCTGGCCTGCATACATATCTCCCAAAGCTGGCTATCCATTATTTATTACGCAAGTAGTTTAGCATAGAATCGGCTTTATCCAAAATAGAGGACGTCCCTCATTTAGAAGGGATAATCGCCTCACAGTGTCAATGGGGTATAGAACCTAGACGTAACGGCTCTAGCCGCTCTCATCTGGCTTTGCCGTTTAATTACAAATTATTAAATGGCGATTATCCCCAAACGCCTCCTTACTAGTGGCCACGGCTTAGGGTATTCACCCCAGGCCCCGCCCTGAAGGTTGTTCTGGTGGTTGTTTAGCGGCATGATTCGGCGTAAATTAATATATTTTTAGACGACGCCCCTTTAAGAGCCTCCTTGACCGCCAAAATCTGGAGAAAAGTCTTTTCTGGCGTCGCTTGGCCTACATGGGCTTTGCAGCCCTGGTGATTTTAATTACCCTGGTCGGGGGCTACAGCCTGGCCGTGTTTCAGGCCCTGCGTGACCAGGGCGATCAGGAGAGCCTGACCGCCGATCTGGCTCAGGCCAGTATCGGCACCCAGTTCATCTCCGACCACATGGGCTCCCTGCTGGACCGGCTCAAGGACCTCAGCGCGCGTAAAGTCTTTCGCCAGGCCATGCAACAGCAAGACCAGGATGAATTGCTGTCCCTGCTCAAGCCTCTGGGCGCTTCGTCCCGCGAGGTGGAATCCGTGTTTTTGGCCAATGCCCAGGGTGGCCTGATCTTGAGCCTACCGCCCCTCCTCTCCCTGGCGGAGCCCCATCCCGGACTGCCCAAGGGCTTTTCGGCAGGTCCCGGCCCAGTGCCCTGGGTTTCGCCGGTGCATCCCGGCCTAAAGCCGCCCCACCTACCGGTGGTCACCCTTAGTGTGCCCATCCTGGACCCCGAGGGCGCCCTGTTGGGCTACCTGGGCCTATCCCAAAGTAGAGTACTGGGAGCACGTTTTCCAGCGCATTTCCTCGCGTCCGGAGCGCACCTACCATCTTTTCGACCAGCGCGGTTGCCTGTGGCAGGGGTGCAGCAGGCAACCGAGGCTATTGTTCCTGGGGCGCTTGACCCAGGAGGCGCGCGAGGACCTCCAGCCAGGGCGGCCGATTTGTCTTGGCCGGCGATTCCGACAACCTGGTGCGCATTTTTGTCTCGGCGGCCAAGGTACCGGATATGGACTGGGTGCTAGTGGTAGTCCACGACTACCAGACAGCCATGGCTTCGGCCCGAGCCTTGTTCAAGAACATAGTGTTTTTTTTGCTGTTATTGTTTTTGGCTCTCAGCGCGATGAGCTTTTTGATATTCTCGCGCTATCGCATGCAGCAGCTTATGCTGGGACGCATGGACGAGGAGGCTCGCCGTCTGGAGGAGGTGGTGGCCCAGCGCACGGCAGACCTGCGCGCCTCCACCGAGCGCTACCGTAGCCTGGTGCAGGACCTGCCGGACATGGTTTAAGAGATGGACGCCCGGGGGAAGCTCACTTTTGTCAGCAGCGCCTCCCAAGGCGTGCTGGGCTACCGCCCCGAGGAAATGGTGGGGCACCCCCGGCGGGAATACGTACTGCCCGAGGACCGGCACAAGTTCGACGACGAGCGCGCTCGGGCCGAGCAGGGCGAACAGCTTTCCAACCTAGAGATACGCCACCTGTCCAAGGACGGTCGGGTGCGCTGGCTGGCAATCCACTCCCGGGGCATCTTCGACGCGACGGGCAACGTCATCGGTCGCCGGGGAGTGGCGCGGGATATCTCTCAGCAGATGCTGACCGAGTGCAGGGTGCGCGAGCTATCCCATCGCCTGATCAAGGCCCAGGAGAAAGAGCGCAAGCGGGTGGCCCTGGATTTGCATGATGAGCTGGGCCAATTGTTGTCGGCGCTCAAAATCGGCCTGCAATCACTGGCCCAGCAGCAGGGCGGCGAGGCCAGCGGCGAATTCGAGCGCTTGATCCGCTTGTCTCAGAAGATCATGGACCGCATCCGCGCCCTGGCCTATCATCTGCGGCCGGCCATTCTGGACAACTTCGGACTGGTGGCGGCTCTGGAGGACCTGTGCGAATCCTTGGCCGAGTCGGGGCTGATCCAGGTGGAATGCCAAATGCAGCAATTCGACGAAAAGGCCTTCAACTCCGAGGAAAAGACGGCCTTGTTCCGCTTTGTGCAAGAAGCGCTCACCAACGCGGTTAAGCACTCCCAGAGCCAGCAGGTCCAGGTGATGCTCTCGGACGAGCAGGGCCTGCTGAAAGTTATGGTGCGCGACTTCGGCCGGGGTTTCAACGTGGAGCAGGCCCTGGGCGGTGGTTTGGGAGACAAACACCTGGGTCTGTTGGGCATGGAGGAACGCATGCGGCTTATAGGGGGGCATTTGATCATCGACTCATCCAGCGAAGGCACTACACTGACCGCGAAGGTGCCCCTGGGAGGCAGACCATGACCAACCCTGACCACAGGGTGGTGATCTGCGACGACCATTCCATCGTCCGCGAGGGCATCAAGACCGTGCTGGCCCGCAACCCGGCCCTGGAGGTTATCGGCGAGGCCGCCGACGGCGTCAGCGCCGTGGAGACGGCGAAAAGGCTCCAGCCCGACCTGGTGGTTATGGACATCGCTATGCCCGAGCAGAGCGGCATAGAGGCCACCCGGGAGATCACTCAAAAGTTGCCCGAAATACGGGTCATCATCCTGAGTGTGCACTCGCGTAAGACCTTCATTATGGAGGCGCTCAAGGCCGGCGCCCGGGGCTACGTGCTCAAGGACTCGGCCGGCGATAAGCTCCTGGACGCGGTGAACGCGGTGCTGCGGGGTGAATGCTACCTGGATTCGCCGGTGGCCGGGCATATTGTGGACGAGTTCATCAAGCTACCGGAAAAGGACACCGAGGAGAAGCCCCAGGAGCGGCTCACCGATCGCGAGCGCCAGATCTTGCGCCTGATCGTGGAGGGGCTGCCCAACAAGGAAATCGCCGATCGCCTTTTCCTGAGCCCCAAAACCGTGGACAACCACCGCGCTCGCATCATGGCCAAGCTGGGGCGCCATGACATCATTGGCCTGGTCAAGTTCGCCATCGCACAGGGGATGGTGGACCCGGATCCTGGGCCGCTGGGCGGCGTGCCCGCCGCGGGGTGATAACGGGTCGGTTGGCGTAGTCGCACCTAGCCGACGCCGGTGGCTCCCGTGGCGACGCACTCGCGAAACGCTTTGAGCTGCGCGTTCCTTTTCCAGGACGCCCTCGGACTAGGAGCAATAGCCGGGCAGGAACTTGGCCCGACCAGGTGGGGTGCTCGCCCTCCGCGACGGCGAATCAAGCATCCCGAAGGGCTCTCCATGAGGAGTCGACCCGGTCCATCGGGCTGGGTGCCAGGTAGTAGTTTCCCCTAATTGATCTCCCCTTCCGCCTATGAAGCCCCCTGCCAGGCTCCCTGGCCAGCTTAATTCTTTAAGCTAAACTTACTTTTCGTTTATATGTGAAATTTATTTCATACTTTTGTGAAATACGAAAGCAATTATTTTAACTAGGATACTACACATAAATTTGACTGTATTTAATCAGTTTAGTCCAAGATAGATTTTCAAAAACCGGCTAAATGATCTAAGCGAGATGCCGCCTGTTGTTTTTCGAATTACTGTGACGAAAGTTATCTGATTATCCTGGATTGATTCTTCTTTTCTCATTTGATCAGATCAATTTTGTTGCGGCGATGCGGACGTGCTTCGGGGAGACGACATGAGTCTGCTTGACGCCTGCGATTTTGAGGTGGTGCAGTAGGTGGTAGAGGCCTGCATGTCCTGGAGGGAGACGTCGGCCAGATGGCTTCTGGCCACGATCCTGGAGGCCAAGGGCAGGGAGGTTCTGTATATGAGGAAGTCGGCGAGGTTGTTCTGGCCGGCCAGAATGATGGGTAGGATTGGCCTGGAGTCTCCCTGAAGCTGAGTGATGGTGTGCAACTCGGTTAGGACTTGAAGCCTGAGGAGGGAAGCTTCATCGATGATGAGAACAGGTGTCTTCTTGCGATCCTGGGCGACCTCCAGGACCTATTTTCTGATGAGCTTGGTGAGGACGGCCCTGGATAAGCTGGTGGTGTCCACTTCGAGCTCGACGCAGATTTGTCTTTAGAGTTTCAGGATGGAGCTCTGTGAGGCGGTGACCC
>CBCOTF020000336.1:0-1974 GCA_965112955.2 Desulfarculales bacterium
CACGAACTGGGTCCAACAGGGGAACCCCTTGGTCCTGACCTCGGCACCGTGCTCCTTAACCAAGGCGGCGAACTCAGTGCGGGGGACATGACGCAGCAGTTGACCGAATAGGCTGACTACTCGTACCATAGCCTTGCTCTCTTTTGGTCGCGGTGCGGTGTTGTTGGCTTTTGGCAAAACACCCTGATATGCTAGGATGAGAGGATTTCGCTTCGACCACTTAGCCAATTTTTGAGAATCTATCTTGGACAACATTATTCCCATGGGTATTGTTTACGAAAATAGGCGCAACCCGTCAAGGAGTATGGAGCGGTCCGACCCGGATTGACACCAGCCCGCCCGAGCCGTAGGATGAAGCCAATCCATAATCCATGAACCAGTCCCACGCCCCCCCCCCCCAGGTGAGAAAAGAGCATCATGATCGCGCGCTACACCCTCAAGGAAATGGGCAATATCTGGAGCGATGAGGCCAAATACGCCGCCTGGCTAAAGGTGGAGCTGGCCGCCTGCCGAGCATGGCACAAGCTGGGGCGCATCCCCGCCGAGGCGCTAAAAATTATCGAGGACAAGGCGACCTTCGAAGTGGCGCGCATCGACGAGATAGAGTTGCAGACCCGCCACGACGTCATCGCCTTCCTTACCAACGTGGCCGAGCACGTGGGCCCCGACAGCCGCTACATCCACCTGGGGCTCACCAGCTCCGACGTGCTGGACACGGCCTACGCCCTGTTGCTTAAGAACTCCGCAGACCTGATCTTGCAGGCCCTGGACCGGCTCTTGGCGGCCCTGAAAGCCCGCGCCCTTGAGCACAAATACACCCTGCAGATGGGGCGTAGCCACGGCATCCACGCCGAGCCGGTGACCTTCGGGCTCAAACTTTTGGGCTTTTATGCCGAGTTCGACCGCGACCGTGAGCGGCTGGTGCGGGCTAGGGCCGCCGTGAGCCGGGGCAAGATCAGCGGCGCCGTGGGCACCTACGCCCACATGCCCCCGGAGCTGGAGGCCATGGTGATGGCGGAGCTGGGTCTTACCCCCGCCGTGGCCTCAACCCAGGTGGTGGCCCGCGACGGCTATGCCGAGTGGTTCTGCGCGCTGGCCATCCTGGGCGGCACCATCGAGCGCCTGGCCGTGGAGATACGCCACTTGCAGCGCACCGAGGTGCTGGAGGCCGAAGAGGCCTTCGCCAAGGAACAAAAGGGCAGTAGCGCCATGCCCCACAAACGCAACCCCGTGGGCAGCGAGAACCTCACCGGTCAGGCCCGGCTGCTCCGGGCCTATGCCATGGCCGCCCTGGAGAACATGCCGTTGTGGCATGAGCGCGATATCAGCCACTCCAGCGTAGAACGAGCCATCGGCCCCGACGCCGACGTCACCGCCCACTACAGTCTGCACCGCCTGACCGAGCTGATCGAGAACCTCACGGTATACCCCCAGAACATGCTCAGGAACCTCCACCAGACCGGAGGGCTAATCCATTCCCAGCAGGTGTTGCTGGCGTTGGCCCAGGCCGGGCTGACCCGCGAGCGGGCTTACGCCATCGTGCAAAAGGACGCTATGGCCACCTGGCAAGAAGGCGGAAGCTTCAAAGAGCGTCTTTTAGCCGACCCCGAAATTTTGAATGGTCTGGGGCCCGAGGCCTGGCGACTCCTAGATGAGCTTTTCAACCCCCAAGCCCATTTGAAAAACCTTGACTTCATCTTCGCTCAGGTGCTGGGGCAATAGGCCCGGCCGGTGTTATACTGAATTAATACTTGTGGTTCTTCGCCGTTAACTGTGAAATTTGATGAATTCCCCCAGTGGTGCGGCGATAAAATAGATCATGGTCATGCAGGTGAAAACATTACTGTAGCCTCTGGCTCTTGCCCTGGCGGCCTGGAAGATGTCGTTAAGCCCCTCTAGGCGGGCGTTGGAATGGTTGGAGGTCCAGCGGCTTAGGATTAGGTGGGCATGCTCTTCCAGAGGCATGAGCGTTTT
>CBCOTF020000337.1:0-17890 GCA_965112955.2 Desulfarculales bacterium
GGAGGCCAGGCTCAGGAGCTTGTTCTTGAATTTGAAATTGCCCTTTTTCCTGTCCCGGGAGCCTTGGGCACGGAAGTGCTCCATGGCGTTGAAGAACAGGGCTCGGAACAAGGACGAGGGCCTGTGCTGGTTGGTGTAGGACAGTGTGGACCTTTTTGGGGCCGCGCTCACCTCAAGGTGGGACAGCTTGCCCAAGCAACAGGAAAGACCCTAGTAGATATTCCTTAAGAAATCAGCCCTGGCAAGAGATGACAGAAGCCCATGGCCACAAACTGGGTCCAGCAGGGAAATCCATTGGTCCTGACCTCGGCACCGTGCTCCTTGACCAAGGCGACGAACTCAGTGCGAGGGAAGTGATGCAGCACTACGTTGGTGTGAAGGCATCTCGCTTCGATCACTTAGCCGGTTTTTGAGAATCTATATTGGGCAATACTGGATCAAGCGCGACCACCATCTGCTGCGCTTGGAATCCAGCTCCACCACAGCCCCCACTGGCGACTCCCTTTTCTTGCAAAAATCAGACCAGGAGGTCAGCAACTCATGAAACCAAACAACCACGCCTTCTTCACCCTTACCAGTGAGCCCTTTGGCTCTGACCTGGCGGCCAAGGAAATAATGCAGACCGCCGAGGTCCTCGGCGTGGCTAAACGCTTCGAATACGCCCTCCGCCTCGGCGTACTGGCCCTGGTCACCGGAGATATGGGCAGCGGGAAATCCACCGCCTTGCGCAGGGCCGCCAGCAGACGGCACCCATCCGAGTGCCAGATCATCTGGGTCACCGCCTCACAGGGCTCCATCCTGGAAACTCTACAGATAAATCTGCGTCGAGCTCGAAGGAGGCACAGCCAGCTTTTCCAAGGCCGTCCTCACCAAGCTCGTCAGAAAATAGGCCTTAGAGGTCGCCCAGGACCGCAAGAAAAAACCCGTCTTCATCATCGATGAAGCCTTCCTCCTCAGGCTTCAAGTCCTGGCCGAGTTGCATATTATCACTCAGTTTTAGGGAGACTCCAAGCCAATCCTGCCTATCATCTTGGCTGGCCAGAACAACCTCGTTGACCTCTTCATATACAGAGCCTCCCTGCCCCTGGCCTTCAGGGTCGTGGCCAAAAGCCCTCTGGCCGGCGTCTCCCTCCAGGACATGCAGGCCTACCTCCTGCACCACCTGAAAATCGCAGACGTTAAATAGAACCTCTTCTTTGATCCGGCCATCACCGCCATATAGCAGGGCTCCGGTGGCCTTTTTCGAAGGGCCAATCACTTGGTCCGAGGCGCGATCATAGCTGCCGCCGAGGAGCAGACTCAAGTCGTCTCCCCCGGAGCACGTCCGCATCGCCGCAACAGAATTGATCTGATCAAATGAAAAAGGAAGGATCAGATCAGTCCAGGATAGTCAGAGCACTTTCGTCAAATTAATACGAAAAACAACAGGGCGGACACAGCCTGGTGGGGTATCCAGCCCGAGCCCTTCAAGCGTTACCGCAGTCATTAGCCCGCGCCCCTGGCCAGTCCCCGGCCGCCCAGGGGCGCCTTCTTCGACCTGGCCCTGGAATGACCGCCGTCGACGGTGGAGCCGCCCCTGCCCCTGGACGCGGCCAGCCTCTCGGGCACCCTGCTTTTGAGCGACGGCATCATAGCTCGCGCCTGGGACGTCCCCGAGGCTCAGATCCTGCCCCAGCGTCGGGGAGCTCTACCCGGCGGAGCTTTACGTGGTCGCCTGCGGGGTGGAAGGGCTGGAGGATGGGCTGTACCATTTCGTTTCAGCCCTGCCCGGGCTTACCCTCTTGTGGCCAGGCTTTTGGGCGGCGTCCCTGGGGCGCCCTCCCAGTGCCCTGACTTTGTTTGTCACCACCATGTACTGGCGCAGACTGTGGAAATACCGTACGCGCACCTACCGCTATTGCCTGTTGGACACCGGCCACCTACTGGCCGACTTGGAGTTGGCCTGCGCCGCCTGGGGCCACGTGCCCCAGCCCTGGCTGGACTTCCTCGACCGCTCGCGCAGGACCTTTCTGGGCCTGGCCAGCGATGAGGAAGTGGCTCTGGCTGTGGTGCAGGCCGGGCCGGCGCCGGAGCTGCCCAGCCCGGATTCGGCGGGGCTGCCGCTCCTGGACCGCCAGACCTTGCTCCTCTCGACCCGAGTGGGGTGCGACGCCGAAAGGTTGGCCGCCCACGTCCAAGGCAACCTGGAAGCATCGGCCGGCAGCTCCGGCTTGCTGACCAGCGTACGCGCCCGCCGCTCGCGGGAGGATTTTATCCCCGCCGGCCTAGATCAACTCACCTTGACCCGGCTTTTGGCCGCTGTTCTTCCCGGCAAGGCCCCCCCTGCGCGGTCACGGTGCTTTTGGGGCCGGCCAGCGTCTGTACCTGGTAGCAACGGCCCTGGGCCGGGGCTGCTGTGGGGTAGGGGCCTTTTACGACAAGGAGGTGGCTGACTTGGCGGGGCTGCCTCCCCCAATCCAACCCTTTTACGTGTGGGCCTGCGGTCCGGTAAAAGGCGGCGTAGGCGGACATCCCAGCCGGGCTTGCATTCAAATACATGATGCTTAGTTTATTTATGTCCCGGGCGGAGTGGGGGTGAGGTGTGACCACGGTTGGAGAGATCTTACTCGACATGGTTTAACGGGAACCAAAAGGCCTAGCCTGGGGCACAGCCCCCAGCGACCCGCTATGGGAGCCCAGGCACTGGGCTTTGCCAGCCTCGGTTCAAGCTGGTAAATAATATAAAGTTGTCAAATCTTCACCAGATCACCACCATGTCCGGCCCTGTGGAGCGCCCATGATCAAGGTACGCCACCTTAGCAAACGCTTCGGCGCCACATTGGCCATGGACAGCCTGGACTTCGCGGCTGAGCCGGGTCAGATCCTGGGGTTTCTGGGACCCAACGACGCCGGCAAGACCACCACCGTGCGCATCCGCATCGGGTTTTTCTCGCCCAGCGCGGGTATGGCCCTGTGGTCTACGGCTACGACATGGTGGACGCGTCCCTGGCCGCCTGGCGCGCGGTGGAGTGTCTGTCGGAGAACGTGCCTCTTTACACTGACATGCGCGTCAAAAAATACCTGGACTTCGTGGTTGGCTGAAGAGCAAGGCCTAATCTCCCTGCGTCCCCGGCAGGAGGCCAACTAGCCCCTGCTGTTGACCCCCGGCTAGGGGATAGTCCTCTTTGGGTTGCCGGTGGTGGTGCTGCTGGCGATATTCATGGTTCTGGGCGTGGCGGTGGTGCGGCGAAGGCGGAGGCGGGCATGAGCGGCCGGCGGATGTTGGTATGGGTAATGATCCTACCGCCTCTTGGAGCTGAACGACCTTTAGTTCAGTGCAGGCCATGGAGTTCAAAGATATGGACTACCCCCAGCCCCTGCGCCTGGCCTAGGGGCAGCAGTGGCAGGCGACCCGGCCCCGGACTATTCCGCTGACAATATGGTCGTAGGGCGTGTGCTGAACACCTGGCGGCGACGCTGATCAGCCAGAGCCTGCCAGATTTCGGGTCGCGGACTGCCTTCGGTCTGGAGTCGCCGCGCATGGAACTGACCCTCACCGACCGCCAGGGCGCGGCTCGCACCCTGCTGATGGGCGAGATCAGTCCCACCGGCGAGTTGGTGTACCTGGTCCGCCCCGGCCAGCTCGAGGTCCTCCTGGCCCCCGCCGGGCTGCGGATTTCCCTGGCCAAGGGCTTGCTGGATCTGTGCGACAAGGTCGTGCTGGCCTTCCCCTTGGTTAAAGTGTGCCGGTTGGAGTTGAAAAACGGCTTTTAGAATCTGGTGTTGGAGCGCATTGGCCAGAAGGCAGCCTGGATTATGGCCGGCCAGGACCCCGCCGACCCCTAGGAAGCCGAGAACCTGCTCTTGCAGGCCCATGGCCTCCTGCCCCAGGGTTTCGTGGACCAGGATTTCAAGCCGGTCAAGCTGGGCCTGGAGTCGCCTCGGGGTCGCTTGATCCTCACCCTGACTGGCGGCAGTCAGAGGGGACTGCCCAGGGGCGTTGCCGCGCCGAGCAAAAACCAGACCTACGTGCGCCGCTCCGGGGGGGGCTGATGCTGGTGCAAGACGAGAGCATCAAGCGTCTGGGGCGCTGGCCGCACGACTTCCTGGATCGCCAGGGCCTTCCCCCAGGAGCGGACAGAGGTGAAGCGGCTTAGAATAGTCCGCCATGGTCGGGAGACGCTCTATGCCCTGCAGGGGGACCAGTGGCGCTGCCTGCAACCGGCTGGAACGGTCGGGAACGGTTAGGCGGCGGAAAGGTTGCTTTGGGAAATTATGGACTTAAAGTGGGAGATGGCTCTGCCCGCAGGCGATTATGGCCTGAATGCCCTGGCGCTGACCATAGCCATGGTGATGGGCGATGGCGCTAGCCAGGTGCTGGAGCTGGAGAGCCCCGACCCCCAGAGTAGGCTGGTAGCCGCGTGCAGGGCGGGCCAAAAAATGATTTTGGGATAAAATTTGATTTTGTGAGAAAAATTTCCCAGGAGCCCGGGGTCGCGCCCTCGCCCCTGGGGATCAAGGCCAAACACCTAAAGTTAAGGAAAGTAATAAAGGTGGCAAGAGTAACGGTGGAAGACTGTCTGCGGCAGGTCGACAACCGCTTCAGTCTGGTGCATCTGGCGGCCAAACGCGTCCGCCAGCTCCGGGAGGGCGCTTTGCCCCACATGGATGTTAAGAACAAGGAAGTGGTCCTGGCCCTGCGCGAGGTTGCCTCCGGCGACGTCTATCCGGTCAGCGCCGAGGAGGCCGAGGTCGAACGCGCTGCTGCCGAGGAGCGCGAGCGCGTCCGTATCGCCCAGGCCATGGCCGAGGCTCAGGCCGCCGCCGCTCTGCGTTTGGACGAGGAAGAAGAGGAAGAGGACGGCGACCAGTGCCAGGATCGGGGATAGGCCATGGCTAAGGACCAATTGCCATCGGCCAAGGAGCGTCGGCGCCTGTTGGCCCAGAAGACCTCCGTCCTGACCGAGGTTGGCGGCCGTTTCCTAAAAAAGGGGCGCTGGGGCGAGGCCTTGGAGTGCTTAAGTGCCGTCGGTGATGCCGCGGGTATGCAGTATCTGGCCGGTCAGGCATTGGAGGCAGGCGATCTCTTCACCTGGCGCCGCGCTCTGGAGGCCCTGGGCCAGGAGCCCTCAGCCCAAGGGCTGGGCCAGATGAAGGTGCGGGCCCAGGAACTGGGCAAGTTCACCTATGCCCGGGCCACTCAGGCCATGTTGGAGCCCGGCGAAGAATCTAAACCATGAAACGTTGTTATTACGAAATCCTGGGGGTGGAGCGCGACTGCGACCCGGAAGCCCTCAAAAAGGCCTACCGTAAGCTGGCCATGGACCTGCATCCCGACCGCAATCCCGGCGACTCAGAGGCCGAGGATAAATTTAAGGAGGCGGCTGAGGCCTACGAGGTGCTCCGCGATGGCGAGAAGCGTAGCTTTTACGACGCCTATGGCCATGAGGGGTTGAAAAATACCGGTTTCTCCGGTTTCGGGGGCATGAGTGATATCTTCAGCACCTTCTCCGATGTATTCGAGGGGCTCTTCGGCTTGTCCGGCGGCGCGCCCCGAGGCGGTCCCCAGCGTGGTCGCGACCTGCGCTACGACCTAGAGATAGGCTTGGAAGAGGCCGTTCAGGGCAAGCAGGCTGTTTTCCGGGTGGGGCGCGAGCTGGCCTGTCAGGAATGCTCCGGCCGCGGCCAGAAAGGCGGAGCCCAGCCGGTGGTCTGCCGGGCTTGCGGTGGTCAGGGTCAGGTGCTCAGGAGCCAGGGCTTCTTCCGTTTAGCCACTACCTGCCCCGAATGCCGGGGCGAGGGGAGGGTCGTCACCGACCCCTGCCCGGCCTGCCGGGGGCGTGGGCGCAAATACGAAGAAAAGGAGCTTTCCGCGCGTATCCCGCCGGGCATAGGCCACGGCCAGCGCCTGCGTATGCGTGGCGAGGGCGAGGGCGGCAGCCTGGGCGGCGAGCCCGGCGACCTCTATGTGGTAGTGCACGTGAAGTCCCACCAGATTTTCGAGCGCGACGGCGATTCCCTTTACCGCCAGTTTAAGGTCTCCATGGTGCAGGCCGCCCTGGGGCGCACGGTGCTGGTGGATTCGCTGATCGATGGCCCGGTCAAGCTGGCCATTCCCGCCGGCTCCCAGACCGGCGACTTAGTGCGCTTGGCTGGCCAGGGCATGCCCCGTCTGCGCGATGAGCGCCGGGGAGACCTCTTGGTGCAGCTGGTGGTGTGTAGCCCCCAGAAGCTGAGCGAGGAACAGAAGCGCTTGTTGGAGGAGCTGGCCCAGATCGGCGACGATCAGGCCGCGCCCGAGCCGGGGGCCGAGGAGGCCGAGGGAGCCGAGCCGGTAGCGCATAAAAAGAAGAAGCGGCGTTGGAGGCTGTAGTATGAACCAAGAACCAGACGGCAAACCGGCGAGCATACTGAGTCATCTGGACATCAAGGGCCAAGCCCGCATGGTGGACGTGGGAGACAAGCCCCCCACCCAGCGCCAGGCCACGGCCCGGGGCAAGTTGCTGCTTAATGCCCAGGTGCTGGAGCTGATCGCTGAAGGCGGCTTGCCCAAGGGCGACGCCCTGGCTGTCGCCCGCATCGCCGGCATTCAGGCGGCTAAGCGTACCCCGGAGCTGATCCCCCTGTGCCACCCATTGCCTATCAGCGCCGTGAGCCTGGAATTGACTCCCCAGCAGGATGGCGTGCTGATACGGGTCACGGTCAAAACCACCGCCACCACCGGCGTGGAAATGGAGGCGCTCACCGCAGTGAGCGTGGCCGCTCTGGCCCTCTACGACATGGTAAAATCTGTGCAGCGCGACGCGGTGATCGAGGGCATTTGGCTCGAAGCCAAGTTTGGCGGCAAGAGTGGCCCCTACACTAGGAAGTGACCGCCGGCCCGGGCGATCTTTACAGCCCCCCGCCGCCTTGATAAACTTCGCCCTCAATCCTCGCCAATAACTGTGAGAGGTGCCCATGGACAAGGAAAAGCTGGAATTATACCGCAAGCGCATGCAGGAGCAGCTCGACGAGCTTTTGAGCGAAGCTGAGCGGACTATGGCGGGCATGACCGACGCCAAGGAGAATTTTCCCGATCCTACCGACCGGGCTGCCCTGGAATCGGACCGCAATTTTCTGTTGCGCATCCGCGATAGGGAGCGCAAGCTCATCAGCAAAATAAACGAGGCCCTTTTGCGTCTGGAGGACGGCAGTTACGGCATTTGCGAGTCCTGCGGCGAGGACATAAGCGAGGAGCGGCTAACCGCGCGACCGATGACCACCCTGTGCTTTGATTGCAAGAGACGCCAGGAGGCCATGGAAAAGGCCCGGAGCAAATAGGCGGCTTTTCTCCCAGGTCCGGCCCGCCGCTTGGTGACTTACCCTGACGCGGGCGGTGATAGGCATGTTCCAGCAACGTCTGCAGTTTTTTCGTTCAATTCTCTATCTGGGCGACTTGTGCTTGGTGGTGGCCTGCTGGGTCGCCGCCTACTACATCCGTTTCTACTATCTCCTCTTTCCGGTCACCAAGGGCGTGCCCGACTTCCAGCTATACCTGGCGCTGTTGCTCATGGTACTGGTGATCTACGCCGTGGTCTTCCAGACCTTGGGGCTTTACCGGCGGCCCTGGGCCGGGCTGTCCCAGACCTGGTGGTCGGTGTTCAAGGCCGCCACCACTGGCGTGGTGGTGGCCGTGACCCTGGCCTTTTTCGTGCGTCCTTACGACTTCAGCCGGCTGGTTTTCGCCCATTTCTACGTCATATTGCTGGTGGCGCTCCTGGCCTTCCGCCCTCTGCTGCGCCTAGTGTGGAGCCGCACCCACCCCGAGCATCTGGGCGAGGCGGTTCTGATAGTGGGCGTCGACGACTTGGGGCGGCAATTGGCATCCAAAATTCACCAGAGTCCGGTGCTGGGCTTGCGCATTGTGGGCTTCCTTACCCGCCGGCCGGAGTTGGTGGGCCAGGAGATCGAGGGCGCGCCGGTCTTGGGGCTGTATAACCAGGTGCAGAAGGTGTTGGGCCAATACGGCATCCAGGTCCTTATTATCGCCTTGCCCATCGCCGCCTACGCCCACATCCACGAGGTGGTGGATTTCGTGGCCGACGAGATGGTGGACATCAAGATCGTACCCGATCTGCATCGTTTCATAAGCCTGCACGGTTCGGTGGAGGAGTTCGAGGGCCTGCCCATCATCGGTCTGCGGGGCAGCCCTCTGGAGGGCTGGAATAGCGTGCTCAAGCGGGTGGTGGACATCCTGGGCAGCCTGGTAGGCATCGTATTGCTGGGGCCGGTGATGCTCTTGATCGCCCTGCTGGTCAAGTTGTGCTCTGGGCCGGGGCCGGTGCTGTTCCGCCAGGAACGCATGGGTCTGGACGGACGGGTCTTCGAGATGCTTAAATTCCGCACCATGCGCCAAAATGCCGAGTGCGAGACCGGCCCGGTATGGTGCCAGGAAGACGACCAGCGCCGCACCGGCTTGGGGGCCTTTTTGCGGGCCACCAGCCTGGACGAGTTGCCCCAGTTTTTCAACGCCTTCAAGGGAGAGATGAGCCTGGTGGGACCGCGCCCCGAGCGGCCGGAGTTCATCGCCGATTTCCGCCGCAAGGTGCCGGGCTACATGCTAAGATATAAAGTTAAGGCCGGCATAACTGGCTGGGCCCAGATCAACGGCTGGCGCGGCAACACCAGCCTGGAGGAGCGTATAAAGCACGATTTGCACTATATTGAGAACTGGTCATTGTCCTTTGACATCAAGATCATGGCGCTGACGGTGGTTAAGGGCTTCATCCACCCCAATGCCTATTAGTCTCTCACAGTGAGATTAGCCCATGCTCTTCACCCAGCATCTGGCCGAGCTGTCTCGTTGTCGCTCTCTGGTGGGCGCCCTGGCCGGCCGCGAACTCAAAGGGCGCTACCGGGGCTCCCTGCTGGGTTTTCTGTGGACTTTCTTGAACCCGCTGTTGCTGTTTTTGGTCTACGCCTTGGTCTTTAGCGTGTATTTTCGGGTGCAGATGGAGAATTATGCGGTCTTCATGTTCACCGGGCTCTTGCCCTGGATATTCTTTTCCCAGGCATTAAGCGAGGGCGCTGGCTCCATCACCGACGGCGGTAGCCTGATAACCAAGGTGCTCCTTCCTCAGCAGGTGCTGCCGGCGGTGGCGGTGCTGGCCAGCTTAATCAACTACATCTTAAGCCTGCCCATTTTGTTGGGCTTCCTGCTGGCCGGCGGGGTGCCACTCGCTTTAAGCCTCTTAGCCTTTCCCCTGGTGGCGCTGTTGCATTTCTTGTTCACCTTCGCCCTTGTCTTGATCCTGGCTACGGCTACGGTTTTCATGCGCGATACCCGCCATCTGCTGAACAACTTGCTCACCCTGTGGTTCTTCTTGACGCCGGTGCTCTACCCCTTGACCCAGGTGCCTGAGAAATACCGCATCCTGGTCTACCTCAACCCGGCGGCGGTCTTCACCTTGGCCTACCAGGATATCATTTTCCACGGCCGCTGGCCGCGCTGGGACCACCTGGGTCTCTTGGCGCTCCTTAGTCTGGCTCTGCTCTGGGCTGGCGTGAAGGTCTTCGAGCATTACAAGGAATACTTCGCCGAGAAAATATGAGCCAAGAGCCCGCCATAGAGGTCCAAGACCTGGTAAAGCGCTTTCGGCGCGAAATGCTGCAGCGCTCTTACGGCACCTGGAAGTCCCTGCTGCTGAGCCCCTTCGCCAAGAAACGCGGACACGACTACGTCACGGTACTGGACGGCCTAAGTTTCCAGGTGGCCGGCGGTAGCACCCTGGCGGTGATCGGCCAGAACGGCTCTGGCAAGTCCACCCTGCTCAAGATAATGGCCGGCATCTACAAGCCCGACCAAGGCAGTGTGACCGTACGCGGCCGGATGTCGAGCCTCATCGAGCTGGGAGCCGGCTTCCACCCAGAGTTTAGCGGCCGCGAGAACGTATATCTCAACGGCACCATCTTGGGGCTGTCCAAGAAGGAGATTGGCGAGCGCTTCGACCATATCGGGACCTACTCCGGCCTGGGCGATTACATCGACGCGCCTGTGCGCACCTACAGCTCGGGCATGTACGTACGCTTGGGCTTCGCGGTGGCGGTCAACGTGGATCCGGACGTGCTGTTGGTGGACGAGGTGCTGGCTGTGGGCGACGAGGCCTTCGCCCAAAAATGCGAGGACAAGATCAACCAGTTGAAGCGCTCTGGCAAGACTATCGTGCTGGTGACCCACGACCTGGGCGCGGTGAAGAAATACGCTGACGAGGTGATCTGGCTGGACGGCGGCTGCCTGGCCGCCCGCGGCGAGCCCTTAAGGGTCATCGACGCCTACCGCCAGAAGGTATCCTTGGCTGAGGACGATATACGCCGCGACCAGTGCCAGCCTCAAGAAGCCTTGAGCCAAAAGCGCTGGGGCGACGGGCAGGTCTTGATAGAGGTCGTGCGGGTGCTGGACCAGGACGGCGCCGAGCACGCCGTGTTTCAGCAGGGCCAAGCCCTGACCGTGGAGATGGACTACCGTCAGGTGCGCCTCACCGCCGAGCTGGTCTTCGGGGTGGCCATTCACAACGCCCAGGAGGTGCTTTGCTACGGCACAAACACCCACATCGACCGGGCGGACCTGGGGCCCCTGCCTGAGAGGAGGGGTCGCGTGCAGTTCAACGTAAGCCGCCTGGATCTAGTGCAGGGCACCTATTTGCTGGACGTGGCTGTCCACGCCCGTGATGGCCGGGCTTATGACTACATCAAGCGGGCAGCTTCCTTCGCGGTACGCTCCGGCCTGGGGGACGAGGGCGTCTTTCGGCCACCGCACGTCTGGCAGGTCGCTCCCAGAGGTGATAAGTCATGACCGAATTAGGCGGCGGCAAGCCCGACGTGCAGGCGATTCTGCAAGAGGTAGAGAAGAACGTGCGGGAGAAAAAGGCCCAAGGCCTCTACGACCCCGCCGAGATTCGCCGCGTGGAGGCGGCGGCGGTCTCCTTCAGCCAGGCCGTAGAGGACTCCGCCGTCGCGGAGCTGGGCATTCTGCGCACCAACCTGAATCAGCTTTGGGACACCAAGCAGTGGGGGGTCAGCACTCACCGCGAAGGCGTCGCCGCCCGCCTGGTGCTCCTCCTGAAAAAGCTGATCTACAGGCTGACCAAGCTTCCCTTGAGCGTGTGGCTGGCCCGCCAAGTGGTTTTCAACGACCAACTGGTTAAGGTCCTGAACTACCTCTTGCCCCAGCATGTGGACCTTTTGCGCCGCCAAGCCCACAGCGACCGCCGCCTGGACGCTCAGGAGGACCTGAGCCGGACCTTGAGTGAGCGTCTGCGCCGGCAGGACCAGACCCAACGCGAGATAGCCGCCCGCCTGGAGGCCCTGGAGCGCCAGGCCGCCCAGGGCTCCACCCAGACCGAGCTGCTCTTGGCCCGTCTGCAGGAGATCGTGGAGCGTCAGGCTGAAGCCGGCCTGGTTTCGGCCAAGGCCGTGGGCCAGGTCAAAGCGGCGCGTAGAGCCAGCTGCGGGGCCTCCTACTTGGCCTTCGAGGACCTGCACCGGGGCAGCCGTGAGGATATCAAGCACCGCCAAGCCGTGTACCTGCCCCACTTCCAGGTACCTGCCACGCTAGAGGCTCCGGTTCTGGATCTGGGCTGCGGCCGGGGCGAGTTTCTGGAGGCGGCCAAGGAAGCCGGCATCCCCGCCCGGGGCGTGGACATCAACCCCGAGATGGCCGCCCTGGGGTGTGACCTGGGTCTGGAGGTGGTCGCTGGCGACGGCCTAGAGTACCTGCGGGGGCTTACGCCCGAGAGCTTGGGCGGCATCCTAATGAGCCAGGTAATCGAGCACTTGAGCCTGGACGAGCTGACCGAGCTGGTAGGGTTGTGCGCTTCGCGGCTTATACTCGGCGGCGTGCTCATCGCCGAGACGATCAACCCCCAGTGCTTAAGTACCTTCGCCGGGGCCTTCTACCTGGACCTGACCCATAACAAGCCCATCCACCCCGAGGCGGCGCGCTTCTTGTGGCGCTGGGCGGGGCTATCCGAGGTGGAGGTGATCTATCTTTCGCCGGTGCCGCCCGAACATCGCTTGCAGCCCTTGAGCGCTGGCGAGCCCGAGCTAGCCGACGTCTTCAACCGCAACGTGGAGCGTCTGAATAATTTAATCTACAGCCACCTGGACTACGCTGTCAAGGGGCGCAAGTAGATCATGGTTAAGGGCCTGCGTTGCAGCTTCGTGCTGAGCTGGTTCGGCAAGCAGGTGCCCGGCGGCGCCGAGGCCGAGGCCCGGCGCACCGCCCAGAACCTAGCCGAGGCCGGGGTGGAGGTGCAGGTGCTCACCACCTGCCTGGGCGGCTTGGGCACCGACTGGGACGTGCAGGCTTTTGACGAGGGCGTCAGCCAGGAGGCTGGCTTGAGTGTGCGGCGCTTCACCACGGCGCCCCGCGACGGCGGTCTGTTCAACGCTCTCAACGCGCGGGTCATGGCCGGCGATGGGCTGAACCCCAAGGAGGAGCGCCAGTTCTTCGAGAACATGGTGTACAGCCCGGCCCTTTTCAACCACATCGCGGCTCACCCCGAGGAGGGGCCGTTTTTCTTCATCCCCTACCTCTTCACGATTTCGGTGTTGGGGCCTATTATTCATCCTGAAAAGAGCGTGATCATCCCCTGCCTGCACGACGAGGGCTACGCCCGGCTGGGTGTGGTGCGCCGGGCCTTCGAAACGGCCCGGGCCATCGTCTTTCACGTGCCGGCGGAGAAGCGTTTGGCAGGGAGTCTCTACGACCTCTCGCGCACGGAGCCGTTGCTCCTAGGTGAGGGCATCGACACCGGCTGGCAATGCGACGCTGAGCGTTTCAGGCAAAAAATCGGCCAGGACACGCCTTTCATTCTCTATGCCGGGCGCAAGGACGCCGGCAAGAACGTGCCGCTCTTATTTCAGTACTTCCTGCGCTACAAGCAGGAAGGGCGTGGGCCAAAGGGGCTTAAGCTTTTGATGATCGGCAACCTGCCGGCGCCCATCCCCAACGGCGGGCATGAGCACATCCAGGACCTGGGTTTCGTGGATTTGCAGGACAAGTACGATGCCTACGCCGCGGCTTTGGTGCTGATGCAGCCCTCGCTGATGGAGAGCTTTTCCATCGTCATCATGGAATCCTGGCTGGCCGGCACGCCGGTGATGGTGCACTCGGGTTGCGCCGTGACTAAGAACCACGTGGTCCAAAGCGGCGGTGGCCTGCACTTCAAGAACTACCCCAGTTTTGCCGAAGGGCTTGACCTCCTTTTGGCCCGGCCGGAGCTGCGCACGCAGATGGCCGTCGCGGGTCGGGATTATGTGCTCGCCAACTACGCCTGGCCCCAGGTGACAGAGCGTTACGTGCAGCTCATCGAGCGGTTATCCAGGGAGCCCGCGCCACTGGCCAAAGCCGATTGGCGCGCCCAGGCCCCGGCTAAGGCGGCTTCTAAGAAACGAAGGTCGGCCGTGCACCAGATGCTAGCCGACTTCGCCTTTGGCGACGCCATCGGCTCGGAGGTGCTGGCCTTCCAGAAGCTCCTGCGCTCTTGGGGCGTAATGTCCGAGATTTTCGCCGTCAACTACGACCGCCGCCTGCGTAGCCGCGTGCGCTCAGTGGAGGACTACGCCGCCCAGGCCGGTGCGGGCGACACCCTGATTTTCCATTTCTCTATCGGCACCGAGTTGGCCGATCAGGTGCTAAAGCTGCCGGGGCTCAAGGTTTTACGCTATCACAACATTACGCCGGGCGAATTCCTGGAGGGTATCAACTCCGATAGCGCGGCGCGTTGCCGTCAGGGGCGCGGGCAGCTCAAGCGCCTGGCCCCGGCTATGGAGCTGGGTCTGGGGGCCAGCCAGTACAGCTGCGACGAGCTGAGCGCCGCCGGTTGCCTCCGGGTGGAGGAGCTGCCCATCCTGCTGGACTTGGAGATGCTGGACACCCCGCCTGACCAGCGCGTGCTGGACCGCTTAGCCGAGGGGCTGGCGGTGTTGCATGTGGGTCGTGTGGTGCCCAACAAGAAGGTCGAGGACCTGATCAAGACCCACTTCTGGTTCAGCCGCCTGATGCCCGGTAGCCGCTTATTGCTGGTGGGCTCCGAGAGTGGTTGGGGGCCTTACGCCAGCGGCCTGCGCAACCTGGTCAGCGATTTGGGGGTGCCGGGGGTGCATTTCTCGGGGTACGTAAGCTTTGCGGCGCTGATGGCTTATTACCGCGCCGCCTCGCTGTATCTGTGCTTGAGCGAGCACGAGGGCTTCTGCGTGCCCCTGGTGGAGGCCATGCATTTCGGCTTGCCCATTGTGGCCTTTGAGTCCACCGGCGTGACAGGCACCTTGGGGGACGGCGGCATTCTTCTGCCCTACAAAGACCCCATTTACATCGCTGAAGTGGTGGCCAAGGTGCTCGGTGACCCGTGCCTGCGTCGGGATCTGGCCCAGGCTGGGCGGCGACGGCTGGAGCGTTTTAAGCCGGCGCGGGTGGCCACCGAGCTGCGTAGCATCCTGGAAGAGCACTTGGGTCTGGACCGGCCTCCAGGGGCGGGGCAGGGGCGCGGGTGAGCAGCCCGTCCCTGGTGTTGGACGCCCGGCCCCTGCAGCCGGGCTTTAAGGCCCACGCCGATCGAGGCATAGGCCGCTACGCCAGGAACCTGCTAATGGCGTTGTTGGAGCTGGTGGACCCGGCGCGGGTGCAGTTTATCATCCAAGCCAACCTGCCCGACCCCCAGCTGCCAGCGGATATCCCGCGCATCCGGGCGCCTTTCTTTCCGGCCATCATCCCCGTGGGCAAGAAACTCATCTTTTATCACATCCTTACACCCCTGGCCTTGCGCCCCACCTGGCGCACCGGCAAAGTGGTGCACTTCCTGAGCCATCTGGATGCCCCCAGCCGCGTGGGGCTGCGTACAGTGCTTACCGTGCATGATCTTATCGCCCAGCGCCTGAAGAGGCTCTACCGGGGCAAGCGCTCGGACGCCCGCTTTCGCCTGGAGCGCTGGCTTGAGACCCGTTGTCTGTACAGAGCGGCGCGCATCATTGCCGTGAGCCAGTGCACCCGCCAGGATATTTGTGAGCTTTACGGTATAGACCCCAAGATCATCACCGTGATCCCTGAGGCAGCCGACCCGGGATTGAAGTCGGTGGAAGACCCGGCGCGGTGCGCAGTGCTGCTGGCCCGTCACGGCCTGGACCCGCGAAAGCCTTTCTATCTTTATCTGGGCGGCATCGACCAACGCAAGGGCCTGGACACCCTGCTCCAGGCCTTGCAGACCCTCAAGGCCCAGGGACGTCCCCATCGGTTGGCCCTGGCCGGGCGTATAGAGAGCGACCGTCAGTATCCCCTTTTGCTAAAAAATATCGCGGAGCGCGGTCTTAACGACGCGGTGAGGCTTCTGGGCTTTGTCCCCGACGCCGACTTGCCGATCTTGTTCAGCGCGGCCACAGCTTTTGTTTTCCCCTCGCTTTACGAGGGTTTTGGCCTGCCGCTCCTGGAGGCGTTTGCCTGCGGCGCGCCGGTGGTGGCGGTCAGGGCCTCGGCGGTACCCGAGGTGGTTGGCGATGCTGGTATACTGGTGCAGCCAGGAGACGCCTCCGGCCTGGCCGAGGCCTTGGGGGCCTTGCACGACCTGCCGGAGCTGGCCGCCGAGTTGCGCAGCAAGGGACAGAGGCGTGCGGCTCTGTTCTCCTGGCCGCGCGCGGCCCAGGAAACTCTGGCCATTTACCAGGAGGTGGGCGGTGAGGCTTGACCTAACGGCCACCAACAGCACCCGCGTCATGTTGCAGACGGCCCTAGCCATCATGGTGGGCGGGGCGGTGTACACCCTGTGGCCGCTGACTGGCCTCATTCGTTTGGGGCGCGAGGAGGCCTGGTTCGGTCTTAGCTGGGCCTTGCTGCTGGCCCTGCCCAGCCTCGCCGCCGCTTCCGGGCTGGATGGCCAGGCCAGGCCCCAGGGAGGGGAGCCTTCCTTCGGCCCCCATGCCTGCGCCCAGGTCGCGCGCCTGGCCGGCGGCCTGTTCGTGGCCTTGCTGGTGGCCGGGCGTGAGTTAGGCAACTACAAGCTTTGGCTGGGCGTGGTCTACCTGGGAGCCATCAGCCTGCGTCTGGCGGGCTTGAGCCTGGAATTGCGTCTGGCCCTGCCTCCACAGCCCCGGCGCGACTGGCACCTGGCCCTAGCCATCGCCGGGCTCACCGCCCTGGCCGGCCTGCTGATCATCCCCTGGGTGCGTCCCGATTTAGCGGCGTTCTGGCCGCCGCCCCTGCCGGGAGTCCTGTGTCCCCTGGCCGCTAGCCTGCTGTGGGGGGGAGTGGTGGGGGCGCTTTTCCTGGGCTTGCGTCTGTGGGGCTTGAGCTCCCGGGCGGCCTGGCTAATCTTTCTGGCCCTGGGCCTGGGGCCGGGTCCCGCTTTGGCCGTGAGCTGGTTCGGGGTGCTGCCCCTGGCCCTGGTCTTGCTGGCCTTGGTGAGCCTGAGCTTACTCCGACTGCTTCGTCTGGGGCCGGCGCCGTCGGCGGACCTACCGGCGGCCGAACCCCTGCCCCTATACTGGCTGGTGAGGGCGCTGCTTCTGCTGTGGTGGGGCGTGGGGGTGGCCTTCACCCTGGCCCTGGCCTGGTGGCAGCCCCGGGCCGGAGCCCTGTTCAGCGAGAGTATCTGGCTCAGGGGCGTGGGACTGGGGGCCTTCCTGGTGGCCTGCGCCGGTCTGTTAGCTGAATATTCTCTGCCGCTTTTAGGGCGGTCCGAGCTCACCGTCCTGCAAGACCGCCAAGGCAAAGCTCAGGGGGTGATCCTCTCCAGCCTGGCCATCCTGGCCGCTCTGAGCCCTTTGCTCTTGGCCCGTCCGCCGATAGCCGACACGGAGCCTCCACCCATGCCCAGGGAATCACGGGTCGAACTCCTGCCCCAGCCGCGCATCCTAGACCCCGACCACTCCGAGATGGAGTTGAAAGTGCCAATCTGGCTCAGCGGTATCAGCAGGGTCTTCGTGGTCAGCCTGTTGGCCAACGGCGGTGAATTGACCCAGGGCGAGGCCGTGGCCCAGCTGGTGGCCACCGACGACCAGGACATCCCCCATATCTTTAGCCTGCGCGCTGGTGTGGACACGGCGGAATGGGCACTGGAAAAGCGCGAGGTGGCCACCGGCATTCGCCACGCCCAGGCCCGTCCGGCCCAGTCTTGGCAGGTCTTCGAGTCCACCGGGGAGGCCTTCCAGGCTCATACCTATTACACCGGCCTGTTCCTGGGCAGCGAAGTTCACCGTCTAAAAGGTGTGACCTTGCGCTACCTGTACCAGAATCCTCCCGGTCGCCACCCGGTGACTCTGGAAGTTCGCCGGGTTTTTCTTAACTAGTAGTGTGTCGGAGAAAGCCATCCCCAGGGTTGCCAATCTGTTGTTTTCCGGATTAATTTGGCGAAAATTTTTGTTTATCCTGGACTGATTATTTTTGTCGATTTTTCGTCGTTAGCTGTGAAATTAGATGAGTTCTCCCAGTGGCGCGGCTATGAAATAGATCACGGTTATGAAGGTGAAGACATTACGGTAGCCTCTGACTTTTGCACTGACGGCATGGAAGATGCCGCTAAGCCCCCCCAGGCGGGTGTTGGCATGGTTGGAGGTCCAGCGGCTTAAGATCAGGTGGGCATGCTTCTCCAGAGTCATGAGCGCCTTGAGGACTGGGGCCAGGGTTTTGGTGTCAGGCGCTATGCACTTCAGGACATGGCGGGTGAAGAGGGTGATGCCCCACTGGGCGGGCCCGTACAGAGGTGGCCTTTCTGATCCCAGCGCAGCATCTCCTTGAGCCACCAGGCGGTGGCGAAGCCGTAGGTTTCCAATTCGGCCAGTGTTTGCTGCTATTTCTCGGTTAGCCTACCGTCGTCAGCGGCCTTGAGTACGGCCCAGCGGGTGGCCTTGGGCAGTTTACGCTCCTTAGCCTCGGCCTTTCGGA
>CBCOTF020000338.1:0-13195 GCA_965112955.2 Desulfarculales bacterium
CTGCTCCTCGGCGGCAGCTATGATCGCGCCTCGGGCCAGGTGGTTGGCCCTTCGGAAGAGGCCACCTGAGCCTGGCTGTATGGCGGTGACGGCCTGGTTAGAGAAGAGGCTTTATTTGACATCTGCGATTTTGAGGTGGTACAGGAGGTAGACCTGCATGTCCTGGAGGGAGACGCCGGCCAGATGGCTTCTGGCCACGATCCTGGAGGTCAAGGGTAGGAAATTCTATATATGAAGAGGCCGGCGAGGTCGTTCTGGCCGGCTAGGATGATGGGCAGGATTGGCTTGGAGTCTCCCTGAAACTGAGTGATGGTGTGTGTTGATTTTTGCTTTGTTGTGATCGGGCAGTAAGGGAATTTTTCAGATTGGCTTGACCAGGTAGGGATTTTATCCCATTATCCTGGACCTTGGATGTGGGTCCAGGAATGAGAAAATGGCCGAGGGTGGTGGACCACTCCAGACCCCGAGAGACGGAAATAACTCCCTGCCATCTAGTTGCCATCGTGCTTTTCGTTGCAGCCTGCGTTAAGAAGATCATGGAGCTGGGGCGGCGTCTTCCCCGGCCCCGGCCGGCGAAGGGCCCTCGGTGTGGGAGCGTCCGGCTTTGGGGGCACGGCTTCGTGCCTGCCTATTTTGATGAAGCCCCTACAGCGATTTGGCTTCGACGTTTCCGCTGTCCTGACTGCCGGGCGGTGATCCGGCTGCGGCCGCGGGGCTACTGGAGCCGGTTACCGGCTCCGGTGGAGACCATTCGGCAATAATATTGTCCAATGGTAGATTTTCAAAAATTAACTAAGTAATCTAAGCGAGATGCCCTCCCCCCAGCGTAGTAGTATGGTTATACCAAAAGCCAACAATACCGCGACCAAAAGAGGGCAAGACCATGGTACGAGTAGCCAGCCTGTTCAGTCAACTGCTGCATCACTTCCCCCGCACTGAGTTCTCCGCCTTGGTCAAGGAACACGGTGCCGCGGTGAGGATCAAGGACTTTTCCTGTTGGACCCAGTTCGTGGCCATGATCTTCTGTCACCTCTGACCAGGGCTGATTTCTTAAAGGAGATATGCCAGGATCTTTCCTGCTACCTGGGCAAGCTGTCCCACCTTGAGGTGAACGCGGCCCCAAAAAAGTCCACACTGCCCTGCGCCAACCAGCACAGGCCCTCGTCCTTGTTCCGAGCCCTTTCTTCAAGGCCATGGAGCGCTTCCGTGCCCAAGGCTCCCTGGGCAGGAAAAAGGGCAAGTTCAAATTCAAAAACAAGCTCCTGGGCCTGGATTCCTCCACCATCACCCTGCGCCTGAGCCTGTTCCCCTAGGCCGAGTATAAGCGGACCAAGAGCGGGGTCAAGGTTCACATTATGTTGGACCACGACCACTACATGCCCAGCTTTGTCCCGCTCACCGAGGCCAAGGTGACCGATGTCACCGTGGCTCAGGGGATGGGGCCCTAAACCTTGGCTCTATCCTGGTCTTGGAACGGGGCTACCAGGAGGATTATGTCCTGTTTAGCAAATGGACCGGCCAGGGTGTCTCCTTCGTCACTCACCTCAAATCTAACGCCGTTTTCGAGATGATGGCCAATCAGCCCGGGCCTAAAGCCCAAAACGTCTTGGCCGATCAAACCATACTCCTCACCGGCAGCCTGACCGATTGTCCCTACCCCCTGCGTCGCCTGGTGGTGTGGTGCGAAAAAAATCAAAAGCAGGTCGTGCCCTTGACCAACCACCACAAGCTGACGGTCTCCATCGTGGCTGACATCTATAAGGACCGCTGGGAGATCAAGCCGTTTTTCAAGGCGCTTAAGCAAAGCCTTAAGGTCAAAATCTTCTCGTGGGCGCCAGCAGCAACGCCTTGGAAATCCAGATTTGGACAACCTTGATCGCCCTGCTCTTGCTCAAGTGGCTTTACCATCTTTCTCTGGCCGCATGGTCACTGTTCAACTTGGCCGCCATGATGCATCTAAATCTCTTCACAGACAGGGAGTTGCGCGCCTGGCTCTAACACTTTTATCATACCTCGCCCCTCACGCCCGAGCAGGCCCAGTTACCGTTCTTGCCCTGACTTGGACAGGCAACCACCAGTGAAACAAAAAACATCAGCCCAAAAGCGATGGCCTTATCTCAAAAATTGCTAATTTTATAGGTAGCTAATCGTTTTATAAGATCATTTTTAGCCGCTACGCCTGTTTTGGATAGCACTGAATTGGTATAGTTTCGGTGTCATGATGCAGTGATCCGCATGGTCGAGTTGAAATAAGAGGCAATCATGGACGCCAGCGAGCTTCTGGACCTTGGCCTGGAGTTATTGCAACCGCCCTGGCGGCTGGTGGGACAGCGTGTGGACACCGATAAACAGCCCCACAAGATCTTCTTAGAAGTTGTCGGTGACCGGGGAGCGAGTACCCCTGCCCGGAGTGCGGCAGGCGGTGCAAGGCTCACAATTTCCACGCATTCACCTGGCATTACCGCAATCTTTTCCAGCATCATTGCTACGTAACCGCCTGGGTGCCCCGGGGAGACTGCCCTGACCACTGAGCCAAACAGGCCAAGATGCCCTGGGCCCGCGAGGGCAGTCGGTTCACCTTGCTGTCCGAGCAGGCGGCCATAACCCTGGTGCGGGAGATGCTCGTGCTGGCTGCGGCCCGCGTCATCGGGGTCAAGCGGCACGCGACTTTGGCGGATGGCTTAATTCTACGTGCCCAGGCCCTGTCCAAAATGGATCTGGGCGAGATCAAGGCTGTGGCTCTGGACGGAACCGCCTCCAAGCGGGGCTACACCTACATCATCGTCTTCATCGACCTGGACCGCAAGCAAAAGCCGGCCATCTTCGTTACCCTCGGCAAGGGCAAGGGCAAGGGCAAGGGCTACCTGGTCCTGTTCAGCCGCTTCCTGCGTAGGCATGGCGGCGATCATAACAATATCGCCGAGGTGGTCTGCGACATGTCGTCAGCCTTCCTGGCCGCGATCGGCGAAAGCTTCCCCAGCGCCAACGTCACCGTGGATTGGTTCCATGTAGTCTAACTTTTCACCACTGCCGTGGACGAGGTCCGAAAGGCCGAGAGTAAGGAGCGTAAGCTGCCCAAGGCTACCCGCCGGGCCGTGCTCAAGGCCGCTGACGACGGCAGGCTACCCGAAAAACAGCAGCGGACCTGACCGAATTGAAAACCGGCGGCTTCGCCACCACCACCGCCTGGCGGTTCAAGGAGATGCTGCGCTGGATCAAAAAGGCCACCTCTGTACGGGCCCGCCTAGTGGCGCATCACCCACCTCGCCCGCCATGCCCTGAAGTGCATAGCGCTTGACACCAAAGCCCTGGCCCCGGTCATTAAGGCGCTCATGGCTCTAGAAGAGCATGCCCACCTGGATCCTAAGCCGCTGGGCCTCCAACCATTCCAACGCCCGTTTGGAGGGGCTTAACGGCATTTTCCAGGCCGCCAGAACAAGAGCTAAAGGCTAGCGTAAAATTTCACCTTTATGACTATAATCTGCTTCATCGCCGCACCGCTAGGGGAACTCATCAAATCCCACAGTTAGCGAAGAAGAACCTCTTTTGATAGCTGCCGCCCCCTCGGGCCGCTACCATTTCGCGCAAGAGGGCTGCACCCTCTTTTAGGAAGCCGAGTAGCCTTCCAGACAAGCCTTGTGTGGTCCAAGACGCAGGCGAGAAAGCTTTTGCCTACGCCAGTGGGTCCGCTGAAGAGCAGGTTGTGGTGTTCGGCGATCTATCGGCATCAGGCCAGGGCCATGATGAGGGACTTGTCCACTCTGCGCCTTTGCCGGTAGTCGATGTCCTCCAGGCAGGCGTCATGCTGGAGCTTGTCCTTGGCCAGCCTGTTTTGAGCCGGCGGCTTTTTCTGTGGATGGCCTCCCTGTCCACTATACAGGCCCAGTCTTTCCTCGAGGCCCAGTTTCTGGGCCTCGAGGGTGTCCAACTGTTCCTTGAGGGCCTTGAGCATGCCTTCCAGCCCCAGAGTGCGGAGCTTATCCAGGATGGGATTAATCAGCATGGCTTCCTCCTTGGGCGGTCAAGAAGTAGCCGGTTACGCGGATGTTGGTGTGAAGGATGGGACTGGACTCCGGGGTCGGTGTCAGCAAAGATGCCTTTTCCAGTTCCTTATAGATGATGCGCTCTACGCTCTTGGAGCTGGAGGCCCTCAAGCAGGCGGTCTCCACTCGCGCCTCACCATCCTCACCATGTTTCTTGGCCAGGGTGCCAGGCTAGGCAGGCCCTAAAGCCTTGCTGGGGATGCGCCTGCCGGCTCCTGATCCCCCCGGCTAGCTTGGCCGTGGCCTTTGCGATTTTGTGTACCCAGTTGGTGATTCTTTCGGGAGGCCCCTTGGGGTGCTTTTGGTGGAAGCGGGGCATGTGCTCGGCCAGGGTGGTGAAGCCGCTTGCTCCAAGATGCGACGGTGGCTGGCTATCCGCTGGCCCCTATGGAAGCATTCCACCGTGCGCTCCGTATAGCGGATGTCCAGCTTCTTGCCCACCAATTGGTGGGGGGCCGAGTAGTAATGGCGATCCACCTTCACGTGGTAATCGATGTGGACCTTGGCCTTCTTCCAGTGGGCATACTGGTAGGCCATGGCGGATAGAGGCTGGAGCGCCGGTTTGTCCAGTGACTCGTACATGGAGCGCCGCCTGCCAGGCAGCTTCTTGAACGACCGGTTGTTGAGCCGGTCTAGAAATCCACGGATCGCCTAGTTGAGCTCAGCCAGACTGACGAAGGTCCTCTTGCGCAGGGCGGCTAACATCCACTTCTCCATCAGTTGCACCCCCACCTCAACCTTACCTGCCAGGGGGACCATCACGTCCACGATCTGGCTGACATAATCGATAAACATCTTCTCGCCGGCCCGGTGTTCCTGGCGTATGATAAGCCCCAGCTTGCCCGACCATTCCCGGTAAAGCTCGCACAACCAGCTATATTGGTAGCCCAAGGCATGGACCGCCTTGTACTCCTCCCACAGCAGCTCCAGGGTTATACTCTTGCGCCGCAGCTCTTGATGGATCTGGGATCAGTTAGGCTCCAGGCGAAAATCCGTAGACGGCAAAGGTGAAGGTGGAAAGAGCAGCCGCTCAAGCCGCGTCTAATCCATACTGGTGGGGAGGGGCCAGGATAGGCCGGCGCGCGTGGCTTGACACAGGTAACGGGACACCGCGGTCCGGCCTATCCCATAAATCTTGGCAGTGTTCCGGTTGCCGCAGCCGGCCTCGTGCTTCAGCCGAAGTACTTCCTTGATCTTACGCATGGATAACCTCACTCGCTGGCATATGCACCCTCCGTGTTGGAAAGGCGCAGCATAGGCAATCAGGTGTTATCCAACGCCGCCTACTACCCCAAGTGGCCCATTTGCCGTGGAATCGGTAGCCCACATCGCGTAGAGTCACTGGCCCGCTTGAAACGGAATTCGCATCAGGCCGGGCCAACAGGCCCTTCAGGCTGGCAAAGGCAGCCAGCTTCCCCAGGATGCGCACCTGAGCGCCAGGTAGAACTGGGTGTCAAAGCGCTGGGAGCGCCGCGCTAGAGGGGTGACTCAGCGGGCGTAGAGTGTGAGAACCTGAAGACGGGCGTGAGCCCTAAGCCGGTCAGGGTATATGGCTCAGAGCCGCACCGCCTGCCTGCAAGGCCTGTCGGACGACGGCCAGGGCTGCGGTCGGGGGTCAGGCTGGGGGCGCGCCATCCCGTCCGGTCTTGGGCCAAGATCACCCCCGCCTCCTCCCACAGCTCGCGCAGGGCGCAGGTTTGCAATGCCTTTGCCGAGCAAGGGTCGTCGCCGTCGTCGAGCTCCGCGCGTCCGCTGAGAAAAACGAAGCGGTTTGGCATGAAGCTGTTCTGGGCGCGGCGGTGCAGGAGGAAGACGCCGAAGGGCTCGTCCTGGCCACGTTGGGGGTCAAAGAGGATTACAGCAGCCGGGGGCGACTAGGGTTCTAAAATGCTCATAGTTGGCTGCCTTTTATGACTGGCGGTGGAGTTTAAGTCGGGATTCACGGTCCTATTACTACGCCTGCCGCGCTCCTGGGTTAAGTGGGACCGGAGCGGCCTTGACAATAGGCAGGTCCGGTGGTAACTTTAAAATGATTTAAAGCTATTAGGCGTTTAATAGGGAAGGTCGTCCGCCGGTCCTCCCATTTTGGATTAACAAGGGAGCCGCTCCATGAAAATCGCCATCCCAAGCCAGAACCCCGGCGGTCTGGGGGCCGCCCTGTCGCCCCATTTCGGCCACTGCCCGGCCTTCACCCTGCTGGAGATTTCGCCCCAGGGCATCGTGGAGCTGGCGGTGCTGCCCAACCAGGAGCACGCCGCCGGAGGCTGCCTGTCCCCGGTGATGATGCTCAAGCAGGCGGGCGTGGAGGTCCTGGTGGTCGGTGGCATGGGCGCTCGTCCCCTGGCCGAGTTGCAGCGGGTGGGCATTCAGGTCTTTTTCAACGAGGGTGCGCCCACGGTGCGCCAGGCTGCCGAGCTGGTGGCCGTCGGCCAGGCCCGTGTCTTCGGCCCGGCTCAGGTCTGTCAGAGTCACAACCCGGGGCAGTGCGGCCACCATTAAGCCCGGTCCTCTAACACAGCATGGCAGCCCGTCGAGCCCCAGTGCCCGGCGGGCTGCCTCTGTTAGCGCACGCGGAAGAAGGCGGTGCGGAACACGGTGTTGGGAGGTTGCTGCCGCTAGTTTTGAGCCGAAGGCACCCGGCTAGCTAGCGCACGCTGAAGAAGGCCACGCCCAGGGGGGATGCTCTCCCCAAAATATTTTCACCCGATAGCACCCTTGGGGCCAGCTCTGCCCCGACCGCAGGGAACAGGTGAACAGGCCTCAGGTTTCGTCGGCCTGGGCGCGGAGCTGACTTCCCACGATCACCTCGGGTTCGCCTTCTAGATAGGTCCACACCGCCCGCAGCTCTAGGGGCTTGGCCACCTCGTGCAGCGCGAACCACAGGTAGATGGTCTCCTCCTGGGGGGCGAAGATCGAGCGCACGCTCTGAGGCCGCCCCCCCTTCATGCCCTGGGCCGTGAGCAATTGGTTGACCCAGACCGGGGCGGAGGCGATTCGTTCAGGGGAATCTCCTGCAGGGTGGGGGCTGGGGCGTAGCCGCCGGTCGACGGGACCTGAGTGTAATCCTGGAAAGCCGGGGTTGGGGCCACCGCAGCCGGGGACGGCGAGGATGCGCTACCTGGGGCGGCCTGCTGCCACAGGGCCTGGGCCTCGGGGGACATCACCTGGAGGTTGGGGCGCCGGCTGGGGGGGCCAGGCGCTGGGCTTTGGCCAGGGCCTCCAGGGTTTAAGACTGATGGCCTTGGCCCAAGTAGACCAGCCCCAGCCAGTACTGGGCCTCGGCACGTCGGGGACGGCTCGGCTCAGGCCTATCTGGGACAAAGCTTGGCGCAGGGTCCTCCTGGGCCTTCTGGTAGCAAGCCGCTAGGTACAGCTCGTTGCCCTGGCGCACCAGTTTCGGAATGTGGGTGGTTTTTACCCCCGAGGCCAGGCCCGGGGCCGGGGCCAGGCACAGGGCCAAAGCCAGGATCAGAGCTGCGCCGCGCATCAGACTAAAGCCGCGAGCCAACATGGCCATGGGGCCCTCCTTGCTTAGCGCGGGCCCAGGGTGAAGTTGACGGCCTTGGTCTGATGCTTGTTTAGGATCACCTCCTGCTCCTGGTCCTGGAAACCCGGGCGGCTTACCCGCACATGGTGGGGGCCCAGCACCAGGTTTTCCAAGGTGATGGGTGTGCACCCCGTGGGCGTGCCGTTCAGATAGACTTCGGCCCAGGGCAGGCAATTCACCGCCAGATCGGCGCCCATCAGCAAAAAGCTGACTTCCGTGCTGGAGCGCCCCAAGATCACCATGTCCTTGGCCTGACTGTCACCGTAGGCCCTCACTTTCACGTGGTGGTTGCCAGCCGGCACCCACTCCAGGAACAGGGGCGTGAAACCGCATGCCTGGCCGTCCAGGAAAACCTCGGCCGCCGGCTGGCTCTGCACCGACAGGCTGCCGCCACTCATCAAGTCCATTTGCTGCAAAGTGAGTTGCAGGTAGTTCTGCCCCCCTTGGTCATTGGGGAAGACCGCCAGCAGGCGGTGAAACTGCTCCAGGGCCTGGTCGTAGCGCTGGGCGTTGAACTCGGTGATGCCCTGCACGAAGGCCAGGCGAGCTTGGCGGCGCGCCTCGTTTTGGCTGATGTCGGTGGGGAAGGCGGCCCGGCGCTGGTTCAACTCGTCCAGACGCCGTTGCACCAGGTACCAGCCCGGGCGCAGTTGCAGGGCCTGACGCCAACTCCGTTCAGCCTCGGCGAAGCGGCCAGCGGCAGCGGCAAACTCACCTCGGTCCAGAAGGACCATGGCCGGCGAGGAGCCCGGCTCCGGCATGGCTGCGAGGCGGGCTGGCCGGGGGACCGGCGCTGGGGGCAGGCGCGCGGTGCGCCCCTGCCCCTGGGCCCTCACGAAGGCCTCGTCACCAGTGGCGGCCGGCGTGACCGAGGGGCCGCCTGCCAGGGCCAGGAGCAGGCACAGGGCGGTAAACAGCAATGTCGATCTGAATGGCGACGCTTTGATAGTCATGGTGTCCTTTCCTAAAGAGGCTCCCTCCCTAGCGGCGCCGCTAGGGGGGAAAACAGCGAAGACAGTATGGTGTGATCCTCGAACCGGCCGCCGTCGTATTCATAGCATAATTTTAGGGCTGGCGGACTCCTAGAGCAATAACCAGACGTAGATTGAACATTGGGCATTACGCTAAAATGGTCCCCCATACTGGTGCAATGGGGTCCGCACCCTACTTGCGGCGCCTGACTTCCCTAACCTATTATAAATATTAAGGTTTTTCGTAGCTAACTGTGGAAATTGATGCGTTCCTCCAGTGGTACGGCGATGAAGTAAATAATGGTCATGAAGGTAAAGACATTACAATAGCCTCTGGCTCTTGCCCTAGCGGCCTGGGAGATACCGTTAAGCCCCTCCAGGTGGGCGTTGGAATAGTTGGAGGTTCAGCGGTTTAAGATCAGGTGGGCAAGTTTTTCCAGCGTCATGAGCGCCTTGAGGACCGGGACCAGGGTTTTGGTGTCAGGCGCTATGCACTTCAGAGCATGGCGGGTGAAGTGGGTGATGCGCCACTGGGCAGCCCGTACAGAGGTGGCCTTTCTGATCCAGTGCAGCATCTCCTTGAGCCGCTAGGCGGTGGCGGTGGCGAAGCCACCGGTTTTCAGTTCGGTCAGGGCCTGCTGCTGTTTTTCGATTATCCTGCCGCCGTCAACGGCCTTGAGCACGGCCCAGCGGATGGCCTTGGGCAGTTGACGCTCCTTAGCCTCAGCCTTTCGGACCTCGCCTACGGCGGTGGCGAAGAGTTGGACTACATGGAGTCAATCCACGGTGACGTTTGCGCCGGGGAAGCTTTCGCCGATGTCGGCTAGGAAGGCTGGCGATATGTCGCAGATCACCTCGGCGATATTGTTGTGATCGCCGCCATGCTCACGCAGGAAGCGGCAGAGCAGGTCCAGGTAGCCCTTGCCCTTGTCGGGGATAGCGAAGATGACCGGCTTTTGTCTGCGGCCTAGGTCGATGAAGACGGTGGCATAGCTGTGGCTCCGCTTGGAGGCGGTTCTGTCCAGAGCCACGGCCTTGCTCCCGCCCAAGTCCATTTTGGACAGGGCTTGGGCCATATAGAATTGGACCACCTCCAAAGTCGCGTGTTGTTGACCCCGATGATGCGGGCCGCAGCCAGCACGGGCATCTCCCGCACCAGGGTCATGGCCGCCTGCTCGAACAGCAAGGTGAACCGGCTACCCTTGCGGGCTCAGGGCATTTTGACCTGTTTGATCCCGTGATCGGGGCAGACCACCCGGGGCACCAGGGCGGTTACGTAGCAATCAATGATGCTGGAAAATATTGCGGTGATACCGGGTGAATTCGTGGAAATCGTGAGCCTTGCACAACCTGCCATAATCCGTGCAGGGGTATTCGGCTCCCCGGTCGGCGGTAACCTCCAAGAAGATCTCGGGGGGCTGCTTATCAGTGTCCATACGCTGTCCCACCAGCCGCCAGAGCGGTTGCAACCCCAGGCCAAGGCCTATGTTAATTCTTGCTTTGTCCTGATCGGGAAGGATGGGAATCTTTCAGATTGGCTTGATCAGGTAGGAATTTTTATCCCATTATTTTGGACTTTGGATGTAAGTCCAGGAATGAGGAAGAGGCCAAGGGTGGTGGAACACCCCTGACCCCGAGAGACGGAAATAACTTCCTGCCATTTGGTTGCCATCGTACTTTTCGTTGTAGCCTGCGTTAAGAAAATCATGGAGCTGGGGCAGCGTTTCCCCTGGCCCCGGACGGACAGGTGCCCCCGATGTGGGAGCGTCCGGCTTTGGGGGCACGGCTTCTTGCTTGCCTATTTTGATGAAGCCCTTACAGCGAGTTGGCTTCGGCGTTTCCACTGCCCTAACTGCCGGGCGGTGATCCGGCTACGGCCGGGGGCTACTGGAGCTGGTTCCAGGCTCCGGTGGAGACCATTCGGCAAAGCCTTTCCAATGAACTAGCCCGGGGTAGATGGGATCCTGGCCTGCCGCGCTTCCGCCAGCGCTACTGGCTCAAGGGCCTGCTGCGGCAGATGAGCCTATACCTGGGGTCAAGCTGGTCGGGTGACCTGCTTGGGGCCTTCGATTGGCTCAGTGGTCGGGGCTTGGCCGCAACCAGTCGGTCGGCGCAAAGCGAGAGCCTTTTTCCTCCCTGAGCCACCTATCCAAGGGTGCCGTTGTCCTGGCCCGGCCCCCCGGTCTACACTTGGGCGAAAAACCCCCATGGAGGACCGGCATGGACGAGGATCAGAAAAAACGAGTAGCCAGCTTCCGTTTCGGCGTTATTAGAGCGACTTTTTTGCCAAGAACTGCGTGGGGCGTGGCGAACGTGAGAAGTTAATGCGGGACAAGTGCGTCCAACGGTGGCAGATCCCCTTCTCCAACTGCACCAGGCTGTCGCGCTCCACCATCCTGGGATAGGTCAGGCTCTACCGCCAGGGCGACGGCGAGTGGGGATCCCTCTCTACCCTCTGGGTAGGAATGACCGGGGCGGCAGCAGGGCTTTGGACGTGGAACCGCCTAAGCCCTGGGCCCTGGTCCGCCTGCGCAGGGAACTGCCCATTGCGTCAGTGATTACCCTCATCAGCGAGATGATGCGCCGACGCTTGACCTCGTTCGACGTGATCCTCAAGGCGTCCACCGTCTATCGCTTTCTGCGCCAGCAGAGGCTAATAGGCAACCAGGTCGCTTCACCTGTCGACTGCAGACGCTGCGAGGCTGAGCTGCTCAAGACATTTAGCAGAGTGACGCTCTATGCATGGGCCGATGCTCCTGGTGGGCGACAAACAGCGCAAGACCTACATCTTCGCCTTAATCGACGACATGAGCCGCTTGGTCGTCAACGCCGAATTTTATCTCTCCTAGGGCCTGGCCACTTATCTATAGGCCTTGCGCTAGGCTTTGCTCAAACGGGGGCTACCACACACGATCTACCTCGACAACGGCCCAGCCTTTCGTTCACACCACCTGGAAGAGATCACCACCTCCCTGAGCATTGCCCTGGTCCACTCACCGCCCTACGTGCCCCATGGCAGGGGTAAGAGCGAAAGATCCTTCCGCACCGTCAGATCCTAGTTTCTCCCCGGCTTCAATGGCGATACCCTTTGGGACATCAATGAGGCCCTGGAGTGCTGGATTAGGGACGTCTACCATCAGCGCGAGCATCTCTGAGCACCGGGCAGGCCCCCTTGCAACGCTTCATCAGTAAGATGGAGTGCGTTAGGCCTGCCCCTACCAACCTGGAAGACTACTTCAGGAAAAGGGCCACGCGGCGCGTGGCCCTGGACCGCACCGCCTCTCTGGCCGGCAGGCTATACGAGGCCCCAGTGCCTCTGATCGGCAAGCAAATCATCTTCCTCTACCACGACCATAGCCCCGACCGCGTAGAGGTCCTACTGGGAAATCGCTCCCACGGCTTGCTCAGGCCGCTGAACCTCGCCGTCAGTTGCAGGGTCAAACGAAACCACCATCTGTTGCGCTTGGAATCCAGCTCCACCACGGCCACCACTGGCTGCACCTATCCGAGTATCAAATTACCTGGGTTACCGCCTCACAGGATTTCATCCTGGAATTCTACAGGCAAATCTGCGTCGAGCTCGAAATGGACACCGCCAGCTTTTCCAGGGTCGTCCGCACCACGCTCATCAGAAAACAGACCCTGGAGATCGCCCAAAACCGCAAGAAAAAACCCGTCCTCATCACCTGATGAAGCCTCCATCCCCAGGCTTCAAGTCCTGGCCGAGTTGCACACCATCACTCAGCTTCAGGGAAATTCCAGGCTAATCCTGCCCACCATCCTGGCCGGCTAGAACAACCTAGCCGACCTCCTTATATACAGAACCTCCCTGCCCCTGGCCTCCAGGGTCGTGGCTAGAAGCCATCTGGCCGGCGTCTCCCCCCAGGGCATGCCGTACTACCTTCTGCACCACCTCAAAATCGCAGGTGTCAAACAGAACCTCTTCTCTGATACGGCCGTCGCCGCCATACAGCAGGGCTTCGGCCGCCTCTTACGAAGGGCCAACCACCTGGCCCGGGGCGTGGTCATAGCTGCCGCCAAGGAGCAGATTCAGGTCGTCTCCCCGGAGTACGTCCGCATCGCCGCAACAGAACTGATCTGATCAAATGAAAAAGGGCCTCTTCGTCGTCATGAATGGAATTGGTGTAGTTCCGGTGTTATGATGCAGCGATCCGCATGACCGAGTTGAAGCAGGAGGCAATCATGAATGCCGGCGAGCTTTTGGCCCTTGGCCTGGGGTTGCAACCGCCCTGGCGGCTGGTGGGACGGCGTGTGGACACCGATAAACAGCTCCACGAGGTCTTCTTAAAGGTTGTCGCTGACCGGGGAGCCGAGTGCCCCTGCCCGGAGTATAGCAGGTTGTGCAAGGCTCACGACTTCAACTAATTTACCTGGCGTCCCCTCAAATTTTTCCAGCATCATTGCTACGTAACCGCCTGGGTGCCCCGGGTCGACACTGCTCCGACCACGGGGCCAAATAGGTCAAGATGCCCTAGACCCGCGAGGGCGGTCGGTTCACCTTGCTATTCGAGCAGGCGGCCATGACCCTGGTGCGGGAGGTGCCCGTGCTGGCTGTGGCCTGCATCATCGGGGCCAGCGACACGCGACTTTGGCGGGTAGTCCAATTTTACGTG
>CBCOTF020000339.1:0-1051 GCA_965112955.2 Desulfarculales bacterium
GGGGCTGGTGCGGGTGGTGCGTGGCAAGGGCGGACGCGAGCGTCTGGTGCCGGTGGGTTCCCAGGCCAGCCAGGCCTTGCGGGCCTATCTGGCGGCGCGATCGGTTCTGCTGGCCGAGGGCGACCCGGCTCAGCCGGCTATGTTCCTCAACCGGCGGGGCGGGCGTTATAGCCCCCGCAGCGTGCAACGCCTGCTGGAGGAGCACTTGCAGGACTTGAGCGTGGGGCGCAAGATCAGCCCCCACAGCCTGCGCCACGCCATGGCCACGCACCTATTGGAAGGGGGGGCTGACCTGCGCTCGGTGCAGGAGATGCTGGGACACATAAGTCTCAGCACCACCCAGAAATACATCCACCTCACGGTGGATCACTTGCTCAAGGTCTACGAGCAGGCCCATCCCCGGGCCGGGGACCAGATCGGGCAAGAATAAGGATGCGCTATGAGCCTGAATCCCGAGATACGCTCCACCACCGTGCTTGCCTTGCGCCGCGACGGCCAGGTGGTGATGGCCGGCGACGGCCAGGTGACTATGGGCAGCACCGTGGTCAAGGCCGGGGCTAAGAAAGTGCGGCGCTTGTATCACGACAAGGTGCTGGCCGGTTTCGCTGGGGCCACCGCAGACGCCTTCACCCTGTTCGAGCGCTTAGAAATCAAGCTGGAAACCCACGCCGGCAACCTGCCCCGGGCTTGCGTGGAGTTGGCCAAGGACTGGCGCACCGACAAGCTCTTGCGCCGCTTGGAGGCGCTGCTTTTGGCCGCTGACACCGAGCATCTTTTGATGATCTCCGGTTCGGGCGATGTGATAGAGCCCGAGGAGTCGGTGGCGGCCATTGGCGCGGGCGGCCCCTATGCCTTGGCCGCTGCCCGGGCGCTCATGGCCCACAGCAGCCTAGGGCCTGAGGAGCTGGCCCGCGAGGCGCTGAAGATCGCCGCCGACATCTGCATTTATACCAATCAGCAGATAATGGTGGATGTGCTGGGCAAACGGAGTTGATGCCCTGTCCTACGCCAACCAGCTCAGGCCCTCATCCTTGTTCCGAGTCCTGTTCTT
>CBCOTF020000340.1:0-6174 GCA_965112955.2 Desulfarculales bacterium
CAGTGAGCTATTACGCTTTCTTTAAAGGATGGCTGCTTCTAAGCCAACCTCCTGGTTGTCTGTGCATCTCCACATCCTTGACCACTTAGCACGCACTTCGGGACCTTAGCTGGCGATCTGGGCTGTTTCCCTCTCGCCGATGGAACTTATCTCCCACCGACTGACTCCCGGGCTTTAAGTTGACGGTATTCGGAGTTTGGTTGAGTTTGGTACTCTGTTAGGAGCCCTAGCCCATCCAGTGCTCTACCCCCGTCACTGAACACCCGAGGCCATACCTAAATATGTTTCGGGGAGAACCAGCTATCACCAAGTTTGATTAGCCTTTCACTCCTATCCACAGCTCATCCAAGCGGTTTTCAACCCACAATGGTTCGGCCCTCCATCCCGTGTTACCGGGGCTTCAGCCTGGCCATGGATAGATCACTTGGCTTCGGGTCTACTTCACGCGACTAATGCGCCCATTTAAGACTCGGTTTCCCTGCGGCTACACCTGTCGGCTTAACCTCGCCACGTAAAGTAACTCACTGACTCATTATGCAAAAGGCACGCGGTCAGACATAGAATTTCGAAAAATCCTAAACGTCCTCCCACCGCTTGTAGGCACACGGTTTCAGGTACTATTTCACTCCCCTCACCGGGGTACTTTTCACCTTTCCCTCACGGTACTGGTTCACTATCGGTCGTCGGCACGTATTTAGCCTTGCGAGATGGTCCTCGCGAATTCCGACGGGGTTCCACGTGTCCCGCCGTACTTGGGTGCCCTATCCAGAGAGGCAGATTCATTTCGTTTACGGGGCTATCACCCTCTATGGCAGGCCTTTCCAGACCCTTCTACTATGAATTTGCTTGGTAACTCTCCGAGGAGATTGCAGCCTCCTCCGACAAGGTCCCGCGACCCCGTGATGGCAACGCCTGCAAGCTTGCACCACCACGGTTTGGGCTGATCCCTGTTCGCTCACCGCTACTGGGGGAATCGCTGTTGCTTTTTTTTCCTGGGGCTAGTGAGATGTTTCAGTTCACCCCGTTGGCTCGACTGGGCTATGTATTGACCCAGCCGTGCATGGGCATTACCCCATGCAGGTTTCCCAATTCAGAAATCCCCGGATCAAAGCCTGTTTGGCGGCTCCCCGAGGCTTATCGCAGCCTTCCACGTCTTTCTTCGCCGTCCGACGCCTAGGCATCCACCGTGCGCCCTTAGTAGCTTGACCACAAAACCTAAGAGAACTCTTCAGACTCAACTTAAGTGTCGAAAAAAATCTTCTTCTTACTCTATTTAATTTTCAGAGAGCTCGGAGCGTTTGATACTAAACTAAAATTACCGCCCCATTTCGTATCCGGATGTCCTTAGCTGGGTTACATCCAGGCCGGCTGGCGAGTTGACTCGACAACTGGCATGACTGCAATCCACCCATCGTATGGGCCTCTTTGCCACCCTGAGGTGGTGGAGGTGAACGGGCTCGAACCGTCGACCTCCTGCGTGCAAAGCAGGCGCTCTCCCAACTGAGCTACACCCCCGGCCAGCCTCCTACATGGTGGGCCTAGTAAGAATTGAACTTACGGCCTCACGCTTATCAGGCGTGCGCTCTAACCGAAACTGAGCTATAGGCCCACGCTCAAGCTCTGCTGCCCTCACGGACTCATTCGCGGGGCTCCGCACCCGGATACTTTTCAAAGAACAATCTACTGATTGATCGCTGAAAACTGAACAGCAGGAGTAGGGACGAAAAATGAGTCATTGACCGTCGGAGCTGGACGACCTTCAGCGAATTCCGCTTAATGGCCTTCCGGTGCTCCTTAGAAAGGAGGTGATCCAGCCGCTGGTTCCCCAACGGCTACCTTGTTACGACTTCACCCCAATCACCGGCCATACCTTGGGGACCTGCCTCCCTTTCGGGTTGGCCTAGCCACTTCTGGTACAGCAGGCTTTCGTGGTGTGACGGGCGGTGTGTACAAGGCCCGGGAACGTATTCACCCCGGCATGCTGATCCGGGATTACTAGCGATTCCAACTTCATGGAGTCGAGTTGCAGACTCCAATCCGAACTGAGATCGGCTTTTTGGGATTGGCTCCATCTCGCGATATTGCAGCCCTTTGTACCGACCATTGTAGCACGTGTGTAGCCCTGGACATAAGGGCCATGAGGACTTGACGTCATCCCCACCTTCCTCCCCGTTAACCGGGGCAGTCTATCTAGAGTGCCTAACTAAATACTGGCAACTAGATACAGGGGTTGCGCTCGTTGCTGGACTTAACCAAACATCTCACGACACGAGCTGACGACAGCCATGCAGCACCTGTCACCCTGCCACCGAAGTGGAAACCTATTTTCATAGGCGGTCAGGGGATGTCAAACCCAGGTAAGGTTCTTCGCGTTGCGTCGAATTAAACCACATGCTCCACCGCTTGTGCGGGCCCCCGTCAATTCCTTTGAGTTTTAACCTTGCGGCCGTACTCCCCAGGCGGTTCACTTAATGCGTTAGCTGCGGCACAGCGGGAGTCAATACCCGCTACACCTAGTGAACACCGTTTACGGCGTGGACTACCAGGGTATCTAATCCTGTTTGCTCCCCACGCTTTCGCGTCTCAGCGTCAGTCCTCGTCCAGGTTGTCGCCTTCGCCACTGATGTTCCTCCCGATATCTACGAATTTCACCTCTACACCGGGAATTCCACAACCCTCTCCGGGACTCAAGGCCTACAGTATCAGATGCACTTCCTGGGTTGAGCCCAGGGCTTTCACATCTGACTTACAGGTCCGCCTACACGCGCTTTACGCCCAGTAATTCCGAACAACGCTTGCACCCTCCGTATTACCGCGGCTGCTGGCACGGAGTTAGCCGGTGCTTCCTTTGGTGATACCGTCAGGCAAGCGGATTATTCACCCGCTTGCGGTTTTTCTCACCCGACAGGGCTTTACGACTCGAAAGCCTTCTTCACCCACGCGGCGTGGCTGCGTCAGGGTTTCCCCCATTGCGCAAGATTCCTCACTGCTGCCTCCCGTAGGAGTCTGGGCCGTGTTCCAGTCCCAGTGTGGCTGATCATCCTCTCAGATCAGCTACCCATCGCGGCCTTGGTGAGCCGTTACCTCACCAACAAGCTAATGGGACGCGGTCTCGTCTCTAGGCAAGAGCTTACATGTAGAGGCCCTCTTTTACCTCAATGCCCGCAGGCATCGTGGTCTTATCCGGTATTAGCGCACCTTTCGGCGCGTTATCCCAATCCCAGGGGTAGATTAACCACGCGTTACTCACCCGTGCGCCACTTTACTCGCTCTAGCAAGCTAGAACTTTCTCGTGCGACTTGCATGTGTTAGGCCCGCCGCCAGCGTTCGTTCTGAGCCAGGATCAAACTCTCCGGTTAAATCATAATCACGTTAGTCTAAGCTAGCGTGATTTTTTACGATTTACCGACTTTTGGGCTCGCTTTTCGGCACCCTACTTCCCGCTATTCAGTTTTCAAAGATCAATCCGAAGAAATTTTAGGATAACCTGCCCCGAGCATTTTGTCAACTCAGTGAGCGCAAATTTTTACGCTCGGGGTAATTATCTTTCAGAGATCCGCTGCCCGCTTCGACTTGCCTACCGGCTTATAGCCGGTCCTGGCGAACTTGCGCAGCAACAATAAAAAAAGATAATACCAGACTCGCTTTCCCGCGCAACAAAAAAATACCTTTTCTGTTAATTTTCTTTGGCACCCCATATCTTGGCATCAAACCTGCCCAGGTACCCCACATGCAGCCTGCGGCTACTAGGCCTTGCGTCCTTGTACCGAATTCCCAGCTTCGCAATCCCCCGAAAAACAAAATCAAAATAAAAATGACCTCTCCTGCGAGGTGCGGATTCCGTTTAAGACGGTCCAGGGTGTTAATTCTCGCTTTGCTCTGATCGGGAAGTAAGGGAATTTTTCAAATTGGCTTGACCAAGTCAATTTTGTCCAAGATAGGTTCTCAAAAACCGGCTAAGTGATCGAAGCGAGAAGCTTTCATTTCAGCGTAGTAGTGTGGTTTTGCCAAAAGCCAGCAACACCGCGACCAAGAGAGGGCAAGACCATGATACGAGTAGCCAGCCTATTCAGTCAACTGCTGCATCACTTACCACGCACTGAGTTCTCAGCCTTGGTCAAAAAGCATGGTGCCGAGGTTTTAGGATCAAGGGAGTTCCCTGCTGGACCAAGGTCGTGGCCATGGTCTTCTGTCATCTCTGGCCAGGGCTGACTTCCTAAGGGGATCTGCCAGGGTCTTTCCTGCTGCCTGGGCAAGCTGTCCCACCATAGGGTAAGCGCAGCCCAAAAAAAGGTCCAAGCTGTCCTACGCCAACCAGCACAGGTCCTCGTCCTTGTTCCGAGTTCTTCTCTTCAAAGCCATAGAGCGCTTCCGTGCCCAAGGCTCCCTGGGCAGGGAAAAGGGCAAGTTCAAATTCAAGAACAAGCTCTTGCGCCTGGACTCCTCCACCATCACCCTGTGCATGAGCCTATTCCCCTGGGCCGAGTATAAGCGGGCCAAGGGAGGAGGGGGGGGGTAAGGCTCATATGGGGGTTAAGGCTCATATCATGCTGGACCACGACGACTACATGCCCAGCTTTGTCCTGCTAACCGAGGCCAAGGTGCCGATGTCACCGTAGCCCAGGGGCTGGCCCTAAACCCTGGCTCCATCCTGATTTTGAACCGGGGCTACCAGGACTATGCCCTGTTTGGCAAGTGGACCGGTCAGGGCATCTCATTCCGTCATCCGCTTCAAATCTAACACCTCTTGCCCTGATTTGGACAGGCAACCGCCAGTGAAACAAAAAACACCAGCCCAACCGCGGCGACTTTACTTTATCTTAAAAACCGCTGAATTTATAGATAACTAACCGTTTTTATAAGACCATTTTTAGCAGCTGCGCCTGTCTTGACAGGGCTGATGCCCAATGGAAAAAAGCCAAAGTCCACATCGATTACCACGTGGAGGTGGATCGCCACTACTACTCGATCCCCCATCAATTGGTAGGCAGCAAAAAAAGTTGGGCATCCGCTACACGACGGAGCACACGGAGGAATGCTTCCATAAGAGCCAGCGGGCGGCCAGCCACCGTCGCATCCTGGGGCAAAGCAGGTTCACCCCACCCTAGCAGAGCACATGCCCTGCGCCCACTAGGAGCACGCCAAGTGGACCCCCGAAAAAATTATCAACTGGATACACAAGATCGGCGAAGCCACGGCCAAGCTGGCCGAGGGAGTCATGAGCCGGCGGGTATATCCCCAGCACGGCTTCAGGGCCTGCCTAGGCCTGGTCTCCCTGGCCAAAAAACATGGTGAAGCGCGAGTGGAAGCCGCCTGCCTGAGGGCCTTGGCCTATGAGGCCTTCAGCTCCAAAAACGTAGAGCTCATCATCGACAAGGAACTGGACAAAACGCCTTAGCTGACGCTGGCCCCGGAATCCAGTCACATCCTTCATCCCAACATCCGCGGAGCCGGCTATACTTTTTGACCGCCCGAAAAGGAAGCCATGCTGATTAATCCCATCCTGGACAAGCTCCGTGCCCTAGGGCTGGAGGGCATGCTCAAGGCCCTAGAGGAACAGCTGAGCACCCCCGAAGTCCAGGAACTGGCTTCGGGAAAAGACTGGGTCTGTTGGTGGCCAGGAGGGCCACCAACAGAGAAAATCGCCGGCTCAAAAACAGACTGGCCAAGGCCAAGCTCCGACATAACGCCTGCCTGGAAGACATCGACTACCGGCAAAAGCCCGGCATGGGCAAGTCACGCATCATAGCCCTGGCCTCATGCCGATGGATCGCCGAACACCACAACCTGCTCATCAGCGGACCTACCGGCGCAGGCAAAAGCTTTCTCGCATGCGCCCTGGGCCACAAAGACTTGTCTAGAAGGCTACTCGGCCTACTGAAAGAGGGTGCCGCCCTCCTGCGCGAAGTGGTCGTGGTCCGAGGGGACGACAGCTATCAAAAGATGATCGTCGCCAGTTTCCAGACCAACCTGCTCCTCCTGGACGACTGGGGGCTGAAAAAACTGTCACGGGAGCAGCGCCTGGATATGCTCAAAGGCCTGTTTTGTTTTTCGGATTAATTTGACGAAAATTCTTTGATTATCCTGAATGATCCTTCCTTAGCTTGTTTGATCAGGTGAATTCTGTTGCGGCGATGCGGACGTGCTCCGGGGAGGCGACCTGAGCCTGCTCCT
>CBCOTF020000341.1:0-21046 GCA_965112955.2 Desulfarculales bacterium
GGTCCAAGATAATGGGGTAAAATTCCTACCTGGTCAAGCCAATTTAAAAAATTCCTTACTTCCCGAGCAGAATAAAACAAAAATCAACAGGCATTCATGGCTCTAACAAGCCAGGATAGGCTGAGGCTGGTGGCGGTGCAGGGAATTGAACCCCGGACACTGCGGATATGAGCCGCATGCTCTAACCATCTGAGCTACACCGCCACCACTAGACTAAATTTATGGGTAGCCGGAGCTGATGTCAAGAGCTAGTTTAACCGTTGAGCCTGGCGGCCCCAGGCGCGCGGACGGACGGTGCCTACCCTGGTTGACACCCCAAGTGGTTCTGATAAAATAAAAAAAGTGCTACCCACCAAATGACATTAAGACCTCGCAGCTGTGTGCGGCGGTGCTAGGCGGTGTAAGAACGATGGCCAAAAAAACCAGCCTCAATCCTCCTGAGCCTCTGGCCTCCGAGGAGCTGGAAGAGGCCCCCCTGCCCGAGACCATGCCGCTGTTGCCGGTGCGCGACGTGGTAGTCTTCCCCTACATGATCCTACCCCTGTTCGTGGCCCGCGACAATTCCATCGCCGCCGTGGACGCGGCCATGGCCCGCGACCAGTTGGTTTTTCTAGCCGCCCAGCGCGATCAGAACGTGGAGCACCCGGCGGCCGAGGATCTCTACGAGATCGGCTCCGTAGGCATGATCATGCGCCAGCTGAAACTGCCCGACGGCCGGCTAAAGGTGCTGGTGCAGGGGCTGACCCGGGCGCGCATCAGTTTCTGGAAACGCCATAAGCCTTTTCTGGAGGTGGGCATCGAGCCCCTGGATGAGCGCGAGGAAGCCGAGATCACCGTGGAGGTGGAGGCGCTGATGCGCTCGGTGCGCGAGGCCAGCGAGAAGATACTGTCCCTGCGCGGCCTGCTCTCCGGCGACGTCATGGCCATCCTCAACTCAGTGGAGGAGCCCGGCCGCCTGGTCGACATGGTGGCCAGCAACCTAAGGCTCAAGATCGAGGAATCCCAGGACATCCTGGAAGAAACAAATCTCTTAGAGCGGCTCAAGAAGGTGCACGAGCACTTGAGCAAGGAGCTGGAAGTCTCCACCATGCAGGCCAGGATCCAGTCCGAGGCCAAAGAGGAGATGACCAAAGGCCAGCGGGAGTACTTTTTGCGTGAGCAGTTGCGGGCCATCCGCCGCGAACTAGGCGATGCTGACGACCGCCATCAGGAGCTTTTGGACCTGCGCCTGGCCCTGGACAAAAAGGGCCTACCCGAGGATACGCGCAAGGAAGCCTTCAAGCAGCTTACGCGTCTGGAGCAGATGCAGCCCGAGGCGGCCGAGGCCACCATCCTGCGCACCTATCTGGACTGGATCGTGGAGCTGCCCTGGTCCCAGGCCACCAAGAACCGCATGGACATCGCCCGGGCGGCGCGTATCCTGGACGAGGATCACTACGACCTCAAAAAAGTCAAAGAGCGCATCCTGGAGTATCTGGCAGTGCGCAAGCTCAACCCCAAGATGAAGGGCCCCATCCTGTGCTTCCTGGGTCCGCCGGGGGTGGGCAAGACCAGCCTGGGGCGCTCCATTGCCCGCGCCCTGGGGTGCAAATTCGTACGCATGAGCCTAGGCGGGGTGCGCGACGAGGCCGAGATACGCGGCCACCGTCGCACCTACATCGGGGCCATGCCCGGCCGCATTTTGCAGGGGCTGAAAACCGCCGACGCCAACAATCCGGTCTTCATGATCGACGAGGTGGACAAGGTGGGCAGCGACTTTCGCGGCGACCCCACCTCGGCCCTCTTGGAGGTGCTGGATCCGGAGCAGAACTTCGCCTTCAGCGACCACTACCTCAACCTGCCCTTTGATCTCAGCAAGGTGATGTTCATAACCACGGCCAACATAGAGGACACCATCCCCGAGGCCCTCCTGGACCGCATGGAGGTAATCCAGCTATCCGGCTACACCGACGAGGACAAAATCGAGATCGCGCGTACCCACCTGTTGCCTCGCCAGATCAAGGAGAACGGGCTCAAGCCCGGGCAGGTGAGCGTCAGCGACGGGGCGGTGATGGAGGTGATCCGCGGCTACACCCGCGAGGCCGGCCTGCGCAACCTGGAACGCGAGCTGGCTGGCATCTGCCGCAAGCTGGCCCGCCGAGTGGCTGAGGGCAGCAAGGGGCCGTTTTTGGTCAAGGCCGACAGCGTCACCAAGCTCTTGGGCGTGCCCAAGTTCCTGCCCGATGAAGAGAAAGGCGAGGGCGAGGTGGGGGTTGCCACGGGCCTGGCCTGGACCGCCTTCGGCGGCGAGGTGTTGCGCGTGGAAGCCTCCCTGGTGGAGGGCAAGGGCAACCTGACCATCACCGGCAGCCTTGGCGAGATTATGAAGGAGTCGGTGCAGGCGGCCCTGTCCTTCGCCCGCAGCCGGGCCAAGCAGTATGGCTTGAAGGCCGACTTCTTCGACGACCTGGACCTGCACTTGCACGTACCCTCGGGCGCCATCCCCAAGGACGGTCCCAGCGCCGGCATCACCATCACCACGGCCATGGTCAGCGCCTTTACCGGCGTGCCGGTGAAGGAAGACGTGGCCATGACCGGCGAAGTGACGCTCACCGGCAAGGTGCTGCCCATCGGCGGCCTCAAGGAAAAGGCCTTGGCGGCCCTGCGCGCCAACATCAAGACCATCATGGTGCCGGCCAAAAATAAGAGGGAGATATCAGAGATACCCCCCAAGGTACGGCGCAAGCTGGACATCCGCTTTGTGAGCCACGTGGATGAGGTGCTGGAGGTGGCCCTTACCGGGAAACCCAAAAAGCGCCGCGCCCTGACTAAAAAGGCCAAGGCCAAGCCCCCAGCTAAGAAGACGGACACCGGCAAAAAGAAGTAGTATGCCGCGTATCCTCTACATCGACGCCTGCGGGGGGCTCTCCGGCGACATGCTGGCCGGGGCGTTCTTTAACCTGGGCTGGCCGGCGGGCGACCTGGTGAGTCTTTTGGACCGCATGGGCCTCCACGAGGTGCGCCTGACCTTTCCCACGGTGGAGCACCAAGGCATACGCGCTCGCCGCCTGGAAGTGGAGGGGCTCCGCCAGCACGGCTACCACCACCATCATCATAACCATTCCGGCCACGGCCATCATGACCACGAAATCCGGCCCCATGCCGCTGGAGACCAGCACCAAGGTCTTGGCAAAATTCTGGTCCTGCTTGAACGCCTGCCCGCGGCCATCGCCGGGCCGGCGACGCGGGTTTTTGAGCGCCTGGCCAAAGCCGAAGCCAAAGTGCACGGTCTGAGCCCCCAGGAGGTGCAATTCCACGAGGTGGGGGTGGTGGACGCCATAGTAGATGTGGTGGCCTTCTGCGCTGGCCTTAACTGGCTGCAAGTCGACCGGGTGGTTTGTTCGCCTCTGCCTCTGGGGCGGGGTTTCGTGGACTGCGCCCACGGCCGCTTGCCCTTGCCGGCTCCGGCGGTGGTCAACCTACTGGAGGGGCTACCGGTCACCCCCTGGCCAGCCCCGGTAGAGACGGTCACACCCACCGGCGCGGCCCTGGTCAGCACCCTAGTCTACGAATTCGGGGCGCTGCCGGCCATGCGCTTCTTGGGCCAAGGCTTTGGGGGTGGCAGCCGGCCCAGCCATGGCGGTCCCAACTTGGTACGCCTAATTCTGGGTGAGAGCATCGAAGACTTGGGCCAGGACAGCGTGGCCGAACTGGTCTGCCACTTGGACGATCAGTCCCCCGAGGACCTGCCCATAATCTTCGAGCGTTTGCTCAATGAAGGCGCCCTGGATGTGGCCGCCGCACCGCTTATCATGAAAAAAGGCCGGCCCGGGCTGATGCTCACGGTACTCTGCGCGCCTGAGCGAGCCGAGGAGATGGCCCGCCTGGTGCTCGAGCAAACCAGCAGCCTGGGCCTGCGGATGCGCTTATCCGATCGCCGTTTGTTGGAACGCGACCAGATCAACGTGGAGACCACCTGGGGACCGGTACTGGTTAAAAGGGCCAAGTTTGGCGATGGTTATCACCTTCACCCCGAGGCCGAGGACGTAGCGCGTATTTGCCGGGAAACCGGCCTGGCCCCGACGGAGGTGCGCGGCCGCATTCTGCAAGCGGCCGGGGAAGTCTAGGCCCAGCCGCGAGGGTATCCGGGGACGGGAGCATAAATGCCAATCATCAAGGTTGGAAGGCGCGGCTCGCTGTTGGCGGTGATGGTACTGGCCCTGCTGCTGGCTGGTGTGGTCTACTACGCTGACCAGATTTACGAGACCAAGCATTTCACGCGGAAGGTCCTGACCCCCCGCATCCACGCCGCCCAATACACCATGCCACTAAAGGACCTGAGCCCCTGGCAATAGGAGGCCCTGCTCAAAGTGAAGGATCCCGGCTTTAGCCACCATGGCAGCGTTTCTTTCAGCGCCTCTGGCCAGGGCCTTACCACCATTATGCAATGGCTGGTTAATCTCTTGAATTTCGAAAAATCCCAGCTAGACATCGCCAAGATCAGGCAGACTCTGGTCGCGGCTTATGCTCTGGCCCCCCTGGTGAACAAGGATGAGCAGTTGCGCATGCTCATCAACCCGATCGGCTTGGACGAGGGCGTTCGTGGCTTCGCGGAAAGCGCGCGGCACTATTTTTATAAAGACTTCAGGAAACTGGACGAGACGCAATATTTAACCCTGATAGCGATGATCCTCTCGCCAGAAAACTTCAGCCTCAGCCGGCATCCGGAGCGCAACCAGGAGCGGGTGGGGCGTATCAATAAATTGCGGTTTTTCGTCGTTAACTGTGGAATTTGATGAGATTCCCCAGTGGTCTGGCAATGAAATAGATCATAGTCATGAAGGTGAAGACATTACGGTAGCCTCTGGCTCTTACCCTGGCGGCCTGGAAGATGCCGTTAAGCCACTCTAGACGGGCGTTGGAATGGTTGGAGGCCCAGCGGCTTAGGATCTAGGTGGGCATGCTTCTCCAGAATCATGAGCGCCTTGAGGACTGGGGCCAGGGTTTTGGTGTCAGGCGCTACGCACTTCAGGGCATGGCGGATGAAGTGGGTGATGCGTCACTGGGTGGCCCGTACAAAGGTGGCCTTTCTGATTCAGCGCAGCATCTCCTTGAGCCGCTAGGCGGTGGTGGTGGCGAAGCCGCCGGTTTCCAGTTCGGTCAGGGCCTGCTGCTGCTTTTCGGTTAGTCTGCCACCGTCAGCGGCCTTGAGCACGGCCCAGCTGGTGGCCTGGGGCAGTGTACGCTCCTTAACATCGGCTTTTTGGACCTCGTCCACGGCGGTGATGAAGAGTTGGGCTACATGGAGCCAGTCCACGGTGACATTAGCGCCGGGAGAGCTTTCGCCGATAGCGGTCAGGAAGGCTGGCGACATGTCACAGACCACCTCGGCGATATTGTTGTGATCGCCGCCATGCTCACGCAGGAAGCGGCGGAACAGGACTAGACAGCCCTTGTCCTGACCGGGGGTAACGAAAATAACCGGCTTTTGCTTGCGGGCTAGGCCGATGAAGACGGTGACGTAGCTGTGGCCCCGTTTGGAGGCGGTTTCATCCAGAGCCACGGCCTTGACCCCCCGCCCAGGTCCATTTTGGATAGGACCTGGGCCACGTAGAACTGGACACCCGCCAAAGTCGCGTGTCGCTGACCCCGATGATGCGGGCCGCAGCCAGCACGGGCATCTCCCGCACCAGGGTCATGGCCGCCTGCTCGAACAGCAAGGTCAACCGGCTGTCCTCGCGGGTCCAGGGCATCTTAACCTGTTTGGTCTCGTGGTCGGGGCAGTCCACCTAGGGTACCCGGGCGATTACATAACAATGATGTTGGAAAAAATTGAGATGGTACCAGGTGAATTCGTGGAAGTCGTAAGCCTTGCATCCGGACAGAGGTACTCAGCTCCCCGGTCGGCGGCAACTTTCAAGAATACCTCGTGGGGCTTTTTATCGGTGTCCACACGCTGTCCCACCAGCCGCCAGGACGGTTGCAACCCCAGGCCAAGGGGCAGGAGCTCGCCGGCGTCCATAATTACTTCCTGCTTCAACTCGGCCATGCGGATCGCTGCATCATAACACCGGAACTACACCAATTCCACTCGTGATGACGAAAAGGCTAACTTGCTGAGCAACGAGTACCAGCCCAGAGGGCTATATAGCCAATATTATAGCCCCCTGGACTGCGAGACCCAAAAGGGTCTGGCGCCATTATCCTACTTCAACTCCTACTATTGCTGAGGCCACGGGGGCTTGGCCCCTCGGGCATTGGCTCTCGCCCAAAGGACCAATCGGGCCTCAAGCCTCCTCTATATGCTGGTTGAGCCACCAGTCTGGCAGGATCGTGGCATCATCCCAACCGTAACGTCCGTAATGCACCGGGCCCCTACGTAGCAGGCTTGCCCGATGGGCGGCGTGAAACTCCGACCGGTCCCGCCACCAGGGCCAGGCCAGGGCCTCTTGATTGACCAGCGCGGCCAGCATGTTGTTGCGGTATCCCCGCCGGATCAACTCCTCTCCAAGCATAAATCATAGTAAAGCCTCAGAATCTCCTCGTAGCCCCGCCACGTCAGCACCGCCGAGTGGTTTCGCCAACCGCGCCTCCCCTCCGGGTGCAGCAGGACGTTCAGGATGGTGCGCGTCTCCACCCGTTGCTTGCCCAGGCGGCTAGCCAGCACGCTTAGAGACTGGACCTGGTCAGGATAGAACAGGAAGGTCAGACATAGGAAGGTCGACAAGGGCTGCTAACCACCGCAGGGCTAGTGCCTGGCCCAACCGCCTTGCCGCCAGCACCTCGATCTCTGCCGGCTTGTCCAGGTGAGTTGACGCAGTGAGCGCCCGGATAAAGCCCTGGTGATGGGCCTCGGCCCGACGCGCTGGCACCCGGCTGACAGCGCGCAGTTCGCCGGCCAGCCCCACCTCGCCAAAGCAGATCACCTGGGCCAGTACCGCCCGGGCGTGATAACTGCTAGCCACGGCCATGGCCATGGCCAAATCCGCCGCCGGCTCGCTGAGCTTGATACCCCCGGTCAAATTTATGAACATGTCGTACCCCGAGAGGTCCAGGCCGGCGTGGATGGCCAGCACCGCGGTTAGCATGTGCAAGCGGTCGGCGTCCACGCCCAGAGCCTGATGCCGGGGCATGGCCATGCCCGAATAGCTGACCAGGGCCTGCACTTCCACCAACAGGGGCCGGGTGCCGCTCATAGCCGCGCAGGTGGCGCTGCCCTGTGCCTCGGCCGAGCGTTGGGCCAGGAACAGGCCCGAGTGGTTGGCCACGGACCTCAAGCCTTCCTCGCCCATATAGAGGCCCCCCACTTCGTCAGTGGCGCCGAAGCGGTTTTTCACCGCGCGCAACAGACGCAGGCGAAGCCCGAGCTCGGACTCGAAGTAGAGCACCGTGTCCACCAGGTGCTCCAGCATCCGCGAGCCGTCTAGGGCGCCTTCCTTGGTCACGTGTCCCACCAGAAAAAGCGAGGAATTGATTTTCTTGGCAATTGCCGTCAGTTGGCCAGCGCGCTGGCACCCCTATCCCAGGGAACCGACCTGGCTAGGCAGCTCCAAAGAGCGCACGGCCTGGATGCTGTCCACGATCACCGCCGCGAAATCACCGGAGCGCCAGGTCTGGCAGATGGCCTCCACACTGATTTCGTTCAAGAGGGCTCCCTGGCTCTGGCTAAAACCCAGGCGCTCGGCACGCAGCCCTACCTGCCGAGCCGATTTCTAGGCGGCCACGTAGAGCACCTTGAACCCGGTGCAGGACAGACTGACGGCCAACTGCAACATCAGGGTAGCTTTGCCTATACCGGGCTCCCCGCCCACCAGCACCACCATGCCCGGCACCAGGCCCTCGCCCAGCACCCGGTCCAGCTCGCCCAGGCCGCTGTGAGCGCGTGGTTCCTGGCGACCCCGGGCGAGGCCTCAGCCAGGGCCAAGGGTGCCGGCGCCAGCCCGGAAGGAGCGCCAGAGGGGGAAGCATCAGCCTCCTCGGCCAGTCTGTCCCAGATCTAGCAGACCGGGCAGCGCCCCAGCCACTTGGGGCTCCTGGCCCCGCAGACCTGGCAGATATACAGCAATCGACTTTTGGCCAAGGTGATAGGCCCCTTTATTGGGGGACTCCATTGACGATCTCTTCCTGCCCCGTAGGGACCGGCCTGGGGGAGGCCCGCGTTGACAAAGGCTCATCGGCAGACTATAAATTATTAAAATAAAGCGCCTGATTAAAAGTAAGCTTTGAATCACCCCTGGAGCGGCCCCTAAACTTGGCCAAACACGAGGAGATAATCCGATGGCAGGCAACGTTTTGCAGGTGACTGACGACACCTTTGATGCCGAGGTGCTCAAGAGCGAAACCCCCGTGCTGGTAGATTTCTGGGCCTCCTGGTGCGGCCCTTGCCGGGCCATCGCCCCGGTGGTGGAAGAACTTTCCGAACAATACGCCGGCAAGATTAAGGTAGCCAAGATCAACGTGGACGAAAGCCCAAAGACTCCGGGCCAGTACGGGATCCGGGCCATCCCCACCCTGATAATGTTCAAGGACGGCCAGGTCGCTGACCAGATCACCGGCGCGGTGAGCAAGAGCCTTCTCGAGCAAGCTTTGCAAAAGCTGCTATAGGGCAGGGGCGTCACCCCCATGGATACCCGCGACCTGGTCATCGTGGGGGCGGGACCGGCAGGACTCACCGCCGGCCTCTACGCCGCACGCACCCGCTTGAACACCCTTCTTTTGGAGCGCTTAAGCCCCGGTGGACAGGTGCTCAATACCCATTGGGTGGAAAATTGGCCCGGCGACGTGGCCGGGGTGAGCGGCTTCGACCTGTCCGACCGCTTCCGCGACCATGCCTTAAAATTTGGCCTGGAGATCAAAAGCAGTGAGGTCAAGGGGCTCCGGGTGGAGGGTGGCTTCAAGGTTTTGGAAACCGACTACGGCCCCTTAAGGGGCAAAGCAGTGATCCTGGCCCTTGGGGCCAGTCCGCGCAAGCTGGGCGTGCCCGGCGAGGCCGAGCTAGCCGGTCGGGGTGTCTCCTACTGCGGCACCTGCGACGGGCCCTTCTACCGCGACAAGGTGGTGGTGGCCTTTGGCGGCGGCAATACTGCCGCCGAGGAGGCAGCATTTCTCACCAAGTTCGCCAGCAAGGTCTACCTGGTGCACCGCCGCGACGAGCTCAGGGCCTGCAAGGCTCTCTGCGAGCGGGTGGACGCCAACCCCCTGATCGAGGTACTGTGGTCACACGTGCCCCTAGCCATAGAGGGCCAGGACGGTGTGGAGTCGGTGCTGCTCAAAGACCTCAAGACCGGTCAGGGCAAGCGCCTGGCCGCCGAGGGGGCCTTTGTCTTCATCGGCACCGTCCCCAGCACCGGTTTCCTGCGGGGGACGGTGGAGATGGACCCGGAGGGCTTTATCATCACCGACCTGGGCATGCAGACTAGCCTGCCCGGGGTTTATGCCGCCGGCGACTGCCGCTCCAGCATCCTGCGACAAATAGTGGTAGCCGCCGGCGACGGCGCAGTGGCTTCCTTTGCAGCCCAACGCTATCTGGAAGAACACTAATCATGACCATTAGCAAACGCCTGCTTCTTTGGGGTCTGGTGCTGGCCATTCTGAGCTCGGCCGGCTGCGGCTGGCTCAAGGGTCTAGGCGGCAAGAGCGGCGATCGGAGCGAGGCCTTCGATGCCCCGGCACAGGTCCTGGCCAACGAGGCCGAGTCAGCCTACCGCGAGGGCAACTGGGACGAGGCCGCCGACCTCTACCAGCAGCTCAAGGACCGCTACCCCTACAGCCGCTTCGCGCTCTTGGCCGACCTACGCGTGGGCGACGCCTATTACAAGGCCCAACGCTACGACGAGGCGGTCTTGGCCTTCGACGACTTCATCCGTCTGCACCCCAAAAACGAGGGCGTGCCCTACGCCTATTATCAAACGGGCATGGTCCACCATTCCCAAATGCTCACCTCCGACCGCGACTCCACCAATGCCCGCAAGGCCGCCGATGCCTTTCAGCGTCTGGTGCGCCAGTACCCCAGCAATGAATGGGCCCAAAAGGCCTTCCCTCGCCTAAAGGAGGCCTTTGAGCACCAGGCGGCTCACGACATGTTCGTGGGCGATTACTATATGCGCGTCAAGCACTTCGAGGCGGCCATCGGCCGTTACAAGCGGGTGCTGACCCAGTATCCCGATGTGGGGCTCTACGGCGAGGCTATGGCCAAAATTCAGCAGGCCCAGAAAAAGCTGGATTCCATCAGCCCCGAAGAACGGGCCAAACGCCAGGAGGAGCGCCGCGACCTGATTTCACCCCCACCCCTGGATTCGCCTCGGATATCCGTTGGAGGCGATGGCGGGCCGTCCTCGCCCTTCTAGAACGGCTAGCCTGCTGACAACCAGCCGGGACCCCTCGTCGAGGCACCCGGATTTTTTGGGACCTGGCGGGAAGGGTTTTTACCATGCCCATGCTCAGGGGAGGCGTAGCCGGTCCCACAAGGCGGACAATGCCTACCGCTGGTTGGTGGGCTTGGGATTTGAAAACCAAGGCGCGGGGTGCCCCGCTGAGGGGTGACACCCCGCGGCTGGTCTATTTGGTCTGGGGGATGCCCGTGGCCTGGAAGGAGGTGCCCCGCGCTCCGGCCGGCTCGGACATGATGGCCATGCTGAAGCGGTTCACGCCCTCGATGGTACGGTCCCGGTTATAATTCTTGAGGTTGAATTTGCCGCGCACCACTGCGGCGCCACCCCAGGAGGACGCCTCCTCTTCTATAACGATGGGGTCGTAATGGCGCGTCCCGCTCTTGAAAGCCTCCAGGGATTGGGTCGTGGACTCCACAAGGGCGGTGGCGTGAATATCAAGTTAATCATTCTTCCAACACAGCCCCGACAGGCTCTCGGCGTCTGCCTGGCTGGCTAGGGTGCCCCATTGCTGGGCCGTGGCCAGGGCCTTGGCTCACCTCCGGGTAAGCGGCGTTATCTGGGCTAGAACCAGCACAGTATAACCAATCAGGTGTTATCCAGCGTCGTTACTACCTCAAGTGGCCCACATCCCGTGGAATCACTGGCCCGCTTGAAACGGAATCCGCAGCCAGGCTGCCCAGGAGGGCCAAGGATGATTCCCACAGGAGCTTCATAATCGCGCTTTCCCTTCTCCCCTTCTCCGGCCGCGTCGGCGCGCCTCAACGAAGTTTGTCACGTCTACTTGTCCGCCTTTTGGGCCTGCTCCCGCACCAAGTCCGGTACTTGGGCCAGGGCCTCTTCCAAGGCCGTGGGGTTCTGGCCACCAGCCTGAGCCAAATCCGGCCGGCCGCCGCCGCCGCCGCCGACCATGGGTGCCAGGACCTTGACCAAGTTGCCAGCGTGGAAACGCCCCACCAGGTCCTTGGTCACCAAGGCCAAAAGTAGGGCCTTGCCCTCGACGGCGGCGCCCAGCACCACGATGCCCGAGCCGATGCGGCCGCGCAGCGAGTCGGAAAGCGCGCGCAAGGCCTTGGGGTTGTCGGACTCAACCTGGGTGGCCAGCACCTTGACCCCAGCGACCTCCACAGCGTCGGCAAGGAGATCGCGGGACCCTGCCCCGGCCAGGCGAATTTTGAGCGCCTCCACCTCGCGCTCGCGCTCCTTGAGGCCCTGGCTGAGCTTGAGCGCCTTGTCGGCCACCTCCGAACGAGCGCTTTTAAGCGCTACGGCAGCCCGCCCCAGCGCCTCCTCCAGGGTCAGCACCGCCTCCAGGGCCGCACCGGCGGTTAGCGCCTCCACGCGGCGCACGCCAGCGGCTACCGAGGACTCGCTGATGATCTTAAACAGGCCGATTTCACCGGTGCGCTGAGCGTGGGTGCCGCCGCACAGTTCCTTGGAGACGCCTGGTATCTGCACCAGGCGCACGTGGTCGCCGTAGCGCTCCTCGAACAGGGCTATGGCCCCGCTCTGCATGGCCTCGTCCAGGTCCATCACCTGGGTATCCAGGGCGATGTTTTGGCGGATGGCGGCATTGACTATGCGTTCCACCTCACGGATGTCCTCGGGGGTCATGGCCTGGAAATGGCTAAAATCAAAACGCAAGCGCTCGGGCGAGACCAGGGATCCGGCCTGCTTTACATGCTCGCCCAGGCGGTTGCGCAGGGCGGCGTGCAAGAGGTGGGTAGCGGTGTGGTTGGCGGCGGTGGCCCCGCGGGCTTGGATATCCACGGTCAGCGTCAGTTCCTGGCCCTGCTCTATAACCCCTGCCATTACCTCCACCTGGTGCACGATCAGCTCGCCATCGGGGCGCTGGGTGTCCAGAACTTTGGCCCATCCCTTGGGGCCGTCCATGCGGCCCATGTCGCCCACCTGACCGCCGGTCTCGCCGTAGAAGGGTGTATGGGAGGTAACTATATCGGCGATTTGGCCCAAGCCGATGGTCTCTACCGCCTGACCATCCACCAGGATCAGCTGGGCCGGCGAGCATCCCTCCAGCCCTTGATAGCCCACGAAGGCCGTCTTGAAACCCTGGGCGCGCAGGCCCGCCAGAGCCGGGGCCAGCCCCTCCTCGCCCGAACCCTTCCAAGAGGCCCGGCTGCGGGATTTCTGCTGATCCATGGCCGCCTGGAAGCCCTCCTCATCTACCCCGCCGAAGCCCTCCTCCTCCAGGATGGTCAGCATCAAATCCAGGGGGAAGCCAAAAGTGTCGTAGAGCTTGAAGGCCACCTCGCCGGTGAGGGTGTCCTGGCCCTTAGCCTTAGCCTCGGCCATGGCCTCGTTAAGAAGTTTTAGCCCGGTGTCCAGGGTTTCGCCGAAGCGTTCTTCCTCGCTGACGATGATTTTGTCCACGAAGACCCGCGATTCCTGTAGGTTGGGGTATACCCCGCCCATTTGGGCGATGACCTCTTGGGCCACCAGGTGCAAAAAGGGCTTTTGCAGGCCCAGCTTGCGGCCATGATGAGCGGCCCGGCGCAGGATGCGCCTGAGCACGTAGCCGCGCCCCTCGTTGCTGGGCAACACGCCATCGCCCACCAGGATGGCACAGGCCCGGGCATGGTCGGCCACCACCCGCAGGCTGATGTCCGTCTCGAGGCCGGCGCCGTAGGCCAGTCCCGCCAACTCGGCGATTCTGTGCAGGATGGGCTGGAAGATGCCGCTGTCGTAATTGCTAAGCTTACCCTGCACCGTGGCCGTGATGCGCTCCAGGCCCATGCCGGTGTCGATGCTGGGCTTGGGCAGGGGTGTCATCTTGCCCGAGGCGTCGCGGTCGTACTGCATGAAGACCAGGTTCCACAGCTCCAGGAAGCGGTCGCAGTCACAGCCCACGGCGCAGTCAGTCCGCCCGCAGCCCACCTCGGGGCCTTGATCGATATGAATTTCGGAGCAGGGGCCGCAAGGGCCCGTGTCGCCCATGGCCCAGAAGTTGTCCTTGTCACCCAGACGCACGATGCGTTCGGCCTTGACGCCGACCTCCCGTTCCCAGAGCAGGGCCGCCTCGTCATCCTGTTCGTGCACGCTGACCCACAGCCGCTGGGGGTCCAGGCCGTAGCCCTGGATGAGAAGCTCCCAGGCGAAGCGCACCGCGTCGGGCTTGAAGTAGTCGCCGAAGCTGAAGTTGCCCAGCATCTCGAAGAAGGTGTGGTGCCGGGGCGTGCGCCCCACGTTCTCCAGGTCGTTGTGCTTGCCCGATACGCGAAAGCATTTCTGACAGGTGGCGGCGCGCACGTACTCGCGCTTGTCCTGGCCCAAAAAGCAGTTCTTGAACTGCACCATGCCCGCATTGCTGAATAGCAGGCTGGGGTCGTTCTTGGGCACCACCGAGGAGCTGGCCACCACCTGGTGGGCCTGGCGGCGGAAGTAGTCCAAGAAAAGCGCACGTATCTCGTTGCCAGTTTGGGCCATGTCCATCGTCCTTTGCCAAAAAGACGGCCGCCGGCAAAACACCGGCGGCCGTGCTGAAAGCCTAGTCCTCCGCCTCTACAGCGCCCTCGGCGCCGGCGGCCTGCTTGAGCCCGTGTTTGGCGCGCAGGCGCTCCTCCAGTTGGGCGCTGGTTTCGGGATGCTCCTTGAGATAGGCTACCACGTTTTCGCGGCCCTGGCCCAAACGCTCTTCGCCGTAGGAGTACCAGGCCCCGGACTTGTTCACCAAGTCCTCGGCCACGCCCATGTCCAGTATTTCGCCCATCTTGTTGATGCCGGCCCCAAACATGATGTCGAACTCGGCTTGCTTAAACGGTGGGGCCACTTTGTTCTTGACCACCTTGACCTTGGTACGGCTGCCGATCTCCTCCTCGCCGCTTTTCAGCTTGCCGATGCGGCGGATGTCCAAGCGCAGGGAGGCGTAGAATTTAAGCGCGTTGCCGCCGGTGGTGGTCTCGGGGCTACCAAACACCACGCCGATCTTCATGCGTATCTGGTTGATGAAGATGACAGAGGTGTGGCTTTTGCTTATGATGCTGGTGAGCTTGCGCATGGCCTGGCTCATGAGCCGGGCCTGCAGGCCCACGTGGCTGTCGCCCATCTCGCCTTCCAGCTCGGCCCGGGGCACCAGGGCGGCCACCGAGTCGATCACCAGCACGTCCACGGCACCGGAGCGCACCAGAATCTCCACGATGTCCAGAGCCTGCTCGCCGGTGTCGGGCTGGCTCACCAGAAGCTCGTCCACGTTGACGCCGAGTTTTTTGGCGTAGCCCACGTCCAGGGCGTGCTCAGCGTCCACGAAGGCGGCTACGCCGCCTAGCTTCTGGGCCTCGGCGATGACGTGTAGGGTCAGCGTGGTCTTGCCCGAGGATTCGGGGCCGTATATCTCGGTGACCCGCCCCCGAGGGACGCCGCCCACGCCGGTGGCAAGGTCCAGGCCTAGGGAGCCGGTGGAAATGGCCGCAACGTCGGCCGCCACCTCTCCAGCACCTAGGCGCATGATGGCGCCCTTGCCGAAATTGCGTTCGATCTGCTTCAGCGCGCTGTCCAGGGCCTTATCGCGCTCCTTCACCGGGTCCTTCTCGGCCATGCCGTCCTCCCGCGCTGCCGGGGTTAGCTCCCCCGGTCTGGTTGCAAACCCGCAGTCAGGCGCTCTCTATATTAATCGCAAGCAGCGGCCGCCCTAAAATTTTTTATTGCCACCGGTCCGCTTGGCGGCCACAAATTGACCATGAGGAAAGGCCAGGGGTGCCCTTGCTAGCCATATATATAGTTACTATATAGTTGTGATTGTCATTTGGCATGATAGCCGCCTCAGCCGCCTAACTCCCACTCCGCCAAGGGTTGGTAGATGGGACCCCGGGGAATGATGGTGCTCTGCATCAGGGCCACGCGCCGGCCCAGGAAGTTCGGTCCCTCAAAGTTCCCCAGGTCAGCCAGCTCCCGTGTCAGAAGCTGACTGGAGCGGGTAGGTTCCCGCTGACACCGCAGACGCCCCAGGGTCAGGTGCGCTTTGAAGGCCCGGCCCTCGGGGGCAAAGCCCAGAGGCTCGCAGGCCGCCTCAAGGGCCTCGGCCAGATCGGTCACCTGCCCGGTCTGGCCCAGCCAGACCACACCTGGAGGCGCTGGAGCGAGGAAAAGGCGTAGAGAGGCCCCGCACCGTCAAATCCAAGGGCTTATGTCCGGCTAGAGCCTGCGAGGGGGCCTGTTTCAGCCCTGGCAGCTTTTCTGGTGCCACTTCGCCCAGGAATTTGAGCGTCAGGTGCAGTTTCTGGGTCGCCACCCACTTGACGTTGGCACCAGCCAGGCGCAACTGGACCGTGACCGTGGAGGCGGCCTGCTTCACCTCCGGGGGCAGTTCAAGCGCTACGAACAGACGCATGTTGCTCCAGGTAGCGGCGCAAGAGGTCCAGGGCGGTTTCGGCGGCCTGCAGTTTGACCATGCCCCGGTCGCCGTGAAAGCGCCGTTGCCAGGTCTGGACGCCGCTCGCGTGGCTCAGCCCAAAAAAAACGGTGCCCACAGGTTTTTCGGGGCTGCCGCCGGTAGGGCCAGCGATGCCGGTTACGGCCAGGCCCAAATCCACCCCGGCCTTTTGACGCGCACCCTTGGCCATCTCCCGAGCGCACTGGTCGCTCACAGCCCCAAAGCGCTCCAGGGTGCTCTGGCTGACGCCCAAGAGTTCCTGCTTAGCCCGGTTGGAATAGACCACCAGGTCGCGCTCCAGGAAATTCGAAGCCCCGGAGACCTGAGTCAGACGGTGGCCTATGAGACCGCCGGTGCAGGACTCGGCCAGGGCCAGACTCAGATGCCGAACGCTCAAGAGGCTGGCCACGGTCTGATGCAGGCTGGCCCCGCCCCTGGTCACCACGTAGCCCTCTAGGCGCATCAGTACCTCCCGCTCCAGGGGCTCCAGGGCGGCTTGAGCGGTAGCCTCGTCGCCGGCGCGAATGCTCAGCAAGAGTTGCACCTCGGGAAAGACCGGATAGTAGCCCAGGCTGGCCCCGGTGATGCCCTGGGTGAGGCCGGCTAGACGGCGTCCCACCTCGCTCTCGGGCAGGCCATAGCAGCTGAGCTGGCGGGTCGCCACCACCCCAGCCCCGACTCGGGCAGCCAACTCGGGCAGCACGGTGTGGTCCATGATGCGCCGAAACTCCAACGGCACCCCGGGCAGGAAGTACAGGGGCCGCTCTGCCGCGTCGGTGAGGGCGAAACCGGCGCTTCGGGGGTCCAGGGGGCGCGCTCCGGCCGGCATGCTGGCCATGCGCCGTATCTCGGGGGTGAGCCCACGGCCGCACGGCAGCAGCATCTCTTCCAGTTGCTGGAGCTTTTTGGGGTGCTCCACCAGCTCCAGCCCTAGGAATTTGGCGGCTTGTGAGGCGGTGAGGTCGTCCTCGGTGGTGCCCAAGCCGCCGCTGACGATGAGATAGTCCGCGTGCACAGAGACTTGGGCCAAGGCTTTCTGGATGGCCGCCGGCTCGTCGCCCACCATCACCACCCGGGCCGGGCCCAGGCCCAGGGGCCACAGGCGGACGGCGGCGTAGCGGAAGTTGGCCTCGCCCACCCGACCGCTGATCAGCTCATCGCCGATACAGATGATCTCGCCGCGCATGCCCGATCTTTCGCCGATTCACCGGCCTATATATCAATAAAAACTAAGTGTTAAGGTTAGCAGGCCCCGAATTTTTTGTCAACCCGCCATATCCGCGGGTAGTGGGTCAGTTTGAATTTAAATCGGTTGGGCTAATATAGCAACCCCGCGGTTTTTTCCAAGCTCCACACGTGATTGGTAATTAAGGCCTCCATCGCTGGCGTAACCCGCAGGCTGTGGTGTACTCTGACGAAGTTATAGTACATGTAATGCAGGCTCACGACGGCTACCAGGTTCTCCACCTTATTTAGAAAATCCGTTACTCAGCCTAATGAGCCTTCGCATGCTCATACGCATGGTGAGATTCTGCCGCTCAACATAAGAAGTGCTGACATGTTTGGGGTTGGGCTGGCTGTTGCCTGGCGTCTTAATTGCGCCCAGGCACCTTGCGGGACTGTAACGGCGGGATATTTCAGTATCTGCCCCGTATACCTTGACTAACGGTGCATAAGCTACGTCTGCACCGAATACATCATCAACCGCAGGCAGGTAGGCGCTATGGTCGTCGCTGGCAAGCTGAATCCGTACATCCTTGGATAAACGACTCTTAAGGTCAGTCAAGAAGATTGCGGCGGCGTTTGCGTCGCGGGTGGCCACCAACCAAGAGGGCACCAGCTTGGTATCAGCATCTATAGCCGTCGAGGTCCACACGTCGCCCTAACCAAACTGGCCACGCTTGTCCTCGGGCACGTTCTTGGCCTTGGCATAACAGAAGCTCCAAATTTTATCAACCTGGACTCGTTTGCAAGGCAAGTTGACCAGCATCTTAATTTTGATGCTCAGCACAGGCATTGCCCAGGTCCACCAAAAGCTTAGCAACCGTGTTCTTGGCCGCGCCGGTCATGCGGACCGTGACGCGTATACTATTGTTTTCAACTTAAGTATGCGATGATTTGGGCTCGCTTCTGTGTTGACAATTTGTTCATAAATTATAATGATAACACGTTTAACATGTGCGATCAAGTATAAAAGTCAGTTTAGAATGAACTTTTTGGTTGGCAAGTAGTATTAACGATATTAGCCTCTTACCCTAAGTGACGGAGTGGCATAGTCGGTGCTCCATGGACGATTATCCCTATGACAATACCGCATAGGTAGACTAAACTATATTTGGTTGCTAGCCTACCCGGCGACGCACTTGTTGCGGACAATTCCGGTTAAAACGAGTGGTGAATAGGCACACCCTGCCCCGTGGTGCCTATTCGTTTCCTAATGTTTCATTCTCCAATACTCCGTGACCCTTGGCTCGATAAACGCCAGGGCTTATGCGCTCTAACGTCCCGCCCTCGCTGGCCTTGCGAGCCAGGGTGCTGCGTATCGTGTTGCTGTATTGGTCCTCCTGGGCGGGCAACCCCTTTTCTATCAGTTTGGTCCTGATTTCTTCAAAGCTAAGCTGCGCATTGACCTGGAACACGTCGTCTATGGCTGCAGCCCACCCTAGTTGTTTTGACTGTGTGACGTTGTCATCTTCACCACGATAGGCAACGAGAGCGCGGCGGCATCGCGCCGCCTGCTCTAGATGGTGATGGAGTTTCCTTTCGAGCACCATTGCTATATCTGTTTCTACGTGAGGCATCATCCCCTCCAATATCTAACTTTAAAAAAATAGTACCATGCATATATAGCTGGCGTCAAGAGAATCTTTTAGTGATACATATCATGCCTAGCAGCTGCGTTGATGCCGGGGGCGGTACTATTTACTCCACCGCGCCTTGGCCGCTTTCTGGGCTATGGCCTTACGTTCTTCGGGGGTAAGCTTGGAGGCGCGGGCCTTGCCACCCTTGAGACCACCAAGATAGCCCAGGGCTGCGGCATGAGGGTTGCGGGTGTCTTCTTTGGCGGGGGTGTCGTCGGCAGGTTCAAGTTTTGCGCCCGTTGCGATACCCACAAGCTTAGCTGCTAACTCATTCAGATCGCAAAGCCGTTTGGGCTTATTTGAGCGTTTAAACATACCCCAAAAATAGTACACCTAAAGCCCTATGTCAGCAGAGGGTAACTTCAAATTAACCCACTACCTATCCGCGACTTACCAGGCCGGCCGGCGCCTGAGCCGGAGCAGACCAGGGGCCGCCGGCATGCTATCATGTTCGGCAAACAGTAAATATGACATGCGCTGGTGCGATCTAACCTGCCGGGTGCAGATTCCAGGGAGGAAGTGGGGCATGCATTCCATTTGAAAAGGGGCATCTAATCCGGTGATGTGGGCCTGGTGGCTGGGGCACGGCGCCGCTGGTATCTGCATTATGCCATAGGGCTCTTGTCGCCGGTCAAGCTTGCTAACTTTTTTCTCATAGACTTTCTTTTCAGGCTTATCTTGTAAACGTTATGGATCAGGCGATCGAGGGTGGAATCGTTGATGGTTTCGTGCCACTGGTCCACGGGCACTTGGGCGGTGACGATGGTGGAGCCTCGGCCGTAGCGGTTGCCCAGGACTCCGAGCATATCCAGATTCTGCTCCCGTGACAGTTTCTCCAGCCCCCAGTCGTCCAAAATGAGCAGATTGGTCGTGGAGCTGGCGACGATCATCTTTTGATGGCTGCCGCTCCCTCGGGTCGCAACCATTTCGCGTATGGGGGCTGCATCCTCTTGTAGGAGACCGAGTAGCCTTTTAGACAAGCCTTTTGGCCCAGGGCGCAGGCGATAAAGCTTTTGCCTACGCCGGTGGGTCCGCTGATGAACAGGTTGTGGTGTTCGGCGATCCATCGGCATGAGGCTAGGGCCATGATGAGTGACTTGTCCATGCCGCGCTTTTGCCGGTAGTCGATGTTCTCCAGGCAGGCGTAATTGTCGGAGCTTGGCCTTGGCCAGCCTGTTTTTTAGCTAGCGGTTTTCTCTGTAGACGGCCTCCCTGTCCACCACCAGGCCTAGTCTTTCCTCGAAGCCCAGTTTCTGGGCTTCGAGGTGTTCAGCTGTTTTTCTAGGGCTTTGAGTATGCCCTCCAACCCCAGGGCGCGGAGCTTGTCCAGGATGGGACTAATCAGTATGGCTTCCTTTTTGGGCGGTCAGGAAATAGCCGGCTCCGCGGATATTGGGGTGAAGGATGAGACTGGACTCCGGGGCTGGCGTCAGTAAAGGCGCCTTGCTCAACTCCTTGTCGATGATGCGCTCTACGCTCTTGGAGTTGAAGGCCCTATAGGCCAAGGCCCTCAGGTAGGTGACCTCCATTCGCGCTTAACCATGTTTTTTGATCGGGGTGACCAGGCCTATGCAGGCCCTGAAGTCTTACTGGGGATGTGCCTACCGGTCCATGATCCCCCCGGCTAGCTTGTTGGCCGTGGCCTCGCCGACCTTGTGTATCCAGTTGGTGGTTCTTTAGGGGGTCAACTTGGCATACTCCTGGTGGGAGTGGGGCATGTGCTCGGCGAGGGTAGCGAAGCCATTTTGCTCCAGAATGCGACGGTGGCAGGTTGCCCGCTGGCCCTTATGAAAGCATTCCACCGTGCGTTCCGTGTAGCGGACGTCCAGGTTCTTGCCCGCCAATTGGTGGGAGCCCGAGTAGTAGTGGCGGTCCACCTACACGTGGTAATCGATGTGGACCTCGGCCTTATTCCATTGGGCATATTGGTAGACCGTGGCGAGCAGAGGCTTGAGCGCTGGTTTGTCCAATGATTCGTACATGGAGCGTCGGCTGCTGGGCAGCTTCTTGAAAGGCCGGTTGTTGAGCCGGTCTAAAAGTCCACGGATCGCCTGGCTGAGCTCAGCCAGACTGAAGGAGGTCCCCTTGTGCAGAGCGGCTAGTATCCACCTCAGCCTTGGCCTTGTCACGGGGTTTTCGTACCCGGGCGAGCAAAACCCGCTGTGCTGTAGTCGGCGGTCATCTCCTAGTAGGTCGGGTTGATGTCGGGCTTGTAGTGACAAGCTTTGCTCACCCCGGGCTTGAGGTTGTCGATTACCATTAACGCCGTCACCCCCGTCAAAAAACTGGAAGGCCCGCTGGTGGGAGCCGATCCAGTTGGGTAGACTATGGGTTCGTGTGGCCTCGGCAAAGGTGTAGCCTGCTGGCGTCCAGAACTGCCACGAAGATCTGGGCCGCCCTAACCTCACCCGTCAGGGGGACCACCACGTCCA
>CBCOTF020000342.1:0-2504 GCA_965112955.2 Desulfarculales bacterium
AGGCGGCCATGACCCTGGTGCGGGAAATGCCCGTGCTGGCTGCGGCCCGCATCATCGGGGTCAGCGTCACGCTACTTTGACGGGTGGTCCAGTTTTACATGGCCCAGGCCCTATCCAAAATGGATCTGGGTGGGGTCAAGGCCGTAGCTCTGGACGAAGCCGCCGCCAAACGGGGCCACAACTGCGTCACCGTCTTCATTGATCTAGACCGCAAGCAAAAGCCAGTCATCATCTTCTTCATTACCCCCGACAAAGGCAAGGGCTGTTTGGTCCTGTTTCGCCGCTTCCTACGGGAACATGGCGGCGATCACAACAATATCGCCGAGGTGGTCTACGACATATCGCCAGCTTCTCTGGGCACCACCGGCGAAAGCTTCCCCGGCGCCAGCGTCACCGTGGACTGGTTCCATGTAATTCAATCCTTCACCACCGCCGTGGAAGAGGTCCGAAAAGCCGAGGCTAAAGAGCGTAACCTTCCCAAAGCCGTCCGCTGGGCTGTGCTCAAAGCCGTTGACGGCGGCAGGTGTTGATTCTTGCTTTGTTCTAATCGGGAAGTAAGAAACTTTTTCAGATTGGCTTGACCAGATAGGGATTTTATCCCATTATCCTGGACCTTGGATGTGGGTCCAGGAATGAGGAAATGGCCGAGGGTGGTGGACCACCCCAGACCCCGAAAAACGGTAATAATTCCCTGCCATCTGGTTGCCATCGTACTTTTCGTTGCAGCTTGCGTTAAGAAAATCATGGAAATGGGGTGGCGTTTCCCCTGATCCCGGCCGGAGAGGTGCCCCCGATGTGGGAGCGTTCGGCTTTGAGGGCGCGGCTTCGTGCCTGCCTATTTTTGATGAAGCCCCTACGGCGAATTGGCTTCGGCGTTTCCTCTGCCCTGACGGCCGGACGGTGATCCGGCTGCGGCCGTGGGGCTACTGGAGCCGATTCCAGGCCCTGGTGGAGACCATTCGGCAAATCCTTTTCAATAAGCTAGCCCGGGGCAGAGGGGACCCCGACCTGCTGCGCTCCCGCCAGCGCACTGGCTCAAGGGCCTGCTGCGGCAGGTGAGCCTATACCTGAGGTCAGGCTGGTCGGGCGACCTGCTTGGGGCCTTCGATTGGTTCAGTGGCCGGGGCTGGGCCGCGGCCAGCCGGTCGGCGCAAAGCGAGAACCCTTGCCCTACCTGAGCCACCTACCCAAGGGTGCCGTTGTCCTAGCTCGGCCCCCTGGTCTACACATGGGCGAAACACCCCCTTTGAGGACCGATATGGACGAGGACCAGAAAAAACGGGTAGCCATCTTTCGTTTTGGCGTCACCAGCGACTTTTTTGTCAGGGACTACATGGAGCGTGGTGAACGGGAGAGGTTGCTGCGGGACAAGTGCACCCAGCGGTGGCAAATCCCCTTCTCCAACCGCACCAGGCTGTCGCGTTCCACCATCCTGGGATGGGTCAGGCTCTATCGCAAGGCGGCGGCAAGCTGGAATCCCGCTACCCTATGGGCAGGAATGATCGGGGCGGCAGCAGGCCTTGGGCGAGGACACCGCCCAGGCCCTGGTCCGCCTGAGCAGGGAACTGCCCACTGCGTCAGTGACTACCCTAATCAGCGAGAGGATGCGCCGACACTCGACCGCAGACGCTTAGAGGCCGCGATGCCCAACGACAGTTGGCAGAGTGACGCCATGCATGGGCCGATGTTTCTGATGGGCGACAAACGGCGCAAGACCTACCTCTTCGCCTTAATCGATGGTATGAACCGCCTGATCGCCCATGCCGAGTTTTACCTCTCCGAGGGACTGGCTACTTATCTACAGGCCCTGCGCCAGGCTCTGCTCAAACTGGGGCTACCACGCAAGCTCTACCTCGACAACGGCCCAGCCTTTCGCTCCCACCACCTGGGAAAGATCACCGCCTCCCTGGGCATCGCCCTGATCCACTCACCGCCATACGTGCCCCAGGGCAAGGGCAAAATCGAAAAATTCTTCCGCACCGTCAGGTCACAGTTTCTACCCGGTTTCAAGGGTGATACCCTTCGAGATATCAATGAGGCCCTGGAGTGCTGGGTTAGAGACGTCTACCACCAGCGCAAGCATCTGGGCACCGGACAGGCCCCCTTGTAACGCTTCACCAGCAAGATGGAATGAGTCAGGCCGGCCCACGCCAACCTAGCAACCTACTTCAGAAAAAGGGCTACGCGCCACGTAGCCCTGGACTGCACCGTCTCCCTGGCCGGCAGGCTATACGAGCCCCCAATGCCTCTGATCGTCAAGCAAATCATCCTCCGCTACCACGGCCATGACCCCGATCGCGTAGGGGTCCTACTGGAAAACCGCTCCCACGGCTTGCTCAGGCCGCTGGGCTTTGCCACCAATTGCAGGGTCAAGCGTGACCATCATTTGCTTCGTTTGGAATTCAGCTCCACCACGGCCACCACTGGCGGATCCCTTTTCTAGCATAAACCAGACCCGGAGGTCAGCAACTCATGAAACCAAACTACCGCGCCTTCTTCGCCCT
>CBCOTF020000343.1:0-5734 GCA_965112955.2 Desulfarculales bacterium
GCCGAGGAGCAGGCTAAAATCGTTTCCCCGAAACACGTCCGCATCCCCGTACCAGAGTTCATCTGATCAAGTGAAAAAAGAAGAATCAGGCCAGGATAATCAGAGAACCTTCGTCAAATTAATCCGAAAAACAACAGTAGATGGCGCTACCCTGCGTTACCGGCCTGGTCACGGACGGTGATCGTGGACCGCGAGGGGCGGAAGGTCTGGCGGCTCAAGGAGGTCCAGGACCTGGTGTTTTCTTAGGGCAGGCGGCGGCGGGGGCCCACGAACTCAAGACCCCCCTGGTGGCCTTCGGTGGCTTTGCCCAGCGCATGCTGCGCGAGTTGCCCACCGCGAGCACCCCCACCATCGGCCTCTAGGCATCGTGGTGGACCAAGTAGCACACATGGAGCACCTCTTACGGGAAATGCTGGACTACTCGCACTTCGTGGAGCTGGACCGGGCCTCCCAGCCCCTGTTGCTCCTAGTGGATGAATGCCTGGCCATGTTGGCCTACCTAGCCGAGCCAAGGCAAGTGCGCCTGAAAATTTCCAGACAGTCGGAGCTGGCGACGCCGGTGCTGGACGCCGGACGAGTCAAACAGGTGGTGCTGAGCCTGATGCAAAACGCCATCCAGGCCTCGGAGAGAAACACGATGGTGAGGGTTGGCACCAGCCAGAAATGGCCCTGGATGGTGCTGGAGATTAGCGACCAGGGCAGCGGCATACCCCACGAGGACCAGCTCCGGGTCTTCATCTCCTTCTTCACCACCAAACGCCAGGGCTTTGGTCTGGGGCTAGCCATCTCGCGCAAGATCGCCGAGGCCCACGGCAGCCGCCTGGAGTTCGACCGCCATCCCGGTCAGGGCAGCAACTTCCGCCTCCTGGTGTTGCCCCTGGCGAGGCCGGCCTCGGACCAGGGCGAGCCGCTTCAGAGCCCGCCGGGGGACGCCCCTTCACCTCACTTCGTTCTTGCGCGACAGCATATCAGCGGGAGCCGGCACGCCCCGTTTAAGGCCGCCAGGCCAACCGACCCGTTAACGCCCCACGGGGGCACCCCGTTAGCCCCAGCCAAGTTTGGTGCGCAGTATCTCGAAAAATCCCTTGAAGGGCGACTGCACCAAGCGCACGGCCTGGGTGGCCCGGCGGATGGTGACATGATCACCGGAGCAGAGCGCCAGCCCCACCTGGCCGTCGCTGGTCAGAGTGGTCTCCTGGGCGCGATAGCCCAAGTCCAGGGACAGAGTCATGTCCGGCGAGAGCAGCAGGGGGCGGTTACTCAGGGCGAAAGAACAGATGGGCGTGACCACGATGCATTCCAGAGAGGGATGGCAAATGGGTCCGCCAGCGGATAGGTTGTAGGCCGTGGCGCCGGTGGGGGTGGAAAAGATGAGGCCGTCGGCCCGGAAGGTAGCTACCGGCTGGCCGTCCACCTCCAGGCACAACTCTACGATGCGGGCCAGAGCCGCCTTATTGATCACCACATCGTTGAGCGCCGTCACCCGGCGAGGGGCCTGGCCGGGGCTGGTGATCAGGACCTCCAGCATCAAGCGCGCTGGCGCAGCGAACTTGCCGGCCAGCACCAGCTGCATGGCCGACAGAAGCTCCTCGGGGGCCAGGGCGGTGAGAAAGCCCAGGCCCCCCATGTTCACCCCCAGGATGGGCACCTCCTCCAAGCCGGCCAGCACCACCTCGCGCACCGCTCCCAGCATGGTGCCGTCACCACCCAGCACCACCACCAGGTCGATGTCGCCGGGCAGCTTCAGGACCGAGCTGGGGACGTCTGTCTCGTGGCTGGAGTCGGCTTCCTGTAGCAAGGGCGAAGCCCCCTGGGCGCGCAGCCAGCCCTCCAGCTTCTGGGCCAGGATCTGGGCCTCGGGGGTGTGGGCTTTGTAAATGACCGCCACCTTGGACATGGACCGCTCCCTCCCCCGGCCTGGGGCTTCAAGGATTGTAAAACCGCGCCGCAGGTCGTAAAATGCGTAAAAGATTAAACGCGCCGTACAGCCCCACGGTCGCGCAGCCCAGCACTGAGACCAGGCTACAGGCTAGCAGAAAGCGCCCCGAGCCTCAAGGGCCAACCCTAGCCATGGGCAGCGGGCATAAGCGACGACGACCTGATTGCGACCCTGAATCAGTCGGTCAAGCAGGAGGTTCTGGAGAACTGTCGCCAGAAACGCCGCGTCACCGAGAAAGAGGGCAACCTGCTCTTCGAAGCCTGTTGCGCTTCTCACAGCGGCTTGAGCGCCTGGGGCAAGGGCAAGCTGCTGCTGGTCCGGGCCTTGCTCACTCCCTAAAGCGCCCGCCGTTTCTTCCAAATGGCCTGCCTGACCCCGCCCAATGTGGAATGCCAGCCCGCGGACTTGGTTTTTTTGCAGCCCAAGGGCTGAACCAGCTGCCGGCGCTACCAGAAGCTCATCGAACGCCTGCACGAGGATTTTTGGGATAGACGCCAGGCCCTAAATGTGGAGCGCCAGCGTGTCCTGAACCTGCGCCAGGAGGTTAACCGGGATATCCTGGAGTTCGAGCGCAACTATGACTTCATGTCGCTATCGGCCTACCTGCGCGATCTGGACTCCCAGGAGTTGCAGCGACGCAAAATCTTGGGCGTGAACTTCTCCCCCGGAAAGACGGCGGCCTCGGCCTAAGCCCTGTCCTTTCGCCCCTTCTCGGTGCCGCGCCTGGGCCTGGAGCAGGAGGCCGAGGACCTGCGCGCCCCCCCCCAGGAGGTGCTACTCACAGCCTACAATCTAATTCATAATCTGTGCCGCCGGCACCCCGAGTTGGTGGACGGCAATGGGTCTAGCCACCGAGCGCCACCGGCCGGGCATAACGGGTCGAGGGGGTTATAACCAGTGCCAGGGCTGCCAGCTCCCGTAGTGGGGCGTTCCAGTATAAGAACAAAGACGGGCGGGTAGCAAGAGCTATCGGCTCTCATAATGGGTCGGGTAAAGCCTCCCCCTGACCCGTCTTGTTGGCTCCCCCTAACAAGGCCACCAATCATGCCATACGTCCGGTGTCGCCCCCGGCCGGACGGGGGATTGGGTTGACAAGGCTTTCGGCATCGGGTACAGGGGTGCAACATCCACCGATGCGCGAGGTATCGCCGTGCCGACCCACGACCTGCCACAACAGCCGCCAGCCCCCCGGCCATTGCTGAACCCCTTGAGCAACCAGGAGGTACGGGCCAGGGTGCTCGCCCTGGCCGAGCCAGCGGATCAGGCGCTCACCGTCAACCTCACCAGCCACGTGCCCTATATAGAGGAAGTCAGTGGCTATATCATATTCAGCGGGGGCAAAAGGCTAAGACCGGTGCTGTTTCTGCTAGCCGCCCGCGCCCTGGGGCACGAAGCCGACCCCCGCCACGCAGCCATCTTTGAATACCTACACGCCGCCACCCTCCTGCACGACGACGTGGTGGACAATGCGGGTTTAAGGCGCGGCCGCCCGGCGGCGCGGGTGAAATACGGCAACGACACCGTGATCCTAGTGGGCGATTTTTTGTTCTCTAAGAGCTACTCCCTGTCGGTGGAAGTGCCGGACCACCGCTTTGTGCAGGCGCTCGCCGATTGCACCACCCACATGGCCGAGGGGCAGGTGTTGGAGCTTCTTCATACCGATGACCTCGATTTGAGTCATCAGGGATATCTCAAGGTCATCGTGACCAAGACCGCGGTTCTACTTGCCGCGGCCTGCCAGATGGGGGCCATCTACGCCGGGGCGTCCCCAGAGACGGTGCGGGCCTTTTACGATTTCGGCATAGAGCTAGGCATCGCCTTCCAGATGGTGGACGATGCCCTGGATTACGTGGGCAGCGAACACGAATTCGGTAAGCCCGTTGGGCACGACTTGGAGGAGGGCAAAATCACCCTGCCCTTCATCCACGCCCGCGACCACGCATCGCCTGAAATGCGCCAACGCCTGCTGAAGCTGACCCGCCAGAGCCGCCAAGAGCCTACGCTGCTGCCCGAGGCCCAGGAGATCATCCGGGGGCAGGGAGGAGTGGAGGCCACCTTCGCCTGGGCCAACCACCACGCCGCCCAGGCCCAAACCGCCCTAGCCCCGCTGTTGGCCCAGGGGGGGCCCAACCTGGACCTGCAGACCATGCTGGGCCTGGCCTTCTACGTGGTCACCCGCAGAACCTGACAAATATCCAGTTGCCAAAGGAGAGGCGCATGGCACTGATCAAGGTTGACTTCCAAGATCGAATCGGCACCATAACTTTTGACCATGAGGCCAAACGCAACTGCCTTAGCCGACAGATGCTAGAGGAGTTTCTGGCCGCCCTGGACGACCTCCAGGCTCGCCAGTCCAGGGTAGTGGTAATCCGTGCCCAGCCCGGAGCCAAAGTCTGGTCCGCGGGCTTAGCCATCGACGAACTACCCCGGCCCGGCCGCGACTCCCTGTCCTACAACGATCCCCTGGAGAAGCTCCTGCGCGGCCTGCAACGCCTGCCCGCGCCGGTGCTAGCCATGATCGAAGGGGGGGTTTGGGGCGGGGCCTGCGGCCTGGCCTTTGTCTGCGACATGCTACTAGGCGCGCCCAGCGCCACCTTCGCCATCACCCCGACCAAGATCGGCGAGCCCTACAACATTTCGGGCATAATGCACTTCATCAATATCGTGGGCCTACACATCACCAAGGAGCTTTTTTTCACCGGACAGCCCATGGGCGCCCAACGTGCCCACGAACTGGGCGTGCTCAACCACCTTTTGCCCGCCGAGGGGCTGGAATCTTTCACCTACGAACTGGCGGGCCAAATCTGCCGTAACTCGCCCATGGCCATCGCGGTCATCAAGGAGCAGCTGCGCATCCTGGGCAACGCCCACCCCGAACCCGGAGACTTTCGAGCGCATCCAGGGGCTAAGGTGCCAAGTCTACGACAGCCTGGACTATCTGGAGGGCATCCGGGCCTTTCTGAAGAAGCGACCGCCGGTATTTCAGGGGCAATAGGCACCAGCCGAGGGGCAAGGGGCTAACATGACCAAAACACATGAATGTCTGCCTGCACAATCCCCATGACCTACTGTTTTGCTGGGGGCATCGGCCTAAAAAATGCCTTATCCCCTTGCCCTTCGGTAAAATCGTTGCCATATTTTGTCAAAAGAAACCAAGCTCCGAACAGGGGCAGGAAGGGAAGCACCATGATCGAGGTAACCGAGAGCGCCAATAAGGCCATCAAGGCCTTCATGCAGGAGAAGCAGTTGGACTCCGCCTTACGGGTTTTTCTGCAAACCGTGCTGGCGATCGTCGCTTAGGCTGGTTCTGGACGAACCAAAGGACAACGACGACAAGTACGAGTTTGACGGTTGACTTACTTGATCGACAAAGACCTGAGCACCCAGAGCGGCAATGTGAAGGTGGACTTCGTGGACAACGGCTGGCAGCAGGGCTTCGTCCTCTCCCCGGCCCATCCCTTGAGCAACGGCGGGAGTTGCGGCAGCACCTCCTGCAACTGCTAGACAGGCGCGAACCTAGAGGCTGACAAGCAAGCGCGGGGACGGCGTACACCGTCCCCGCGCTTGTGCTATTTACGGCGCGCCGTCGGGGGTCGACTCAGCCCCTCAGGCTAGCGGCCCGCTGGGCCAGCTGGCCTTGAGGGTGGCACCAGATCAGCGCCCAGGTCCTGCAAGGCCGCGCCGCCCAACCCCAGGTCGCCGGCGACCTCCAGGTCCCCCCAGCATGCGGATTCCGTTTCAAGCGAGCCAATGATTCCACGCGATGTGGGCCACATATGCCACGGCAAGTGGCCC
>CBCOTF020000344.1:0-2120 GCA_965112955.2 Desulfarculales bacterium
TCGTCACCGCCCAAGTGCCCGTGGACCAGTGGCACGAAACCATCAGCGATCCCACATTGGCCGATGCCATCTTCGATCGCCGGATCCATAACGCCTATAATATAAACTTGAAAGGAGAGCCCATGAAAAAAAGCGGGCAAGCTTGGCCGGCGACAAGACTCCTGTGGCATAATGCAGACACCAGCGGCGCTGTGCCCCGGCCATCCGTCCCACGTCACCGTATTAGGTGGCCCTCTTCAAAGGGAATGCATGCCCCACTTCCCTGTAATCCGCATTCAGGACTCAACCGCGTTAACGGCCAGGCAGCCCCGGCGGTGACTAGGCGGCAACCGGGGCGATTGCTTGCTAACTCCTAGGACAGGGGAGGAGGAGTCTATGAGCCTAGCGCCAGGGGGCCAAGTCCCATTCCATTTCCTCGGGCCGGCGCTGATCATCGTATCCGGTGGAGTTGCCTCCGCCAGTGTAGGCACACCCGGCCAGGAAGATGCTCAGGCTGAGCAGACTCAGCAGCAACGCCATCAGGACCTTTGCCCTCATATTTAAGCTCCTGACCTTTGGTTGGGAAGACCAGGGCAAGATCCGGTCACGTATATAAGAGGATTGTAAGATTGCGGCGCGGCCTTGTCACCATTGTTAGCGTCAGCTCACGACGAGACACAGCAAACCTCTAGCCTTGGCAGGCCTAAGGTTTTTGCCTGGCACCCCGTGGGGGTTTGATCTGACGGCCGGCGAAGCTACTCGTCCTTGGTGGCAAACAGGGCGATGGCGGTCACAATGGACCAGAAGCAGGCCGCCACCACGGCCCCGCCGATGACTTGCAGCATGATAATCCTCCCAAAAAAAGGCGCCTATTGACAATGCTATGTTAGTACAATTATCGTAGCAGCGTTAAATAATTTTTGACGCCTACTCCTCCACGGTCTCATCCATCCAGTCCATGGCCGCCACCATGGTCGGAAAATCAATGGTAGGCAGGGCCAGGAGCGTGGCGTGGCGCATTTCCTCAGGGGTTAGCCCCTCCTGCAGGGCGCGGCGGACCTGGGATTTTATGCCGCCTCTGGAGCCAGTGGCCACGGCCAGGCCCAGCTTGACCAGGCGCACCTCCCGGCCGGCCAGGGGGCCGGCGTCGCGGCATTTTTCCCCAAGACCGCAAAATCGCAGGCCAGCTCGGGATAGCGGTCCTAGAATTGTTAGGTATGGCGCCGGCAGGGACATGTGCTCCTCCTTAATGATAAACTTTAAGACTCTACTATAATTATTGGTTTTCGTCGTTAACTGTGGAATTTGATGAGTTCCCCAGTGATGCGGCGATGAAATAGATCATGGCCATGAAGGTGAGGACATTACGGTGGCCTCTAATTCTTGCCCTGGCGTCTGGAAGATGCCGTTAAGCCCCTCCAGGCGGACGTTAGAATGGTTGGAGGTCCAGCGGCTTAAGATTCGGTGGGCATGCTCCTCCAGAGTCATGAGCGCCTTGAGGACCAGGGTTAGGGTTTTGGTGTCAGGCGTTATGCACTTCAGAGCATGTCGGATGAGGTGGGTGGCGTCACTGGACGGGGGGCCCGTACAGAGGTGGTCTCCCTGGTCCAGCGCAGCATTTCCTTGAGCCGCCAGGCGGTGGCGGTGGCGAAGCCGCCGGTTTCTAGGTCGGTCAGGGCCTGCTGCTGCTTTTCGGTTAGCCTGCCGCCATCAACGGCCTTGAGCACGGCCCAGCGGGTGGCTTGAGCAGGTTACGCTTATTAGCCTCGGCCTTTTGAACCTCGTCCATGGCGGTAGTGAAGAGTTGGACTACATGGAACTAGCCCACGGTGACGTTGGAACCGGGGAAGCTTTCGCTGATGGTGGCTAGGGAGGCTGGCGACATGTCGCGGACCACCTTGGCGATATTATTGTAACCGCCGCCATGTTTACGCAGGAAGCGGCGGAACAGGACCAGACAGCCCTTGCCCTTTTTGGACAGGGCCTGGGCTACGTAGAACTGGACCATCCGCCAAAGTCGCGTGTCGCTAACCCCGATGAGGCAGTCCGCAGCCAGAGCACGGGCATCTCCCGCACTAGGGTCATGGCCGCCTGCTCGAACAGCAAGGTGAACCGGCTGCCCTCGCGGGTCCAGGGCATCT
>CBCOTF020000345.1:0-8469 GCA_965112955.2 Desulfarculales bacterium
TGCCCAGCTTTGTCCTGCTCATCGAGGCCAAGGTGGCCGATGCCACCGTGGCCCAGAGGCTGGCCCTCAACCCTGGCTCCATCCTGGTCTTGGACCGAGGGGCTACCAAGACTATGCCCTGTTTTGCACGTAGACCGGTCAGGGCGTCTTCTTCGTCACCCACCTCAAATCTAACGCCATCTTCGAGGTGCTGGCCAATCGGCCAGGGCCTAAGACTCAAAACGCCTTGGCCGATCAAACCATACTCCTCATCGGCAGCCTGACCGATTGTCCCTACCCCCTGCGTCGACTGGTGGTGTGGGACGAGGAGAATCAAAAGCAGGTTGTGCTCTTGACCAACCACCACAAGCTGACGGCCTCCATTGTGGCTGACATCTATTCTTGCTATGACTTGGACAGGCAACCGCCAGTGAAACAAAAAACACCAGCCCAAACGCGGTGGCCTTATTTTAAAAACTGCTAAATTTATAGATAACCAACCGTTTTTATAAGATTATTTTTAGCCGCTACGTCTGTCTTGGACAACACTGATTTTATACGGGGGATGCGATCAGGGGTGCCTAGGTTGGGGGCCCCAAGGGAGGCTTAGTGCCTGGGTATCCAACCCAACAACGGGTTTATGGCTGGCCGGTCAGGGCCGGCATCTGTTCTACGCCCATCTGGCCCAGGACCTCTACCATCTGCTGGCGTAACAGGATAATAATCTGGGGGTCGGCTAGAGCCCCCAGTTCGCCTTGTCGCGGGTGTCCAGCTCGAATTCCTGTTCGCCCAAGCGGTGGCTGTAGCGGAAATCCACCTCCGGGTGGGTGAGTATCAGTCCGAAGAGGGTGCGTGGCCAGTCGCCCAGGGGCGGGCGGTCAATGTGGTCGCGCTGAAACCATACCCGCACGGTGGTGCCCGCTCCGGGCGGGCTCTGCACCGTCAGGTCGCCGCCCCAGGAGCAGGCATTGGCCTGCATCAGGCTTAGGCCCAGCCCTACGCGCCGGGTGGTACGCGTGGTGACGAAGGGATCGGTGACCCGGGCCAGTAATTTCGGTTCCATGCCCCGACCGTCGTCAGCCACGGTGATGGCTATGCGGTCGGATTCGGGGTCCTCCTCGATGGCCACGCTGACCAGCGAGGCTCCGGCCATCAGCGAATTCTCTACGATGTCCAGAATGTGCAGGGACAAGTCTTCCATGCTAATTCCTACTCCGGCCGAAGACCGCCACCCCTCGTCTCCCTTGCCCGGCCAGGGCCAGAGCTAGCTCGACCCAGGGAGGGGACCTCCATCTCCACTTTGCTCCAAGCCCAGCCCATGTCGTCTAGACCGTGGGCGCCGGAGGAGCTGAGCACCGGTAGGCTTTGCCCGCCCAGACACACACGCCCGCCGCCGCCGGGTCAGCCAGCCAATATATTTTCACCGCGTTCAGCGTTAGGTTTGGCGAAGATCTGATAGCCGAAGACCTCGGGGTCGTTGACGCCCGTTTGCAGGTGGCTGTAGACCATGGCCTGCATGGTGAGCGTCGAGGGCAGGTTCTGGAGTAGGGTCAACCGGTGGGCCTCCTCGTCGGTGGTGACCTCCAGGCCGGCCAGCACCACCGGGATGGGCCTCCGGGGCCCCAGGCGCCTCGCCGCCTGACGCACGGCGGCCATGTTCTCGGCGCTGTTGTGGTCGGTGACGGCGATGAGCCCCAGGCCCAGGTCACGGGCGCGCTTCATCAAATTCGTGGGGGTTATGTCCAGACCCGCGCAGGGGCTCAGACATGTGTGCAGGTGCAGATCGGCCTTGAACAGACTCATGGTTTGGCGCCTCTTGATTCTTCCGCTGCCGTGGGGTTACATCTGGCGGCCACGCCAGAATCGGCCGAGGTCCGGGCCCCAGGGCTGACGGCCCCTCTAGCCTTGCGTAGTCCCGGCCGGGGGCAGGCTACAATCCCAGACCATGAAGTTTGCCGGCCAGCTCGAAGGCCCCCTCCGGGCTCGCCAGCACCGGGATGCCCTTCTGCTCGGCCTTGGCAGCGGTCTCCTTGGCGGGCTGGCGTCCGCCCACTAGGATCACCGCCGCCAGTTTCTTGAGCATCGCCACCGCCACCACGTTTTGGTGGGTCTGGATGGTCAGCCACACCGCCCCAGGCTTGGCGTTGGCGATCACGTCCGAGAGCAGGTCGGAGATATAGCCGCCGGCCACCGGGCACTCCAAGCCCCCGGCCCCGGCCGCCACGGTCAGCCCCAAGGCCTCCACCACGTCCTTGACTGTCACAGCCACCCTCCCCGCGGGTTCCCCCCGGCTGGTGCCACCGCTTTTGTCTATGAAGGGGCACAGGGTTTTTTCGGCACGGCCCATGATAACGCCCCCGGTGAAGGTCTGGCAATCAGCGAGCCGCGGACCCCGCATTCAATGTCCGGCAACAACGCCGTAAGCGTCTGGGTGGCTTTCATCTTGGCGTTGGCCTGACCAGTGTCTTGGTGCAGGGCCGGCTGGGGCCGGGGCAGGGTGCTCCCAATCGAAGAGATCCTCGGCCAGCATGCCCTTGATTTTGGTCCGATTGGCCCGGCTCACGGCCCCGTAGCGGCGTACCTGACGCAAGGTTACGCTGCGAGCACGGAAGTGGTTCTCCACCACCAGGCCCCCCCCAAGCAGTCGTCAGGGCAAATGTGGGCCGCGCAGGTAGCCGGCCTCCAGCATTTTCAGGATGTGCACTACCTCGGCAAATCCGGCCACGTCCAAGGTCGCGGCCTGCCCCCGCTTATGGCCTAGGCGATGCCGACGCCCGAGCACTTCTGCAGGGTATGGCCCTCCTCCAGGCCGTGCAGGGCCTGCAGCAGGGGTCCGTAGATCTCGCGGAAATTGATGACCCTGTCCACGTAGGGGTGGTCCAGGACCACCGGATCGTGGGGGCTCACCATCTTGGCGGCGCAGGGTGTGATATGAAACATTCCCACGTGTCCTCCAAGGCCCATCCCTGGGGCGTTGGGCCAAGAGTTCCTTGGCCACCTTGCCTGCGAAAATTTTGGGCGGTAGCATCGAAATGACGTTGTCCAGCAGGCTGGCAAAGCACCCAGCGATGAGCCGTATTACCGCCGGGCAGCTGGGGCTGATGCCTGGGCGCAGCTCAGGGTGGGCCAGGAGGTATTCCTCCATGGCCGCCTAGTTCATCTCGCATAGCCAGCCCGTATCCATCATTTGGTGGAAATCCAGGCGCTTCAGGGCCAAAAGTATCTGGTTGGGGGGTGCGCGGTAGCCGAATTGGCTTAATAAGGCGGGGTTGGGGGCGGCCACGGGGTGCTTGCAGCGCCGCATGCTCTCCAAGGGGTGATGCGGTAGCGCACGGCTAGATGGGGGCAGGCCCGGAAGCAATCGCTGCAATTGACGCACAGACTGGTAATGATGTGGGCTACCCCCTGGCGCGCGCGGATGGCCCCTTGGCCGAACAAGCCTTGAGACACAGCACGCAGCCCGGGCAGGCCTGGGTGTATACTCAACATGGCTGGCAGGTCCTCGCCGTTGCCCTGGCCGTTGTGGATATCGTAAAACGAAAGTGTGACCCTCCAGGACAATGCCGCTCGTCCGTTCGATGTTGGGCAGGCCCATGCTGGTGCCGAAGACCCTTTCGCGCAAATCGCTTGGGCGTGGCCGTGGACCAGCTCCTCCTGCATAGCCAGGTCCAGTCCAGGTCGGGGATGCCCGGCCACTGGTCGCTGATCACCAGGCGCACGACCCGCGGAGCGAGATGCACCTCCATCTGGCCGTCGTCGCCATACGTCACTACGTTCATCTCGGCCTCCAAGGCCGCGATGGTGGCGCGGCACAAGACTTCCGGAGGGAATCCCAATTCCTTGAGCAGGTTCTTGACGGCGATGGAGACGTTGTCCGCACCGGCGAAATCGCCGGCCTGGATGATTAAGGCCCTCAAAAACGCGGGCTCACCGCCTTCCCGCTGCTGGTCGATGCTTACCCCCCCCTCCCTTGGCTGGCGCACGCACAGGGACCAACTCCTTAAGCCCTAACTGAAAAGCAGGCCGTAGGCATCGGACATAGAGTATGAAGAAACCATCAGCGGCAGGTCGTACTCCTCGACCAGGGGGCATCACGACTTCGCTGGGGCGCTTGCCATGCACGAAGGTCACCCCGTAGATGCCGGCCACCTCGGCGTTGCGCATTATCTGGGGGTTGGTCAGGCCGGTCAAGCGCAGGGTGTCGGGGTGGCTGAAAGCAAAGACGTCGTTCATAAAATCGGTGTCGTGGCACATGCCGACGTGCCGCTCCAAGGCGTGACTGCAAAAGAGTACATCAGCCCGCAACTATTGGGCGACCTGGTCAGGCTTGTTTGCAAAGAAGCGAGTGATTACTGGTAGCGCTCGACCAGGTCCACCGCGGTGTCGGCCATGATTTTGCGGTGGGTGTCCTGATCGATGACCACCACCGGGGCCACGCCACAGGCCCCCAGGCAACGCACTTGTTCCAGAGTGAAGCGCCGATCTTCAGTGGTGGAGTCCACCGGGATGGCCAGGTGACGCTCCAGGCGGTCCAGGACTTCCTTGCCACCGCGCACGTAGCAAGCGGTGCCCATGCATACCCGCACGGTGTGGCGCCCTTTGGGGGTCATGGTGAAGAAGGAGTAGAAGGTGGTGACGCCGAAGACCTCGTGCCCCGGCACGCCCAGCTTCCGGGAGATGCGTTCCTGCACGGCCACGGGCAGATAGCCCACCACGCCTTGGACCTGCTGCAGGACCGGAATCAGTCCACCGGGTTTGCCCCGGTATTTCAGGCAGATTTCGTCGAGTTGGGCCAGTATTTCGGGGGTTATGTCCTCGGGCATCTGCTTGGAGGTATCCTGGGCCACGCTCATGACAAGCTCCTTCAAGGCTGAACTGGGGGTGCGCGGCTTAAAGTGTATTTTTTCCATTCTTGATCATAGCACACAGGCAGCTGGTGGTGGCAAGGCATTTCAAAACGCCGTCAGGATCGTGAGCGTCAAGGCCTCGGCGGTCTCGATGGCTGCACCTAGGGTGTCGCCGGTGATCCCGCCCAGGCGGCGGCGATACCACAGGGCCAGCAAGGCCCCCCATAGCCCCACCAGAAGCGCTGCTGCCAGTCCGGCCCTGCCCGCCAGCACTCCGGCGGTCACCAGGACCAGGCCAGCACCGGCTAGCTCGGGCTGGAGGCTGGCTTGGCCGGCCGTCGCCGCGCCCAGGCCCGCTTGGCGGGCCGGCGGCAAAAGCGCCGCCAGTATAGCCGCCAAGCTCCGCCCCAGACCGGAAGCCAGGATCAGCGCTCCCCACAGCCCCGGGCGGCTCAATGAGGCCAAGGCTGCAATTTGAGCAAGAGCGCTACGCTTACCGCGCACAGACCAAAGGCGCCCACCCGCGAGTCCTTCATTATCTCCAGGGCGCGTTCACTGGTGGTGAGGTGCACCAGGGCGTCGGCGGTGTCCGACAGGCCGTCCAGGTGCAGACAACGGGTCAGCCCGGCCCCAAGCGCCACCAAGAGCGCCGCTAGGGGCAAGGGCGGCAGCCAGCGCTCCAGAAGCCAGGCCAGGCCGGTCAGCAACAAACCCAGCAGGAGCCCCACGGGAGCATACCAGGCCCGCGAGCGCCTCAAGTCATCGGGGCTGCCCCGCAGGTCCGATCTCACCGTGGCCACGGTGAGAAACTGTAAGGCCAGCAGAAAGGCCGTCATCCCCGGGGCTCCGGGTCGCCGGTAACGCCGGCCGAGGCGAAGGTGGCCATCTCGTTGTAGATTGCCACCGCCGCCCGCACCAGGCTTAGGCTCAGGGCGGCTCCGGTGCCCTCGCCCAGGCGCAGGTCGAGGTCCAACAGCGGTCGCATGTTCAGGGCCTGGCACTGGGCGCGATGCCCCGGTTCCTGGGAGAAGTGCCCCACAATGAAGTAATGGGCGGCTGCCGGGGCCAGACGGGCAGCCACCAGGGCGCCGCTGGTGGAGATGAAGCCGTCCAGGATCACCGGCATCCGCCGGCCGGCGGCGGCCAGGCAATAGCCGCAGATGGCCGCGATCTCCAGGCCGCCCACGGCGGCCAGCACTCCTAGGGGATCCGCGGGGTCAGGATGGTGGCGGGTCAGGACCTGCTCCAGTACCGCGATCTTCTGGGCCAGACCCTTGTCGTCCAGGCCGGTGCCCCGGCCCGTGACCTGGGCCGGGGCTAGGCTGCAAAATACCGCCGTCAGCGCAGCGCTGGCCGTGGTGTTGCCGATGCCCATGTCCCCGGGAATAAGCAGGTCTACGCCCTGGTCCATCAGCTCGCCGGCCACGGCCGCGCCGACCTGGATGGCCTCCAGGGCTTGCTCGCGAGTCATGGCCGGCCTCTCCAACATGTTGGCTGTGCCGGACATAACCTTGGCCTGGATCAGGCCGGGTAGGTCCTCGAAGGCATAGTCTACGCCCACGTCCACCACCCGCACCTGGGCCCCGGCCTGGCGGGCCAGGACGTTGATTCCCGCGCCGCCAGCCAGGAAATTGAATACCATCTGGGCCGTGACCTCGCGGGGGTAGAGGCTCACCTCGGCTTGGGTCACGCCATGGTCGGCGGCAAAGACCGTCACCGCCGCCTGGGGCTGGCTGAGTTCCAGGCGGCCCCTCATCACGCACATCTCGCGGGCCAACTCTTCCAGGCGGCCCAAGGAGCCCCGGGGCTTGGTGAGGTTATCCAGGCGCTTTTGGGCAGCCGCGGCCAGGGAAGAATCCGGGGCCTGGATGGCCGCCGCCAACTCTGACAGTCGCTGCATCTTGCCGATCTCCGTGGGTTGTTTAGAAAGAGAGCGCGCCCTTGAGGATCAGGGGCAGCCCAGCCGCCACCAGTATCACATTATCACACACCGCGCTTAGACCCTGGTTAAGCTGCCCAGCCTGGTCGCGGAAGGCCCTGGCCAGGGCGTTGTCCGGCACGATGCCCAGCCCCACCTCGTTGGCCACCAGGATAACCAGGGCCTGGATCTCCGGCAGGACCAGGCACAGCTCCCGGCCTCGTCTCCGGCGTCGGGCTTCAGCCCGGCCAGGGTCATCAGGTTGTTGAGCCACAGGGTGAGGCAGTCCACCAAAAGCACCGCCCCCAGTCCGTCGCTGTGGGCTAAGGCTCCCGCAAGGTCAAGGGGTTCCTCCAGGGTAGACCAGCGGGGTCCGCGCTCAGCCTGGTGACGGAGGATGCGCTCCTGCATCTCCTGGTCGCCGGCCTGGGCCGTGGCGATATACACCAGACGGCCGAAGCCAGTCCAGTTCTGGGCCAATTTCAAAGCCAGGGCGGTCTTGCCACTCTTGGCTCCGCCCAGGATGAGGGTACTTGTGCACATAAATTTAATCATAGTGCAAAATCGTGGCCGGTTCAATGCGCGCCCGCCCAGGGGTTAGGGGTGTGTCGGAGAAAGCCATCCATATTGGCGTTTACCAAAAGTAAGTTGCCTCTTCGTTGTCATGAGTGAAATTGGTGTAGTTCCGGTGTCATTATGCAGCGATCCGCATGGCCGAGTTGAAGCAGAAGGCAATCATGGGCGCCGGCGAGCTTCTAGCCCGTGACCTGGGGTTGGCAGCCGCCATGGCGATTGATGGGATAGTGTGTGGACACCGATAAGCAGCCCCACAAGGTCTTCTTGGAGGTTGCTGCCAAACGGGAAGCCGAGCACCCCTGCCCGAGGTGTGGCAGGTTGTGCAAGGCTCACGACTTCCACGAAGTCGCCTAGCGTCACCTCAATCTTTTCCAGCATCATTGCTACGTAATCGCTCGAGCGCCCCGGGTGGACTGCCCCGACCACGGGACCAAACAGGTCAAGATGCCCTGGACCCGCAAGGGCAGCCGGTTCACCTTGCTGTTCGAGCAGGTGGCCATGACCCTAGTGCGGAAGATGCCCGTGCTGCCTGCGGCCCGCATCATCGGGGTCAGCGACACGCGACTTTGGTGGGTGATCCAGTTCTACATGACCCAGGCCCTGTCCAAAATGGACCTGGGCGGGATCAAGGCCGTGACTCTGGACGGAACCGCCTCCAAGCGGGGCTATAAACTACGTCACCGTCTTCATCGACCTAGACCGCAAGCAAAAACTGATCATCTTCGTTACCCCCGTCAAGGGTAAGGGCTGCCTGGCCCTGTTCCGCCGCTCCCTGCGCGAGTATGGCGGTAGTCACAACAATATCGCCGAGTTGGTCGGCGACATGTCGCCAGCCTTTTTGCCGCCATTGGCGCAGGCTTCCCCAGCGCCAACGTCACCGTGGACTGACTCCATGTAGTTCAACTCTTCACCACCGCCGTAGACGAGGTCCGAAAGGCCGAGGCTACGGAGCATAAATTGCCCAAGGCCACCCGCTGGGCCGTGCTTAAGACCGCTGACGGCGGCAGGCTAACCGAAAAGCAGCAACAGGCCCTGGCCGAGATGGGAACCGGCGGCTTCGCCACCGCCACCGCCTGACGGCTCAAGGAAATGCTGCGCTGGATGAGAAAGGCCACCTCTGTACGAGCCACCCAGTGACGCATCACCCAC
>CBCOTF020000346.1:0-3252 GCA_965112955.2 Desulfarculales bacterium
GCAGCCAGCACGGGCATCTCCCGCACCAGGATCATGGCCGCCTGCTCTAACAGCACAAGGTGAACCGACTGCCCTCGCGGGTCCAGGGCATTTTGACCTGTTTGGTCTGGTGGTCGGGGCAGGCCACCCGGGGCACCCGAGCGGTTACGTAACAATAATGCTGGAGAAGATTAAGGTGACGTCAGGTGAATTCGTGGAGGTCGTGAGCCTTGCACAACCTGCCACACTCCGGACAGGGGTACTCGGCTCCCCGGTCGACGGCAACCTCCAAAAAGACCTCGTGGGGCTGTTTATCGGTGTCCGCACGCTGTCCCACCAACCGCCAGGGCGGTTGCACAGCCCCGGGCCAAGGACCAGAAGCTCGCCGGCGTCCATGATTGCCTCCTGCTTCAACTCGGTCATGCGGATCGCTGCATCATGACACCGGGACCACACCAACTTCACTCACGATGACGAAAAGGCCAAAAGAGGCTTAGGCGTAGTGGCTCGCGATCACCTCCACCACTCGCTCTTTTTGCTCTATGGTCAGCTCGGGGTAGATGGGGATGGCCAGCACTTCGGCGGCGGCCTGCTCGGCCACCGGGAAATCTCCGAGCGTCCCGCCCAAGCCAACGAAGCACTCCAGCAGATGCATGGGTATGGGGTAGTACACAGCGTTGCCGATCTTGGCCTGACTCAAGCTCCGCATCAGGCTGTTGCGGTCACGCACCCGGATGATGTACTGGTTGAAGACGTGGGTACGGGGCTCTTGCGGCCAGGCCCGGTGGGGCAAGATTACCAGGCCCTTATCCACCAGGCCGCTGTCGCCGAGCAGGCGGTCGTAATCAGCGGCGGTAGCTCGGCGGGCATCGCTCCAGGCCTCCAGGTATTTTAGCTTGACACTGATGACCGCGGCCTGCACGGCGTCTAGGCGGAAGTTGCCGCCCACGTGGATGTGGCGGTATTTCTCGGTGGGGTGGGAGCCGTGGGTGCGCATGGAGCGCAGGCGGGCGGCTAACTCCGGGTCCAGGCAGGTGATCAGCCCGCCGTCGCCGGCTCCGCCCAGATTTTTGCTGGGGAAAAAGCTGAAGCAGCCGGTGTGGCCGATGCAGCCGATGTTGGTCGGCCCGTCCGGTCCGGGGTAGACCACGCCGATGGCCTGGGCGGCGTCCTCCACCACCTTCAGGTTGTGGGCGCGAGCCAGGGTCATCAAGGACATCATGTGCGCGGGCTGGCCGAAGAGGTGCACCGGTACCAGGGCCTTGGGCTTGGCCGGCAGGTCGGTGCGGGAGAGTAGCTCCGCCACCTTGGCTGGGTCCAGGTTGAAGGTGGCTGGGTCGATGTCGGCCAGCAAGGGCACCGCCCCCAGGCGCATGATGGAGCCCACGGTGGCAAAGAAGGTGAAGGGTGTGGTGACCACGCCGTCGCCGGGGCCGATGCCCAGGGCCATCAGTGACAATAGCAGGGCGTCGGTGCCTGAGGAGACGCCCAGGGTGTGGGGCACCTCCAGATAGGTGGCCAGGTCCTTCTCAGCTTTGGCCACGTGGGTCCCCAGGATGAAGGCCTGCTCTTCGAAGACCTGGGCCACGGCGGCCATTATCTCGTTTTTGATGGTCCGGTACTGGGCCTTCAAATCCAACATGGGCACCGGCAAGTCGTTTTGCGTGGCCATATGCCGTTCTCCTTAGGGCTCGCCGCCCCCTGAGGTATGATTGTTTTTGTGGGTATACCGCAGGCATACCAGGGATCAAAAACTTTTTATTCTAGTGTATAGCACGAACACGCCGCAAACGCAGTCGCAGATTCGGGAGATAGCCGAGCTCTTGGCTGGGGCCTCCCAGGTGGTGGCGCTCACCGGGACCGGCATCAGCATGGAGAGCGGTATCCCGGCTTTCGCTGCGACCAGGGTCTTTGAGAGAAGTACGACCGCATGGAGTTCGCCGTCATCGAGGCCTTTACTGCCGACCCCGCCCGGGTGTGGGGCATGCTCCTGGAGCTGGACCGGCTGGTGCGTCAGGTGGAGCCCAACTTCGCTCACCAGGCGCTGGCCCGCTTGGAGCAAGCCGGCAGGCTTTCGGCGGTGGTGACTCAGAACATCGACGACCTGCATCAGGCCGCCGGGTCGCGTTTCGTGGTGGAGTTCCATGGCTCGGGGCGACGGCTTGTCTGCCTGTCCTGCCGGCACCAGCTCAGCCGGGTCGAAGTGCTGATGGAGCAGATGCCCCCGCGCTGCGTCTGGGGGGGGGGGGGGGCTGGCCAAGCCAGACGTAATCTTCTTCGGTGAGCCCATCCCCGAGCGAGCGGTCATGACCGCTTTCGTCCTGACCAGTGCCTGACAGATGATGCTGGTGGTGGGCACCTCGGCGGTGGTGGCCCCGGCCAGCCATCTGCCGCTGCTGGCCAAGAGCTCCGGGGCCAAGGTGGTGGAGAGCAACCTGGAGCTCACGACGTTTTCAGAGCACGTCTCGGATTACGTGTTCCAAAAAAATGCCAGCACGGTGCCGCCGGCTCTGGCCCAGGCCCTGGAAAAACGCCTGGCGGGTCGGAGCTAAGCCATTGCCGGCGATCCGCTAAATATCTGGCAGATCACCACCAACACCGACGTGGGTGGGGCCGTGACCCAGCTCCCTAGACCCGGCGCAAATGAGCATGCGCGTGGTCTGCCTGCTGCCCGAGGGGGCCTTGGCCCAGCCCATGCGCCCCGCTGGAGCCCAGGTGACCTGCTTGGGCCTGGCGCCGGGGCTGGCCGTCTGGCCGACGCAGCTGGTGCAGACCTGGATGTACTACGCGGACCTCTTGGGGCTGTTGGCCGCGCGGCCGCTTAAGCTGTCGGTGGTCTGGAGCCTGAGCTGCTCAGACCTGGACCTTTCCCGCTATCGCCACTCCACTCGCCTGGTGTTAAAGGCTTCCGTGACCTTGACCCGGCTCAAGGAGCCCTAGGGCATCGCGGCCAACAGCCAAAGCGGTCTTTTGTTCCACGCCGGCTTAGGCTATCCCCGCTCAGTGTTGTCCAAGATAGGTTTTCAAAAACCGGCTAAGTAATCGAAGCGAGATGCCCTCATTCCAGTGTAGTATTGCATCATTATCTCCCGCAACGAATTCACCGCTTTGGTCAAAGAGCGTGGTGCCGAGGTTAGGACCAAGGGAGTTCCCTATTGGACCCAGTTCGTGGCTATGGTCTTCTGTCACCTCTGGCCAGGACCGCCTCCCTAAGGAATATCTGCCAGGGCCTTTCCTGCTGCCTGGGCAAGCCGTCCCATCTTGGGGTGAGCG
>CBCOTF020000347.1:0-1395 GCA_965112955.2 Desulfarculales bacterium
GGGGAGGTGGCGCGGCTTTTGGAGCACCTGGCGGCGCCCCCGTCCGGGCGTCTGGCCATCTCCACGCCCCGGGAGGTTTTTGGCGGAGATCAGCCTAGGGCCCTATCCACGGGGCCGGGCTGGGCCTATCTGCGCCTGGGTGATGGCTGTGAACACAAATGCGCATTCTGCACCATCCCGCGCATCCGGGGGCGCTTTCGTTCCCGGCCTTGGGAGGACGTCCTGGCTGAGGCCCAGCGCCTAGCCGCGGCGGGGGTGCGTGAGCTGAACTTGGTGGCCCAGGACCTTTGCTCATATGGCCGCGACCTTAAGGATGGCTCCGGCCTGGAGGCCTTGCTGCCCAAGCTGGCCGGCATTGGTACACTTTCGTGGATTAGATCACTCTACCTAAGCCCGGATACCCTAGATAATACTCTGGTCGAAGCTATGGCCAGCACGCCCAAGGTGCTCCCGTATTTTGACCTGCCCTTGCAGCACATCGCCGATCCAGTGTTGAAGGCTATGGGCCGGCGACGCAGTGGGAGAGAGCTACGGGAGCTATTGGCGGGCCTGCGCAGACGTTTGCCCCAGGCGGTTTTACGCACCACACTCCTGGTCGGACACCCCGGAGAGGGTGAAGCGGAGTTCACGGAGCTCTGGGGAATTCGTAAAGGAGGTAGGCTTCGACCACCTGGGCTGCTTCGCCTATCAGCCAGAGGCGGGCACCCGCAGCGCCCGCCTGACCGCGCCGCCGGCCAAATTGGGGATGGACCGGAGACGCCGGATCATGACCGTCCAGAAGGTGGTGAGCAAGGCTCGGCTCAAGGCCATGCTGGGGCAGGAGCTGGCATTGTTGGTGCTGGGACCTCATCCCGAAAGCGAGCTGCTAGGCCTGGGGCGATTGGCGGCTCAGGCCCCGGAGGTGGACGGTGAGGTGATCATCACCGAGGGGAAGGCTTCGCCGGGTAGCATAGTTACTTGTCGCATCACCAAGGCCCACGCTTATGACCTGGAGGCGGTGCTGGTTTAGGCAGACAGCCCGGGTCCGGCCAAGCCTGGGCCTGCTCGCAAAGACGCGGGCCCAAAAGAGTCCTGCCAGATGCCGGGCCGACCCGCAAAGGCGGTTGGCCCGACCTCGCTATACGGGAAAAATCGCCGCTGGAATATCCTTATGAGTAAGAACAAACAGGCCTCTTCGTCGACATGATGTGGAGTTGGTGTAGCTCCGGTGTCATGATGCAGCGATCCGCATGGCGAGTTGAAGCAGGAGGCGATCATGGACGCCAGCGAGCTTCTGGCCCTTGGCCTAGGGTTGCTAATGCCCGGAGTGTGGCAGGTTGTGCAAGCAAGGCTCACGACTTTCACGAATTCACCTGGTGTCACCTCAATCTTTTTTAACATCATTGCTACGTAACC
>CBCOTF020000348.1:0-3628 GCA_965112955.2 Desulfarculales bacterium
GGATCGCTGCAGCATGACACCGGAACTACACCAATTCCACTCATGACGACGAAGAAGCAATTTTAGGATAGCACCTTTGCTCCTGGCGGCCAAGCGTTGTAATTGGCTCGTTTACGCTTTTCATTTTGGCATGCAGGCGCAGCCCCCCGGGCAAGGCTGTGACCAACCTAGCCGCAAAAAAGCTAGGGGCGCTGCCGGCTGCTGCTCCGGCGGCGCCCTAGGGTCGGGCTTTCGAGATAGAGTCTACTTGTCCTTGGGCTTGGCCATGCTCTTGGCCTTTGACCGCACCTCGGGCAGGCGCTCGGTGTTGACGTGACAATCGCCACACATCACCGGTCCCTTAGGATTGCCCTTGATGGCCGCCTTATTGTGACAATCCTTGCACTGCTTGTGGAAGGCGGTGGTGAGGGAAACCTTGTTCTTGGCGTCGGGCACCACCTTGTGGCACTCGGAGCAGAGCAAGCCTTCGCTGCTTTTGTGGTTGAAATACTGGTCAAAGTCATGGTGGCAGGTCTGGCATTCGATGTTGGCCGAGTGCTTATTGTGGGTAAAGACTACCAACGGGCGCTCGTGGGGACCCATGGCCTTGCTGTTCAAGGACATCAGGTCGTCCTGGGCCAAAGCAGCCAGGGGGACGCACAGCGCACCGACCAGAAGCAGGGCCAGGCTAGGCTTAATGTGCTTCATGGGTTCCTCCTTTACTCTTCGCTCTCGGCGCTGGCGCCAACGTCTTCGGCTTCATCCTCGTCCTTTGGCTTTAACTTATCTGGGATGATCATCATCTCGGTGATCAGCTCCTTGAAGGAGACCACCTTGTAGCCCAGCTTGTATTCCTTGTTGATGTCATTGATCTGATCGAAGCAGTTGTGGCAGGGGCTGATGACCACCTTGGCCCCGGTGGCCTTGATCTGCTCGGCCTTGACCTTGCCCGAGACCATGCGCCGCTTCTTGTACTCCGGCCCCATGGGGATGAAGCCGCCGCCGCCGCCGCAGCAGTGATTGTACTCGCGGTTGGGGGTCATGTCGCGGAAGTCGTCGCAGAGCATGTTGGCCAGCTCACGCAGGTACTCCGAGAGCCCACCGGAGCGGCTGACGTTGCAGGGGTCCTGGACGGTCACCGGCTCCTTGAGGCGCTTGGCGGGGTCGATCTTGATTTTGCCATCGCGGATCAGTTCCACGAAAAGCTGTACCGAGTGCTTGATTGGCAGCGGAGGCTTTCCGCCGGGGATGTCCATAAAATAAGGCCCCTCGAAGCAGCCGGAGCGGTAGGCGTGGCCGCACTCGGTCATCAATATCTGTTCCACTCCCAGCTCCTGGGCGGCCTGGTACATGTTGCGCACGGGGATGGCCGCCGCGGCCTTGTCGCCGCAGAACATGGCCAGGTTGGTGCAGTCCCAGCCTTTGGTGGGCACCGTCCAGCTCTCCTCGGCCACGTACATGATGATGGCCATCATGCCCACGTCCTGGGGGTAGTACACGGGCTCGCGGGGGTTGACCGTATACATATACTTAGTGCCCTTTTTGTCCACCGGGATGTTGAGCCCGGCCACCTCCTCGCCCCACTCCTCGGCCATCCAGTTGCAGGTCTCGATCCAGTCCTCGTCGGAGACGGCCATCTGGTTACCGGTCTCTATGATATTCTGCTTGGTGCGCGCCAGGCCGGCGGGCAGGATGCCCTGGGAGTTGCAGATCGCGCGAGCGGTCATAAACATGGTGGCCATGTCGATGCCGAAGGGGCAGAACATAGAGCAGCGCCGACATACCGAGCACTGGCCCCAGATGACCTCCTTGGCCTGGTTGAGGAACCCGCGGTCCACCTGGCCATTGCGTTTGTACATCTCGCCCAGGGTAATTTTGAGCTTGTAGGCTGGGCTGAGCTTGGGATCTTTGTCGTGGGCCAGATAGAAGAAGCAGCTTTCGGCGCACAGGCCGCAGCAGGCGCAAATGCTAAGCCAGGTACGGAAGCGGGCCCCCTGGTTCATCTCCAGGATGCCCTTGATCTGCTTCACGTTGATGGGCGGCGGGGCCTTGGGCTCCTCGGCTGCTGTGAGAGCCTTCTCCTCGGCCTCGGCGGCGGTTTGTTCCATATCGGCCTGAAACATATGTGCGCCCTCCTAGCGGGGTATTGGTGATAACGTTTTGGTTACCAAGTCTTGGCGCCCAGGCGGCCTTCGATCTCACGCCGCGCGCCCATCTCCGAACCGATGAAGGCCCGGGTGAAGAAGAAGAGCACGATGTGCCCCAACTTGCTGAAGGGCACCAGGGCCAGCATCAGCTCGCCGGAGAAGATGTGTAGGTTGAGCATCAGGTCGTAGGAACCAATCTGGCGATAGGCCAGGAAGCCGGTGAGGAAGGGGGCCAGCACCAACAAGAGCAGCAGGTAGTCCCAGCCGCTGGACAACAGCCGCACCTCGGCCCGGGCCAGGCGGCGGATGAACAAAAAGGCCACCGAGGCTATGACCGCCATGGTGCTATAGTCGGCCCACTTGTCGGGCAGAGAGGGCAGGCTCATCCCGAAGGCCTCGTCCCAGAGCACATTGTGGGCGCTCAAGAACAGCGGTACCGCCAGCAAGCAGACGTGGAAAATCCAGAAGACCAGGCCAAATACGGGCTGCCGACGGAAGGAAACGCTGCCCAGCGGTATGAGCCAGTGAATGATGGAACGCCAGGTCCAGGACCAGTCAAAATGGTTGTAGAATACTTTGTCCCGTTCCTTGCTGAGGCCCCAAAGATAGGCCGCACGGACGACCAGCCCCAGAAAAAAGACAACGAAGGCTATCCAGGCTCCTGATCCGCGTAGAAATTCATATAATTGGTACATAGCCCGCGCTTCTCTCCCCTAAATAGTCCAGTACGTACGTGGGTTATACGCTAGTAGACTGCTATTATACATATGGTAGCCTCCAATTAGCCAGAACGCATAAATTGTAATGATTGGCGATAGCCTAAGTCAAGAGAATACATGGAGTTGGCCCATATCTTTTCGAGTCCTAATGCACAATTAACACCAATGCCGTCCAAGACAAGCTTAGCGGCTAAAAATATTCTTATAAAAACGGCAGTGTCTTCCAAGATAGATTCTCAAAAGCCGGCTAAGTGATCGAATCGAGATGCCCTCATCCCAGCATAAGTGTGGTCCTACCGAAAGCCAAAAAGACCGCGACCAAGAAAGGGCAAGGCCATAGTACGAGTAGCCAGCCTGTTCAGTCAACTGCTGCATGACTTCCCCCGCACTGAGTTCGCCGCCTTGGTCAAAGAATACGGTGCCGCGGTCAGGACCAAGGGAGTTCTCTGTTGAACCCAATTCGTGGCCATGCTCTTCTGTATTTCTGGCCAGGGCCGACTCCCTAAGGGAGATTTGCCAGGGTCTTTCCTGCTTGCCTGGGCAAGCTGTCCCACCTGAGGGCAAGCGCAGCCCCGAAAAGGTCCACACTATCCTACGCCAATCAGCACAGGTCCTCGGCCTTGTTCCGAGCCCTATTCTTCTCTTCAAAACCACGGAGCATTTCTGTGCCCAAGGCTTCCTGGGCAGGGAAAGGGCAAGTTCAAATTCAAAAACAAGCTCCTGAGCCTGGACTCCTCCACCATCACCCTGTGCCTGAGCCTATTCCCCTGGGCCGAGTATAAG
>CBCOTF020000349.1:0-1743 GCA_965112955.2 Desulfarculales bacterium
GGCCACATCGCCGCAACAAAATTCATCTGATCAAATGAAAAAGGAAGAATCAGCCCAGGATAAGCAGAGAATTTTCGTCAAATTAATCCGAAAAACAACAGGCGGTAATACAGGTCCTCGCGGAACAACCCCCGTCCCACCATCCCCTTGGGCGTCTTGTTGGTGGCAGCCACGATGCGCATGTCGGTGGACAGTGTCTTCTCGCCGCCCACCCGCTCGAACTCCCAGTCCTGAATTACCTTGAAGAGTGCCAGCTGGGTCAACGGGCTGATCTCGGCCACCTCACCCATAAATTAGGTGCCGCCATGGGCCAATAGGTGCCGCCATGGGCCAACTCGAAACGCCCCACTTTGCGGCGGATGGCTCCGGTGAAAGGACCCTTATCATGACTGAAAAACTCTGAGCTGAGCAGGGTCTCAGGATAGGCCGAGCAGCTGACCACCACGAAAGAGCCCTCGGCGCGCTTGCTGTGGCGATGGATGGCCTCAACCAAGAGCCCTTTGCCGGTGCTGGACTAGCCTTCCAGTAGCACCGTTGTGTCGGTGGCCACCACGTTGTCCACGAGATCGGCCATCTCCTGCACCTGGCTGGAACCGCCCATGACCTTGGCCAGATAGCGGCGCATCCCCAGGGTGCGTTGGACCTGCTGGCGACCGAAGCGCTCGCTGGTCAGGCTCTCGTAGGGAGAGCGGATGCGCAGCATCATCCACACCCTGCTCAGCATGGTTTCCACATCCACGGGCTTGGTCAAATAGTCCTCGGCGCCCAGCTCTAGGGCCTTGAGAGCGTGGACCTTGCCCACCAGGGCCGAAAGCACCACCACCGGCAGGTAGCGCAGGTTGCCGTTTTGTTTGATGTGCCCCAGCACCTCCCAACCACTTAGGCCCGGCAGGGTCAGATCCAAAGAGCACCAGGTCGAACTCCCGTGCCCGAGGCCAAGGGTGCCAGGGCTTCCTCACCGCTGAGGTGGATTTCATAGCCCTCGGAGACCATAAGAACGCGGAAAAAGCCGGCGGAATCAGAGACGTCCTCCGCCACCAGTATCTGGGCGTCGGGCTTGACCTTGGTCAGCAAGGGGTCGGCCACGTCTGGGGCTTCAGGTTTTGGGGATGTCCGTGGGCGCTAGGTAGCAGGTTTGACAGGCCAAGGCCAGGCGCGTCAGGGCCAAGTCTTGGGTCAGTTCAGGGCGCGGGGTATCCTGGCCGCTCAACAGACCGAATTCCATGATTATTTGCGGACAGGTGCCGGCGCGCAAGTACAGGCAGCGGGTCCAAAGGGGACTGGCGTCCATGGCATTTTCTCCCGCCACGGCCCTAGACCGCAGGCATCCATTTCAATAAGCCTCTTCCTCGCCATGAGTGAAATTGGTGTAGTTCCGGTGTCATGATACAGCGATCCGCATGGCCGAGTTTAAGCAGAATGCAATCATGGACGTATGCCGGCTTCTGATCCTTGGCCTTTGGGGTTGCAACCGCCCTGGCGGCTGATGGGACAGCGTGTGGACACCGATAAACAGCCCCGCGAGGCCTTCTTGGAGATTGCCGCCGACCGGAGCGCTGAGGCCCCCTGCCCGGAATGTGGCAGGTTATGCAAGGCTCACAACTTCCACTAATTCACCTGGCGCCACCGCAACCTTTTCCAGTATCATCGCTACGTAACCACCCGGGGGCCCCGGGTGGACTGCCCCGACCACGGGACCAAACAGGTCAAGATGCCCTGAACCCGCGAGGGCAGCCGGTCCAC
>CBCOTF020000350.1:0-9068 GCA_965112955.2 Desulfarculales bacterium
CCACCAGGCGACGCAGGGGGTAGGGACAATCGGTCAGGCTGCCGGTGAGGAGTATAGGTTGATCGGCCAAGACGTTTTGGGCCTTAGGCCCTGGCCGATTGGTCAGCACCTCGAAAACGGCGTTAGATTTGAGGCGAGTGACGAAGGAGACGCCCTGGTCGGTCCACTTGCCAAACAGGGAGGGCATAGTCCTCCTGGTAACCACGGTCCAAGGCCAAGATGGAGCCAGGGTTTAGGGCCATCCCCTGGTGCACGGTGACATCGGCCACCTTGGCCTCGGTGAGCAAACTCAGGCTCAGGGTGATGGTGAAGAAGCCCAGGCTCAGAAGCTTGTTCCTGAATTTGACCTTGCCTTTTTCCCTGCCCAGGGAATCCCTTGAGCGCGGAAGCGCTCCGTGGCTTTGAAGAACAGGACTCGGAACCAGGCTGAGGGCCTGTGTTGGTTGGCGTAGGATAGTGTGGACTTTTCTGGAGCCGCGCTCACCTCAAGGTGGGACAGCTTACCCAGGCAGCAAGAAAGATCATGGCAGATCTCCCTTAGGGAGTCGGCCCTGGCCAGGTGACAGAAGAGCATGGCCACGAACTGGGTCCAACAGGAAAATGCTTTGGTCCTAACCGCGGCGCCGTGCTTTTTGACCAAGCAAGGTGGTGAACTCAGTGCGGAGAAAATAATGCAGCACTAAGCTAAGATAAAGGTATTTCGCTTTGATCACTTAACCGGCTTTTGAGAAGCTATCTTGGACAACACTTAATACCAATTCCACTCATGACGGCGAAGAGGCTCTAAATATTACTCCGATAAACTACTAGCCGCCAGCCAGGCTGAAGGCAGCCAAATAACTAAAAACCCCCGTCGCGTGGATGGGGGCTTGAGCTGTCTTGGCGCGGTAGTGCCCCTGGCTGTAAGATCACGGCCAGTATACGGGTAGGCTTATCACCTGCTGGGGGCAGCAGGTGGAGCTCGGTGGAGTTGCAATAGATGCTGTCGCCCGGCGGGCTACAACACCTCTCGCGGGAGGAGCCCACCAGGGTCTTCAGGAAGCCGTCCAACACGAAGATGAATTCCTCGCCGTCGTAACTGGAGGGCTCCAATTTTGTCGTCGGCCTTGTTCAAGGTCACCAGGAAAGGCTCCATAGAGCGGTTTTTTCTTGGGGGCCAAGGCTTCGTAGGAGTAGCCTCTATGTTGACTCTTGCTTTATTCTGATCGTGAAGTAAGGAAGCCTTTCAGATTGGCTTGACAAGGCAAGGATTTTATTCCATTATTTTGGACCTTGGATATGGGTCCAGGAATGAGGAAGGGGCCGAGGATGGTGGGCACCCCTGACATCGGGAGATGAGAATAATTCCATGCCATCTAGTTGCCATAGTATTTTTCGGTGCAGCCTGCGTTAATAAGATCATGGAGCTGGGGCGGCGGTTCCCCTGGCCCCGGCCGGAAAGGTGCCCCCGGTGTGGGAGCGTCCGGCTTTGGGGATACGGTTTCGTGCCAGCCTATTTTGATGAAGCCCCTACAGCGATTTGGCTTCAGCGTTTCCGCTGCCCTGACTGCCGGGCGATGGATCCGGTTGCGGCCGCGGGGCTCCTGAAGCCGGTTCCAGACCCCGGTGAGATCATTCGGCAAGGCCTTTCCAATACGCTAGCCCGGGGCAGATAGGACCCTAGCTTGCCACGCGCCCGCCAGCGTCACTGGCTCAAGGGCCTGCTGCGGCAGGTGAGCCTATACCTGGGATCAAGCTAGTCGGGCGACCTGCTTGGGGACTTCGATTGGCTTAATGGCCGCGGCCAGCCGGTCGGCGCAAAGCGAGAGTCCTTTCCCTCCCTGAGCTACCAACCCAAGTATGTCGTTGTCCGGGCCCGGCCCCCCGATCTACACCTGGGCGAAATACCCCCATGGAGGACCGACATGGACGAGGACCAGAAACAACGGGCAGCCATCTTCCGCTTCGGTGTCCTCAGCGATTTTTTTGCCAAGGACTACGTGGAGTGTGATAAACGGGAGCGGTTACTACGGGACGATTGCACTCAGCGGTGGCAAAGATCCCCTTCTCCAACCGCGACCCCATGGGCAGGAACGACCGGGACGGCAGCAGGGCCTTGGACGAGGACAACGCTCAGGCCCTGGTCCGTCTACGCAGGGATCTGCCCATTACGTCAGTGATTACCCTCATCAGCGAGGCCGAATCAGCTTCCTGCATCAGCAAGGGCTGATGGGCAAACAGGTCGCCCCACCTGTTGACCGCAGGCGCTTCGAGGCCGAGCTGCTCAACGACATTTGGCAAAGTGACGCCTTGCATGGGCTGATGCTCTTGGTAGGCGACAAACGGCGCAAGACCTATCTCTTCGCCTTCATCGACGACATGAGCCGCCTGATCGCCCATGCCGAATTTTATCTCTCCTAGGACCTGGCCATTTATCTACAGGCTTTGCACCAGGCCCTGCTTAAACGGGGGCTACCACGCAAGCTCTACCTCGACAACACGGCACAGCCTTCCGCTCCCACCACCTGGAAGAGATCACCGCCTCCTTGGGCATCGCCCTGGTCCACTCACCGCCCTACGTGCCTCAGGACAGGGGCAAAATCGAAAAATTCTTTCGCACCATCAGGTCCCAATTTCTCCCCGACTTCAAGGGCGATACCCTTCGGGACATCAATGAGGCCCTGGAGTGCTGGATTAGGGACGTCTACCACCAGTGCAAGTATCTGGGCACCGGACAGGCCACCCTGTAACGCTTCACCAGCTAGATGGAGTGCGTCAGGCCGACCTACGCCGACTTGGAAGACTACGTCAGAAAAAAAGCCACGCGCCGCGTGGCTCTGGACCGCACCGTCTCCCTGGCCGGTAGGCTATATGAGGCCCCAGTGCCTCTGATCGGCAAGCAAATCATCCTCCTCTACCACGACCATGACCACGACCGCGTAGAAGTCTTATTGAAAAATCGCTCCCACGACTTGCTCAGGCCGCTGGCCCTCGCCGTCAATTGCGGGGTCAAACGCGACCACCATCTGCTGCGCTTGGAATCCAGCTCCACCACGGCCCCCACTGGCGGCTCCCTTTTCTTGCAAAAATCAGGCCCGGAGGTCAGCAACTCATGAAACCAAATTACCGCGCCTCCTTTGCCCTCACCAGGGAGTCCTTCGGCTATGACCTGGAACCCAAGAAAGTAATGCAGACCACCGAGGTCCTAAACGTGGCCAAACGCTTCGAATACGCCATCCGCCTCGGCGCACTGGCCCTGGTCACCGGAGATGTGGGCAGCGGGAAATCCACCGCCTTGCGCTGAGCCGCCAGCAGAAGGCACCCATCCGAGTATCAGATCATCTGGGTCACCACCTCACAGGGCTCCATCTTGGAACGCTACAGGCAAATCTGTGTCGAGCTCGAAGTGGACACGCCAGCTTCTCCAAGGCCGTCCTCACCAAGCTCATAAGAAAACAGGCCCTGGAGATCACCCAGGACCGCAGGAAGCAACCCGGCCTCATCATCGATGCAGCCTCCTTCCTCAGGCCTCAAATCCTGGCCGCGTTGCACACCATCACTCAGTTTCAGGGAGACTCCAAGCCAATCCTGCCCGTCATCCTAGCCGGCCAAAACAACCTTGCCGGCCTCCTCCTATACAGAATTTCCCTGCCCCTGGCCTCCAGGGTCGTGGCCAGAAGCCATCTGGCCGGCGTCTCCCTCCAGGATATGCAGGCCTACCTCCTGCACCACCTGCACCACCTGAAAATCGTGGCGTCAAGCAGAACCTTTTCTCTGATCAGGCCGTCACCGCCATACAGCAAGGGCTCCGGAGGCCTCTTCCGAAAGGCCAACCACCGGGACCGAGGCGCGCTTATAGCTGCCGCCGAGGAGCAGGCTCAGGTCGTCTCCCCGGAGCACGTCCGCATCGCCGCAACAGAATTAATCTGATCAAATGAACAAGGAAGAATCAGTCCAGAATAATCAGAGAACTTTCGTCAAAGTAATCCGAAAAATAACACCGTAGGCCATTCTTTTCTATGAGGCAAAACGGCTCATGCCCGGCCGCTCCGCCGCGCGCACCACGATGTAGGGCTGATCTTCACCCGAGGCGATCGCGTGCCCAGCTTCATGCCCAGAGCCTTGCCTAATTTGACCGGGGTATCCAACGGCGGGCTGGCACCTCGTACTCGATTTCGCCCAAGACCGCCTAGCTTAGTCCTGTGCGCTGAGCCAGATCGGCCAGGCTCTAGGCCCTTTTCCAGGCGCAAAAAGCGCACCCACTGCCCCACAGGGGTGTCCAGGTCGGCCTTGGGAGGCCAAGGCTGCTACCTTGGCCACACTCCCGACGCAGGTAGTCGTTCTGGCGGCTGGATTCCTGATAATTTTGCATGCTGTGCAGCAGGTCGTGGTGGCCGTTGTCCGGATCGTGGGTCATTGATGCGTCTCCTTGCCGTGGGAGGGGAAGGGGACTCCTAACCTTGGGTCACGACATCGGCCCCCCGGCGTAAGGCCGCCGAGTTGACCGAGATCATTTTATGATAGCGCGGATCTAGGACCTCGGGCAGGCATTTCACCACCTGCTCAACCTCCACCAAGCCGCTGATCTGCACCAATGCCCCCAGCATGACCATGTTGGCCAGGCGGGAGTTGCCCACCTCGTTGGCCAGTTGCAGAGAGGGAATACTTAATATACGCTTGGTGCGCGTCTGCACGTACTTATGTTCCACCAGGCTGGAGTTGACCAGGAGAAGGCAGTTTTTCTTGACCATGGGGCCAAACTTCTCGGCCGAAGGATTGTTCATCACCACGGCGCTGACCGGCTTATGCACGATGGGCGAGCCCACCGGCTTGTCACTGATCACCACGGTGCAGTTAGCGGTGCCGCCGCGCATCTCCACGCCGTAAACTGGCATGTAGGTCACCTGGCGGCCGGCCTTCATGGCCGCGTAGGCCAGGAGGTTGCCCATGAACATCACGCCCTGGCCGCCGAAACCGGAAATTATGGTGTTAAAGTACATGGTTATCTCCCGCTCACTCGGTGCGCCGATCTTTGAAGGTGGCCAGGGGGAAGTAATCGGCCATTTCCTTGCCCACGCGAGCGTTGGCCGCCTCTGGTGTCATCTTCCAATTGGTGGGGCAGGAGGAGAGAACCTCCACGAAGGCGAAGCCCCAGCCGCTGACCTGGTATTCGAAGGCGCGCTTTAGAGCGGCTTTGGCTTTTTTCAGGTTTTTGATGTTGTCCACGGCCACCCGGGCCACGAAGGAGGTCCCCTCCAGGGTGGTGAGCATCTCGGCCATGCGGATGGGGGGGCCGGCCAGCTCGATGTCGCGCCCCCGTGGAGAGGTGGTGGTCACCTGGCCGGCCAAGGTGGTAGGGGCCATCTGGCCGCCGGTCATGCCGAAGACGGCGTTGTTGACGAAAACCACCAGTATCTTCTCACCGCGGTTGGCGGCGTGCACGATCTCGGCAGTGCCGATGGCCGCCAGGTCGCCATCGCCCTGGTAGGTGAAGACGAAGTTGTCGGGCCGCGCTCTCTTGACACCCGTGGCCACGGCAGCGGCCCGGCCGTGAGGCGATTCCACCACGTCCACGTCGAAGTAGTCGTAAAGAAACACCGAACAGCCCACGCTGGCCACGCCGATGGTTTTCTCGCTCAGGTTGAAAGCGTCCAGCTGCTCTCCCACCAGGCGATGGATCACGCCATGGTGGCAGCCAGGGCAAAAATGCCAGGGCACGTCCTTGAGCGATTTGGGCCGGTCGAAGACCTGGGTCATCTTTACCTTGGCAGCCTTGGCCAGGGTGGTTTCTTGCGCGCTCATTTGCGGCCTCTCTGGCGCCAGGCCTTTTCGACCTCGTGGGCCAACTCGTCAGGGGTAGGGATGGAGCCGGGCGGACGGCCATAGAAGTCGACTTTGGCTTGGCAATCGGCGGACAGCCTGACGTCCTCCACCATCTGCCCGGTGTTAAGCTCCACGGCCATCAGGTGGCCACACTGCTTGGCAGCATTGAACACCGCTTGCTTGGGGAAGGGGAACAGGGTGATGGGACGCAGAAGGCCGATTTTGCGACCCTTGGCCCTTAGTTTGTCCACCGAAGTCTTTAGTATCCGCGCCACCGAACCGAAGGCCACCACAACCATCTCGGCGTCCTCGGTGAGGTAATTCTCAAAGCGTACATCGCGCTCCATGGAATGATATTTCTTGAAAAGTTTCCAGTTTTGCACGGTAAGCTCACCGTCGGCCAGGAACAGTGATTTGACGATACGCTGGGGCCGGCCGGCGTTGCCGGTGAGCGCCCAGTCCTTGGCCGGGGGCGTCTTGCGGTAGAGCTTTAGCTCCACCGGCTCCTTGATGTTGCCCAAGAGTGCATCGCCCAGGATCAGCACGGGGTTGCGGTACTTATCGGCTAAGTCAAAGGCCAGCATGGTCAGGTCGTAGTTTTCTTGGGCCGTGGAGGGCGCCAGCACCAGGGTGCGATAGTCGCCGTGTCCTCCCCCGCGGGTGGCCTGGAAGTAGTCGCCCTGGGAAGGATGGATGCCCCCCAGGCCGGGGCCGGAGCGGCTCATGTTGACGATGACGCCGGGCACCTCGGAGCCGCAAAGGTAGCTGATGCCCTCCTGCTTGAGGCTAATGCCTGGGCTGGAGCTCGATGTCATGGCGCGGGCGCCGGTGACGGTGGCGCCAAGCAGCATGTTGATGCTGGCAATTTCGCTCTCAGCCTGAATGAAGACCTCGCCGGCATCGGGCAAGTGGGCGCTCATGTATTCGGGGATGTCATTCTGGGGGGTGATGGGGTAGCCGAAATAGAAGCGGCAGCCCGCGGCGATGGCCCCCATGGCGATGGCTTCATTGCCTTTGACCAGGACGCGCTTGGCCATGTACTTGGCTTCCTGTTACGGTGATTGATTGAGTCGGTCCACGCGTGGTCCGGCGCCTGCTTATTTTTTGTTGACGGCGGCCGCCGCGGGCCTTTCTTCCTTGTAGACCCGGATGGCGATGTCAGGGCACAGCTCGGCACAGATGCCGCAGCCGATGCAGTCGTCGCCAGGCTTGGCATATGCGTAACCCGAGGCGTTGAATTTCTTGCCCAGGGACAGGCTTTGCTTGGGACAAGCCTGCACGCACAGGCCACAGCCCTTGCAGTAGCCTTTGATTACCTTAACCTTGGCCGTCATGGTGGTTCCTCGCTGATGATTTATGACAGGACCGCGAGGACATTAGCCAAGCCGGCGGGGTCCTCTACGTTGTAGACGGCCACGCCTTCGGGCGCGGTCTTCTTGATAAACCCAGCCAGCACGTTCTTGGGGCCGGCCTCTATAAAGGTGTCCACGCCCATGACGATGAGCGCCTCCACCGTTTGCACCCAGCGCACCGGCGAGGTAAGCTGGCGCATGATCTCCTGGCGCACCACGGAGGCCTCGCGGGTGGGCTGGCCGGTGGTGTTGGGCACGTGGACGCAGGCCAGTGGCTGGAAGACCACGTCCTCCAGGGCCGAGCGCATGTCCACACCGGCGGCCTCCATGAAGGGGCTGTGCCAGGCGCCGCTGACCTTAAGTGGGATGGCCTTGGCGCCCTTGGTCTTAGCCAAGGCATTGGCCGCGGCCACCGCCTCCACCGAGCCGGTGATCACGGTCTGCTGCGGAGTGTTGAAATTGGCTGGCCGCACTACGCCGCCCGCCTCCTGGGTCAGGGCCATCACCTGGTCGGGGCTCAAGCCCATGACCGCGCTCATGGCCCCGGGATGAGATAAAGCCTCGCGTTCCATGAGGCGGCCGCGCAAACTCACCAGCTTGAGGCATTCCTCCACACTGATGGCCCCGCAGGCCACCAGGGATGGGTACTCGCCCAGGCTGTGGCCGGCCACGGCCATGGGGGTGATGCCAGCCTCCTTCAGCACCAGCCAACAGGCCAGATCCACGGCCACCACGGCAGGTTGCAGGTTGATGGTCTGGGTCAATTCATCCAAGGGCCCCTCGAAGCACAGGCGCTGGATGGCTAAGGTGCTCAAGGACTCGGCGGCCTTGAAGACGGCTTTGGCGGTAGGCGAGGCATCGCAAAAGGCCTTGCCCATGCCCACGTACTGGGATCCCTGGCCCGGGAACACCACGGCGATGCAACTCATGGGGAAACCTCCTAGCGACAATAAACCCCCGCCGCCGCTGGCTAGCGCCAGAGGTGAGGACGGAAAGCGAAGACTAATAAATAAAATACTCAAATAATTATAATGTGTCAATGTGCAGAAGGGCAAGAATAGAGAAAAATTAACGGAAAGGGTAGGAGTCGGGTGCCCCCGGCGGGGCAATAACAGGTCGGTTGGCGGTTATCTTCAGGCAAAGGCTCTCGGCTCCCGGTGAAGGGAAGGAGATGCGAGAGCCAAAGGCGTAGGGCGGGTTAGTGTAGCGTACCCGCCAATAATGACTTAGCGCATCGCGTCGAGGCCTATAGAGAGCGGGCGACCCCGCACGGGAATTAGGCAGCCTGAAAGACCGGGTGGCATAGGGGTTAGGGGCCTCAAGGCAGGTTACGCTGCTCTAGCCCGCCCTACGGTCCTAGTCCTCATTGGATTAGGGGCGATAGCCCCCCGTAACCAAATATGCTGATTCCAGGGAAATGGACCATGCGTTCCATTTGAAAAGGGCCACCTAATCCGGTGATGTGGGCCTGGTGGCCGGGGCACGGCGCCGCTGGTGTTTGCATTATGCGCCATAGGGGCTTTATCGTCGGTTAAGCTTGCTAGCTTCTTTCTCATAGACTTTTTTTTCAGGTTTATCTTGTAGGCGTTATGGATCAGGTGATCGAGGACGGCATCGGCCAGGGTGGAATTTCGTTGATGGTTTCGTGCCGTTGGTCCACGGGCATTTGGGCGGTGACGATGGTGGCGCCTCGGCCGTAGCGGTCTTCCAAGATTTCGAGCATATCCAGGCGCTGCTCCCATGACAATTTTTTCAGCCCCCAGTCGTCCAGAATGAATAGATTGGTCTTAGAACTGGCGACGATCATCTTTTGATAGCTACCGCCCCCTCTGGCCGCGACCATTTTGTGCAGGAGGGCTGCACCCTCTTGTAGGAGACCGAGTAGCCTTCCAGATAAGCCTTGTGGCCCAGGGC
>CBCOTF020000351.1:0-1016 GCA_965112955.2 Desulfarculales bacterium
ACGGCATCATGACACCGGAACTACACCAATTCCACTCATGATGACGAAGAGGCCGGATTAGGTGGCCCTTGCAAAAGGAACGCATGGCCCACTTCCCTGGAATCCGTATGCTGCAAGGCCGCGGCTATGCCGGCAACGTGGTGTATATTCCTTGAGGCGTGGATGCATCGCTCTTTCGGCCAACACCGCTCCCGCCGGCGAGGCCCTATACCGTGGGCTACGTGGGGCGCTTCAGCCCCGAGAAGAGGCTAGGCGATCTGCTGGCGACTAGTCGACTTTTGGCCGCGCTTCACCGGCTGCTTTTAGTGGGCGATGGCCCCTTAGAGCCCCAGATGCGGCAATGAGCGCCCCCGGCAGGGCCGGGCCGCTTGGAGGTGCTGACGGTGCGGGAGCACGGGGCCATGCTCAGGGTCTACGCCCGCACGGACGTGTTGGTGCTGCCCTCGCGGCAGATGGATTTCGAGAAGGAGCCGTCCGGCCAGGTGCTGGCCGAGGCCATGGCCTCGGGCGTGGTGGGCGGCGATTGCGACGCCATCCCCGAAGTGATCGGCGATGCCGGCCTGATATATCCCCAGGGCGACACGCCGGCACTGGCCCGCTGCCTGGAGCGATTGGCCAACACTCAGGAACGGGAGGCGCTGGCCGGGGCAAGGCTCAAGCGGACGCGGGAGTTGTTTTCCTGGTAGGCCTGAACCGCGGCTACGGCTTCTCTGGAGACAGACCTGGCCGTCGGCCGTACGCTGCTCAAAGTATTGGAGGAAGCTTGAAGGTAGCCATCGACGTGCGCACCGTGACCCAGGCCCGTTCCGGGGTGGGTAACTATGTGCTCAACCTCCTGAATGGTCTGCGGAGCGCAGCCCCGGAGCACAAGCTTTTCTGGTGGGACAGCGGCGCAACCTGGAGATCCTGGACCAGGGTCAACCCCCGGGGCTCTGCTATCGGACCCGGCGGTCTCACGAGAGCCATCCCTATGGCAACCTCTGGGAGCACTTGTGGCCGCCCAGAGTCCTAAAGCG
>CBCOTF020000352.1:0-1048 GCA_965112955.2 Desulfarculales bacterium
ATCGGCAGGCCCGGGGACTTGGCAGGAGCCTGGGCAGCTTACTCCAGCAGGGGAGGCAGGACGCCTGGGGCCAAAAGGTCCTGGCGTTATTCAAAAGCCTGGCCCCCTGGCGGATCAGTTCGTGGTAACCTTGAAGGGAGGGCGTGCCTACGGGAGAGATCAGGCACCGCCAGTACCTCGTGGTCCTGGTCCAGTCATGGCGGGCGGTGATGAATGCGGCTTCCAGGGACGTGGGCAATGCATTCCATTTGAAAAGGGCCACCTAGTCCGGTGATGTGGGCCGAGTGGCCGGAGTACGGCGCCATTGGTGTCTGCATTATGCCACAAGGGTATTGTCGCCGGTCAAGCTTGCCAGCTTCTTTCTCATGGATTTTCCGTTCAGGTTTATCTTGTTGGCGTTATGGATCAGGCGATCGAGGATGGCATTGGCCAGAGTGGGATCGCTGATGGTTTCGCGCTACTGGTCCACGGGCATTTGGGCGATGACGATGGCGGCGCCTCTGCCGTAGCGGTCTTCCAGGACTTCGAGCATATCCAGGCTCTGTTCCCGTGACAATTTCTCCATCCTCCAGTCGTCTAGGATTAGCAGGTTGGTCTTGGAACTGGCGATGATTATCTTTTGATAGCGGCCGCCCCCTCGGGCCGCGACCATTTCGCGCATGAGGGCTAGCACCCTCTTATAGGAGATCAAGTAGCTTTTCAGACAAGCCTTGTGGCCTAGGGCGCAGGGGCAAGAAAGCTTTTGCCTACGCCGGTGGGTCCGCTGATGAGCAGGTTGTGGTGTTAAGCGATCCATCGCGGCATGAGGTCAGGGCCATGATGAGTGCCCTATCCATGCCGCGCCTTTGCCGATAGTCAATATCTTCCAGCAGACGCCATGCCGGAGCTTGGCCTTGGCCAGGCCTGTTTTTGAGCCGGCGATTTTCTCTATGAATAGCCTCCCCGTCCACCATCAGGCCCAATCTTTCCTCGAAGCCCAGTTCCTGGGTCTCGGGGGTGTTCAGCTGTTACTCTAGGGCCATGAGCATGCCCTCCAGCCCCAGAGCGC
>CBCOTF020000353.1:0-3857 GCA_965112955.2 Desulfarculales bacterium
AGGCCAGGGCCATGATGAGTGACTTGTCCATGCCGCGCCTTTGCCGGTAGTCGATGTCCTCCATGCAGGCGTCATGCCGGAGTTTGGCCTTGGCCAGCCTGTTTTTGAGCCGGCGGTTTTCTGTGTTGATGGCCTCTCTGTCCACCATCAGGCCTAGTCTTTCCTCGAAGCCCAGTTCCTGGACTTCGGGGATGCTCAGCTATTCCTCTAGGGCCTTGAGCATGCCCTCCAACCCCAGGGTGCGGAGCTTGTCCAGGATGGGATTAATCAGCATGGCTCCCTCCTTGGGCGGTCACGAAGTAGCCGCTCCGCGGATGTTGGGGTGAAGGATGGGACTGGATTCCGGGGCTGGCGTCAGCTAAGGTGCCTCATCCAATTCCTTACCGATGATGCGCTCTACGCCCTTAGAGCTACAGGTCCCATAAACCAAGGCCCTCAGTCAGGCGACCTCCACTCGCACCTCACTATGTTTCTTGGCCAGGGTGACCAGGCCTAGGCAGGCTCTGAAGCCTTGCTGGAGATGTGTGCCCGCCGGCTCATGATTCTCTCGGCCAGCTTCAGCTTGGCCGTGACCTCGCCGATCTTGTGTATCCAGTTGGTGATTCTTTCGGGGGCCTACTTGGCGTGCTCCTGGTGGGAGCGGGGCATGTGCTCGGACAGGGTGGTGGACCAGCGTTGCTCCAGGATGCCGCGGTGGCTGCCCACCTGCTGGCCCTTATGGAAGCATTCCACCATGCGCTCCGTATAGCGGATGTCCAGCTTTTTGCCCACCAAATCGATGTGGACCTTGGCCTTCTTCCATTGGACATACTGGTAGACCGTGGCGGGCAGAGGCTTGAGCTCTGATTTGTCCAGGGGCTCGTCGGCTGCCGGGCAGATTTTTGAAAAATCGATTGTTGAGCCGGTCTAGAAGCCCACGGATCGCCTAGTTGAGCTCAGCCACACTGAAGAAGGTTCTTTTGCGCAGAGCGGCCCAGTATCCACCTCTCCACCAACTGCATTCCCACCTCGGCCTTGGCCTTGTCACTGGGTTGTCGTACTCGGACGGGCAAAATCGCCGTGCCATAGTAGGCGGCCATCGTCGGGCTGACGTCGGGCTCGTAGCGGCGAACCTTGCTCACCCCGGACTTGAGGTTGCCGATCACCATCAACTCCGTCACCCCGCCAAACAATTGGAAAGCCCGCTGGTGGGAGCCGATCCAGCCGGGTAGACTCTGAGTCCATGTGCCCTCGGCAAAAGTGTAGTCGCTGGCGCCCAGAACCGCTACAAAGATCTTGGCCGTCCTAATCTCACCCGTCAGGGAAACCACCACATCCACGGGCTGGCCGGCATAATCGATTGTTGATTTTTGCTTTATTCTGATCGGGAAGTAAGGAAACTTTTCAAGTTGGCTTGACCAGGTCAGTGTTGTCCAAGATAGATTCTCAAAAATCGGCTAAGGGATCGAAGCGAAAGGCCCTCACCCCAGCGTAGTAGTGCGGTTCTGCCAAAAGCCAACAATACCGCGACCAAGAGAGGGCAAGGCCATGGTACGAGTAGCTAGCCTGTGCAGTCAACTGCTGCATTACACCCCCCGCACTGAGTTCGCCGCCTTGATTAAGGAGCACGGTACCGAGGTCAGGACCAAGAAACTCTCCTGTTGGACCCAGTTCATGGCTATGCTCTTTTGCCATCTGGCAGGGCCAACTCCCTAAGGGATCTCTGCCAGGGTCTTTCCTACTGCCTGGGCAAGCTGTCCTACCTTGGGGTGAGCGCGGCCCCAACAAGGTCCACACTGTCTTACGCCAACCAGAACAGGCCCTCTCCTTGTTCCGAGCCCTGTTCTTCAAAGCCATGGAGCGCTTCCGTGCTCAAGGCTCCCTGGGCAGAAAAAGGGCAAGTTCAAACTCAAGAACAAGCTCCTGAGCCTGGACTCCTCCACCATCACCCTGTACCCGAGCCTGTTCCTCTGGACTGAGTACAAGCAGGCCACGGGCGAAGTCAAAGCTCATATCATGCTGGACTACGACGACTACATGCCCAGCTTTGTCCTGCTCACCGAGGCCAAGGTGGCCGATGTGACCGTAGCCCAGGGGCTGGCCCTAAACCCTGACTTTATCCTGGTTTTGGACCGGGGCTACCAGAAACTATGCCCTGTTTGGCAAGTGTACCGGCCAGGGCGTCTCCTTCGTCACCAGCCTGAAAATTAACGCCATTTTAGAGATAATGGCCAATCGGCCAAGGCCTAAGGCCCAGAACGTCTTGGCCGATCAAACCATACTCCTCACCGGCAGCCTGAACGATTGTCCTTACACCCTGCGTCGACTGGTGGTGTGAGACGAGAAAAATCAAAAGCAGGTCGTGCTCTTGACCAACCACCACAAGCTAACGGCCTTCATCGTGGCTGGCATTTATAAGGACCGCTGGGAGATCGAGCTGTTCTTAAAGGCGCTTAAGCAAAATCTTAAAGTCAAAACCTTCGTGGTCACCGGCAGCAACAACTTGAAAATCCAGGTACTGTCCAACCTGGCCGCCATGCTGCGCCTAAATCTCTTCACATACAGGGAGTTGCGCGCCTGGTTCCAACACCCTTATCACACCCCGTCCCTCATGCCCGAACAGGTCCAGTTACCGCTCTTGCCCTGACTTGGACAGGCAATCACCAATGAAACAAAAAACACCAACCCCAAAACGATGACCTTATCTCAAATGTATTGGTAGCCCAAGGCATAGGCCGCCTCGTACTCCTCCCATAGCAGCGCCAGGGTCATACCCTTGCGCCTCAGTTCTTGATGAACCTGAGACCAGTCAGGTTCCGAGCGAAAATCTGTGTAGACGGCAAAGGTGGAGATGGAAAAAGCAGCCGCTCAAGCGGTGTCTCATCCACACTGATGGAGATGGGCCAGGACAGGCCGGTATGCGCGGCTCGACGCAGATAACGGGACATAGTGGTCCGGCCTATCCCGTAATTCTTGGCAATGTCCCGGTTGCCGCAGCCGGCCTCGTGCTTCAGCCGAAGTACTTCTTTGATTTTACGTATGGATAACCTCTCCGCCGGCATGTGCACCCTCAGTGTTGGGAAGACGCAGTATAGCCAATCAGCTGTTGTACAGCGTCGCCTACTACCCCAAGTGGCCCAAATCGTGTGAAATCGCTTGCCCGCTTGAAGCGGAATCCGCAGCGATGAGCGAGCCGCTTTTGATGTTGGCTTCCACCATCACCACGGCGCGGCTCAAGCCGCTGATGATGCAATTGCGCACCGGGAAGTTGGCGGCCAGCGACCGGGTGCCCAGGGGAAGCTCGCTGATGACCGCGCTCTCCTGGGCCAATCTGGCCATAAGCCGGGAATTTTCGGAGTGATAAACGGCATTGAGCCCCGAGCCCAGCACCTCCACCTAGTGTCCGTCGGCAATGAGCGCTGCCAGGTGGGCTACGGTGTCCCCCCCACGGGCCAGGCCGGAGATGACGCTCACCGCTTTTCTAGGCGCTCTAGCTCCCGCGCAGACGAGGCGCTGCGAGCCCGGCGGCGCACCGTGGCCGCCGCAGGCGGTCGAAGGCGACGCTGCCCATTCCGGGGATGAGCCTTGAGCTCAGCCAGTCCAGGATTTTCTGCCTTACGTCGTCCATGCATGGCTCCATGGGCTCTAGAGGCTAACACCATCAGCGCAATCGTCAAGGCAATTCTGCCGCCCCGTCAGGGGGCGGTACGGGCTCACCTAGCTTAACTTAGCCTTAATGATTGACAATTAAAGTATGGCGCCCCAGCGGGTTGGCGGGGGCCAAATTTTTGGGCCTCTTCGTCGTTATGAGTGGAATTGGTGTAGTTCCGGTGTCATGATGCAGCGATCCGCATGGCGGAGTTGAAGCAAGCGGCAAT
>CBCOTF020000354.1:0-1822 GCA_965112955.2 Desulfarculales bacterium
CCTGTTCGGGCATGAGGGGCGGGGTGTGATCGGGGTGTCGGAGCCAGGTGCGTAACTCCCTGTATGTGAAGAGAGTTAGGCGCAGCATGGCGGCCAGGGTGGGCAGTGACCATGCGGTCAGGGAAAGATGGTGAAGCCACTTGAGCAAAAGCAGGGCAATCAAGGCTGTCCAAATTTGGATTTCCAAATCGCTACTGCTGGTGCCCACGAAGGTTTTGACCTTAAGGTTTTGCTTAAGCGCCTTAAAGAACAGCTCGATCTTCCAGCGGTCCTTATAGAAATCAGCCACGATGGAAGCCGCCAGCTTGTGGTGGTTGGTCAAGGGCACGACCTATTTTTGATTCTTTTCGTCCCACACCACCAGGCGACGCAGGAGGTATGGACAACCGGTCAGGCTGCCGATGAGGAAGGTGGGAAGGTGGTTTGATCGGCCAAGACGTTTTGGGCCTTAGGCCCTGACCGATTGGCCGTCATTTCAAAAGCGGCGTTAGATTTGAGGCGGGTGACGAAGAAGACGCTTTGGCCGGTCCACTTGCCAAACAGGGAATAATCCTGGTAGCCCCGGTTCAAGACCAGGATAGAGCCAGGGTTTAGGGTTTAGGGTCAGCCCCTGGGTCACGGTGACATCGGCCACCTTGGCCTCGGTGAGCAGGACAAAGCTGGGCATGTGTTGGTCGTGGTCCAGCAGGATGTGAACTTTGACCCTGTCCTTGGCCCACTTGTACTCGGCCTAGGGGAACAGGCTCAGGCACAGGGTGATGGTGGAGGAGGCCAGGCTCAGGGGCTTGTTCTTGAAATTGAACTTGCCCTTTTTCCTGCCTAGGGAGCCTTGGATACGGAAGCGCTACATAGCTTTAAAGAATAGGGCTCGGAACAAGGTTGAGGGCCTGTGCTGGCTGGCGTAGGACAGCGTGGACCTTTTGGAGGCCGCGATCACCCCAAGGTGGGATAGCTTGCCCAGGCAGCAGGAAAAAATTTGGCAGATCTCCCTTAAAAAGTCAACTCTGGCCAGAGATGACAGAAGAGCATGGCCACGAATTGGATCCAGCAGGGAAGACCCTTGGTCCTGACATCGGCACCGTGCTATTTGACCAAGGCGGCGAATTCAGTGCGGGGGAAAGGATGCAGCAGTTAACTGAACAGGCTGGCTACTCATACCATGACCTCGCCCTCCTTGGTCGCGGTCTTGTTGGCTTTTGGCAGAACCACACGGCTACGCTGAAATGAAAGTATCTCGTTTCGATCACTTAGCCGGTTTTTGAGGACCTATTTTGGACAACGCTGTGACCAGGTAGGGATTTTATTTCATTATCCTGGGTCTTGGATGTGGGTCGAGGAATGAGGAAATGGCCGAGGGTCCTGGAGCACCCCTGATCTCGAGAGACGGGAATAACTCCCTGCCATCTGGTTGTCGTCATACTTTTCGGTGCAGCCTGCGTTAAGAAGATCATGGCGCTGGGGCGGCGGTTCCCCTGACCCCGGCCGGAGAGGTGCCCCCGGTGGGGGAGCGTCCGGCTTTTGGGGCACGGTTTAGTGCCTGCCTATTTTGATGAAGCCCCTACGGCGATTTAGCTTTGGCGTTTCCTCACCCTGACTGCCGGGCGGTGATCCGGTTGCGGTCGTGGGACTAATGGAGCCGGTTCCAAGCCCCGGTGGAGACCATTCGGCAAAGCCTTTCCAATAAGCTAGCCCGGGGCAGAGTAGACCCTTAAGCTAGCCCTGGCCTGCCGCGCTTCCGCCAGCGCCACTGGTTCAAGGGCCTGCTGCGGCAGGTGAGCCTATACCTGGGGTTAAGCTGGTCGGGCGACCTGCTTGGGGCCTT
>CBCOTF020000355.1:0-9798 GCA_965112955.2 Desulfarculales bacterium
CACTCCGGGCAGGGGTACTCGGCTCCCCGGTCGGCGGCAATCTCCAAGAAGACCTCGTGGGGCTGTTTATCGGTGTTCACACGCTATTCCACCAGCCGCCAGGGCGGTTGCAACCCCAGGCTAAGGGCTAGAAGTTCGCCGGCGTCCATGATTGCCTCCTGCTTCAACTCGGCCATGAGGATCGTTGCATCATGACACCGGAGCTACACCAAATGACACCGGAATTACACCAATTCCACATCATGACGACGAAAAGGCATAAGTAGTTTGATCGCAATTTGGCCTGCGGGCCATGGATGACCCGCAGGGCTGATAAATGCATGGGAGGTCGGCAAAACAACGGCTTTGCCCGGCCGCTGGGCTATTAAAGCCATGGACGGCTTTGATAGCCATTTAGTGCGGTAGCAATTTGCACCGGGAACGAAAGGGGGCCGATGGCGGCGGGCACTGTTTCATGGCCAAAGCCAGGCTAGGCAGGTCGTGCCCCACCATGTGGCGCCAAAAATCGGCCAGAAATCCCAGAGCCGGCCGCAGCAAGGAGGGCGACAGCTTCAGGCGCCCCAGGGTCGGTGGCTCCATAGCCAGGGCCGAGTGCAGGGACTTGATCAGCCCCGGCGGCGCGCCTCGGTCGCGGGGGGCGGGGGGACAGTCAGCGCAGGTTAGGCCGCCGGTCAAGCTCAGGCGGGGGCGGGCGATGCGGTCGAGGGGCTGGCCGCAGTGCAGGCAGGACTCCAGGCCCAGGCCGTAGCCCAATTCCTCCAGCAATCGAGTCAAGAATATCACCAGGGCCGAAGCCATCTCCACCGGCTCAGCGCCCCGCTCCAGGCGGGACAAGGTCAACAGCGCCAGGTCCAGGGCCTTGGGATGAGGGTCGTGAAGAGCGGTGGCGCGCATTAGGAGTTCCAGCACCGGGCTGGCCAGCATCAGGCGGCGAAAGTCCTGCCTGAGGCCCAGGTGGTTGTCCGTCAGCCGCGCGCCCTCTAGGAGCCAGATTCCCCCCTGGCGGCCGGGCAACAGGGTGGCCTCTAGGTGGTGCCCTGCCAAGAGCAATCCGAAGAAGCGCTTCTGCGAGCGCTTTCCGCCCTTGGCCAGGGCGCTTAAGCGTCCCAGCTCGCGGCTGAAAAGGTCCACCATCAGGTCGCTCTCGGCCAAGGGGCGCAGCCTGAGCACCAAGACGGTCAAACGCCGGGGCTCCCGGGGCGATAGGGCCTGTTTCATCTCAAGCCAGCCCGAGAGCGGTGGCCTGTGGCGGGACCAAAGAGCAAGGGGCTCATCGTCCGGACTCCAGGAAGTCCAGCACCTGCTGGGCCAATTCCTGGGGAGCCAGGTAGGGTACCATATGCCCGCCGGGCAGGCGAGCCCGCATCTGTCCGGGGGGCAGGCTCTCCCACAGCCTCTGTATCTGCTCCGCCGGGGTCACATGGTCGCCTAGACCCTCCAAAAGTAGCACCGGGGTGCTTAGGTTGTGCAACTGGCCAGCAAGGGGCAGCTCGAGCATCCCCCGAGCGGCGCGAATAATGGCCCGCTCGCGCAGGGGACGCTCCGGGCCGGCCCACTGGGCTTGAAGGCGCTGGGCGAACTGGGGGAAATCCGGCCAGGTGGGCTGCCCCCACAGGGGCTGCTTGAAAATATAGGCCGCGGCCAAGCGCAGCATCCCCGGATGGTACCAGCGCAGACGGTCGCCCCAGCTCATAAGGGCGTGCAGGCACTTCTGGGACCGGGACAGGGGCGGCTGCCCCCCGGACGGGCACAGGGCCACTACCCGCCGCGCCAAGGCGGGGTGCTCCCGGGCTAGCACCAGCACAATCTGGCCGCCCAGGGAATGGCCCAGCCAATGGGCGCGCGAAATCCCCAAAGCCCCGGCCAGGCTAGCCATCTGCCCGGCGAACCAGGTCACGCCGTAGGGGGCGTCCGGCTTGTGGGAAAGTCCGAAGCCCGGCAGGGTGGGCAGCAGGCAGGTGAAGCGCTGGGCCAACAGGGGGGCCAGGTCATAGAAATCCTCGGCGCTACCGCCCAGGCCGTGCACCAGGAACAATGCCGGCCCCCGGCCGCCGGCTACCAGGCGCAGCCAGCCAAAGTCCTGCTCGAGCCACCGCTGGCCGAAGCCCGCAGGCAGCGGCCGGGGGTATGGGGAGGGATGCTCCATGATTTCGCCCTTTTCCCTTGCCGCTTATTGGCCGGCCTAGTATGCTCTTAGTCAGGCACCTCAATAGGGCTGCGGGTTGTTTTTTTGAAGCCTATTCTATAAAAATACCACACGGGTTGCTAACGCGGCTTTTTCGGATCTCCCAGAAGCGCAAAGGACCATCGGCCACAGCTCATGTCCAAGCGTTACGCCAACGATATCAAGGCCTCCCCAGATCAGGAAAGTCCCCTGGGCGGCCCCGAGATACTGGACCCCGAATTTTCTTGGGCCCAGGAGGGCTACGAGGGGGACGAAGATTTCCAGCTGGATGAGGCCTCCCCGGAGCTGGCCGAGGACCCGGCTCCCCTGGCCGAAGGGCAGCCCCATCCCCTGGCGCCGGTGGATGCCCTGCAACGCTACCTCTGGGAGGTGCACCAATACCCACTGCTCACCCGGGAGCAGGAGCTAGCGCTCTCCAAGCGCTACGCTGAGACCGGCGACCCTGAGGCAGCAGCCCAGTTGGTCACCTCTAACCTGCGTCTGGTGATCAAGATTGCCATGGAGCACCAACGTTATTGGATGCGCAATTTACTGGACTTGGTGCAGGAGGGCAACATGGGGCTGTTGCAAGCCGTGAAAAAATTCGATCCCTTCAGGGGCATAAAGTTCTCGTATTACGCATCATTTTGGATCAAGGCCTACATCCTCAAGTTCATCATGGATAACTGGCGCCTGGTGCGCTTGGGCACCACCCAAGCCCAACGCAAGCTCTTTTATAATCTGCGACGCGAAAAGGAAAAGCTGCGCTCCCAGGGCATCGTGCCCGAAGCCAGGCTCTTGAGCGACTGCCTGGGGGTGAACGAGCAGGAGGTGATGAATATGGAGCAGCGCCTGGACTCCTGGGAGCTGTCCCTGGATGCCCCGGTGCGCGATGAATCCGACGAGACTCATCAGAATTTTATGCCCGACCAGAGCCCCGGCGTGGACGACCTGCTTTCGGGCCGACAGCTGCGCCAGCTCTTTCACGACCAGCTCATGACCTTCCGGGAAACCCTGGATGGCAAGGAGCGAGACATACTGGACCGCCGGCTCCTGGCTGAGGAACCCATCACCCTGAGCGACCTGGGAGCGGCCCATAATATCAGCCGCGAGCGAATTCGCCAGATTCAGGAGCGGCTGCTGGGCAAGCTGCACAAATACCTGCGCGAGCAGATCCACGACTTCGACGAGCAGTTCGCTGACTTGACCAACAGCGAGTAAGCACAACCGATCATGACTGAGGCTGGCTAATTTTGGCCATAGGAATAATTAAGCTCCACAGCTTATGGCACAGCGCCCGGCTGATGCTGACGCTTCTTGCCCTGGCCCTGGCCCTGGGCTGTGCACCTAGTACCGTCTCTGCGCCGCCTCCGCCGCCGCCGGTGGCTGATACCGCCTCGGCGTCGGTCCCAGGCGACCAGGAGGGCCTGGCCCTGTTCGCCATCGCCGAGCGCATGATGCGCGGCGGTGACGCCAAGGGCGCCATAAGGCTCCTGGGCGAAGCCGTGCAGAGAGACCCCAAGAGCGGCTTCTTGCATCTAGAGTTGGCGCGGTTGCACGTGACCCAGACCAACCTGGAGCAGGCCCTGACCGAGGCCGAGACCGCCGGCAAGCTCAGCTCTGAGCTGGTGGACGCCTGGGTGCTCCAGGGCGACATCCACGCCAACCGCAAGGACCTGCCACGGGCCATCACCGCCTACGAGAAGGTCCTCAAGCTGGAACCAAACCACGACGAAGCCCAGCTGTTCCTGGGCTCACTTTACCTGGAGGACGGTCGGCAGAAAGAGGCCACCCATTTGTTGGAAGGGCTGGCCAAGCGCCGCCCCGATCTAGCTTTGGCCCGCTACTACTATGGGCAGGCCCTGGCTAGCCAAAAACGCTATAAATCTGCCGAGCAGCAGTACCGCGCCGCCGTCGACATCTCCCCCCAGTTCCTGGCCGCCCTGTTCGAGATGGCCAAGCTTTACGAGTTGCAACGCTTCACCGATCGCGCAGAGGCTACCTACCTGGAAATTTTGCGAAGGAACCCCGATTCCACCGCCGCCCATGACCTACTGGGACGCCTATTCCTGCGCACGGGACGCTATCAGGAGGCCCTGCACGAATTCGCCATCGTCAAGGGTCTGAGCCAGGACGACAGCGAAATCCCCATCAAGATCGGACTGATCTATTTCGAGCACGGCCGCTTTGGCCAGGCAGCCGACGAGTTCAGGACCATCCTCAAACAAGAGCCGGACAACCAGCGGGCGCGCTATTACCTGGGTGTCAGCCTGCAAGAGGACGGCAAAGACCAAGAAGCCCTGAGTGAGCTGGAAGCCGTCAAGGCCGAGTTCTTCGTGGACGCCCGCCTGCACCAGGCCGAGATACTAGACAAACAGTCCCGCCGACCCGAGGCTGTGCAGCTCTTGCAAGACGCACGGAAGGTTAAGCCCAAGGAGGTAGACCTCATGGTGGCCCTGGCCGCCCTGATGGAGGCCAGCAACCAGTTGAAGGAGGCCGAGGCCTTGTTGAGGGAGGCCTTGCACAACGAGCCCAAAAATGCCGAGACCCACTTTCGCCTGGGCGTAGTGCTGAACAAGCGCGGAGAGAACAAACCGGCCTTGGCTCAGATGCGCAAAGCTATCGAACTTAATGACCGCCACGCCAATTCCCTGAACTACCTGGGCTATACCCTGGCTGAGCAGGGCGGAGACCTAGGCGAGGCCGAACGCCTGGTGCGCCGGGCCCTGGCCGTGGAGCCCTTTGCCAGCTACATCTTGGACAGCCTGGGCTGGGTGTACTTCAAGGAGGGTAAGTTCGATCAGGCCTACACCTACCTGTCACGGGCGGTGGCCACCGGTGACCATGACCCGGTGATCTACGAGCATCTGGGCGACGCCGCCATGGCCCTTAAGCGCTATGAAGAAGCGCTCAAAGCCTACGAGCAGGCCCTGCAACGGGTCAACGATGCCAAGGCAGGCGCCTCCTTACGCTCCAAGATCGTCGAGGCCAAGGGTCGCCAGAAGACCAAGTGATAATACCGTGCGCAAAAAAGCTCCGTTACACCTAATAGCGTCGATGCTTTGGCTGGCCACCTGTACCTGGTTGATGGGGGCCTGCGCCACTATGCCCGGCAGCCCCGAGGTCGGCCAGGTTCCCAGCAGCAGTCAAGTGGTGGAGCGCTTGGAGGCGCGCCGGATTGGGGTGCGGAGTTTCAGCATGCAGGGGGAGATTCAGGGGCAGAATCGAGCCGGGGATCTTAGCGGTGAACAGCGTCTCATGGGGCGTTACCCCGACCGCCTGCGGGCCGAGGTGATGGGCTTCTTCGGGCGGCCCGCCCTGACCTTGGTCAGCGACGGCGTGCGCATGGCAGTCCTGGCCTATGGCGAGAACAAGGCTTACCGGGGGCCGGCCTCGCGGGCTAACGTGGCACGCTTTTTAGGCCTATCTCTTACCCCCGCGGAGATATACAGTCTGCTCACCGGGTCGATGCCTCTGCTGGGCGGCGGCCATGGCGCGGTGCACGCCTCCTCCCAGGTGGGGCGGGCGGTGCTGCAACTCAAGGACGGCACCGGTCTGGAACAAGGGCTCCTTTTCAGCCTGGACGATTACACCGTCTTCGAGGCTTGGGCCAGCTACCGCGGCCAGGGCCTCGAAGCCAAGTTCGAGGCCCTGGCCAGCCAATCCCAGGGGCGTTATCCCAAGCGCATAAGGCTCAGCGACCAGGAGGGGAGATCCTTAACCCTGGATGGTGATCAGTTACGTATCAACCCATCTTTGGACGACCAGCTCTTCGAGCCCAGCCTGCCTCCGGGAATGGAGGTGCAGGAGCTGCCGTGAGCCCCGGCTCCCTGCGGTGCCCCGGACGTGCTGTTGACGGAGCGCATGCTGAGGCTTCTGGCCACCTGGCTAAGGAGGATCCTGGGCTATGACGCCCCCCTGCTGGAGCGCCCGCCGGCCATCACGCCGCCGGGCGCCGTGCTTTTGACTCGGTGGCGGCGCTTAAGCTGACGAACTGGTACGCTGGTGGTGAACCATAACAGGCTGGAGGGCCAGCTACGGCAGGTACTTAGGGAGCTTGGCCTGTCCCCTGACGCGAGCCGGTTTTTTCGCGCTGCCTGAACTGCAATCAACCGGTGATCCCTCTGGAGCGGGGAGAGGCCACCGGCCTGGTGCCGAAATACAACCTGGCCACCGCCCAGACCTTCACCCGCTACCCGGCCTGCGGCAAGGCTTATTGGAAGGTTTATCGGCCGGACAGCTATGGCGTGCACGCCCGGGAGCGGATCAAGGCCCTCTTGGCGGAGCCGTCTTTTGTTTTTCGGATTAATTTGACAAAAATTCTCTGATTATCCTGGGCCAGTGTTGTCCAAGATAGGTTCTCAAAAACCGGCTAAGTGATCGAAGCGAGATGCTTTCATTCCAGCGTAGTCGTGTGGTTCTGCCAAAAGCCAACAATACCGCGACCAAGAGAGGGCAAGGCCATGGTACGAGTAGCTAGCCTGTGCAGTCAACTGCTGCATTACACCCCCCGCACTGAGTTCGCCGCCTTGATTAAGGAGCACGGTACCGAGGTCAGGACCAAGAAACTCTCCTGTTGGACCCAGTTCATGGCTATGCTCTTTTGCCATCTGGCAGGGCCAACTCCCTAAGGGATCTCTGCCAGGGTCTTTCCTACTGCCTGGGCAAGCTGTCCTACCTTGGGGTGAGCGCGGCCCCAACAAGGTCCACACTGTCTTACGCCAACCAGAACAGGCCCTCTCCTTGTTCCGAGCCCTGTTCTTCAAAGCCATGGAGCGCTTCCGTGCTCAAGGCTCCCTGGGCAGAAAAAAGGGCAAGTTCAAACTCAAGAACAAGCTTCTGAGCCTGGACTCCTCCCACCATCACCCTGTGCCTGAGCCTGTTCCTCTGGGCCGAGTACAAGCGGGGCCAAAGGCGGGGTCAAGGCTCACATTATTCTGGGCTACGACGACTACGCGCCCAGCTTTATCCTGCTCACCAAGGCCAAGGTGACCGATGTAACCGTGGCCCAGGGGACGGCCCTAAATCCTGGCTCCATCCTGGTATTGGACCGGGGCTAACAGAGGACTATGCCCTGTTTGGCAAATGGACCGGCCAGGGCGTCTCCTTCGTTACCCGCCTCAAATCTAATACCGTTTTCGAGGTAATGGCCAATCGACCAGGCCCTAAGGGCCAAAACGTCTTGGCCGATCAAACCATACTCCTCATCGGCAGCTTGACCGATTGTCCCTACCCCCTGCGTCGCCTGGCGGTGTGGGACGAGAAAAATCAAAAGCAGGTCGTGCTCTTGACCAACCACCACAAGCTGACGGCCTCCATCGTGGCTGACATCTATAAGGACCGCCGGGAGATTGAGCTGTTCTTCAAGGCGCTTAAGCAAAATTTTAAAGTCAAAATCTTCGTGGGCACCAGCAGCAATGCCTTGGAAATCCAGATTTGGACAGCCTTGATCGCCCTGCTTTTGCTCAAATGGCTTCACCATCTTTCTCTAGCCGCATGATCACTGTCCAAACTAGCCGCCATGCTGCGCCTAAACTTATTCATAGGCTGATTCTTCCTTTTTCATTTGATCAGATGAATTTTGTTGCGGCGATGTGGCCGTGCTACGGGTAGACGACCTGAGTTTGCTCCTCGGCGGCAGCTATGATCGCGCTTCGGGCCAGGTGGTTGGCCATTTAGAAAAAGCCGCCGGAGCCCTGCTGTATGGCAGTGACGGCCGGGTCAGAGAAGGGGTTCTGTTTGATGCCTGCGATTTTGAGGTGGTGCAGGAGGTAAGCCTGCACGTCCTGGAGGGAGACGCCGGCCAAATGGCTTCTGGCCACGCCCCTGGAGGCCAGGGGCAGATAGATTCTGTATATGAGAAGGCAGGGCCTGTTTTTTGATAAGTTTGATGAGGATGGCCCTAGAAAAGCTAGCGGTGTCCACTTCGAGCTCAACGCAGATTTGCCTATAGAGTTCCAAGATGGAGCCCTGTGAGGTGATGACCCATATGAACTGATACTCGGATGGGTGCCGTCTGCTGGCGGCTCAGCGCAAGGCGGTGGATTTCCCGCTGCCCACATCTCCGGTGACCAGGGCCAGTGCGCCGAGGCGGATGGCGTATTCGAAGCGTTTGGCCACGCCGAGGACCTCGGTGGTCTGCATTATTCCCTTGGGTGCCAAGTTAGAGCCGAAGGGCTCCCTGGTGAGGGCAAAAAAAGCGCGGTAGTTTGGTTTCATGAATTACTGACCTCCGAATCTGGTTTTTGCGAGAAAAGGGAGCCGCCAGTGAGGGCCGTCGTGGAGCAGGATTCCAAACGCAGCAGATGGTGGTCGCGCTTGATCCTGCAATTGACGGCGAGGTCCAGCGGCTGGAGCAAGCCGTGGGAGCGATTTTCCAGTAGGACCTCTACGCGGTCGTAGTCATGGTCGTGGTAAAGGAGGATGATTTTCTTGCCGACCAGAGGCATTGGGGCTTCGTATAGTCTGCCGGCCAAAAAAATGGTGAGGTCAAAGGCCACGCGGCTCGTGGCCCTTTTTCTGAAGTAAGCTTCCAAGTCGGCGGGGCCGGCCTGACGCACTCCATCTTGCTGGTGAAGCGTTGCGGGGGGGCCTGTCCGGTGTCCAGATGCTTGCGCTGGTGGTAGACGTCCCTACCCCAGCACCCCAGGGTCTCATTGATGTTCCGAAGGGCATCGCCCTTAAAGCCGGGGAAAAGCTGGGGCCTGACGGTGCGGAAGAATCTTTAGATCTTGCCCCTGCCCTGGGGCACGTCTAGCGGTGAGTGAACCAGGGCGATGCCCAGGGAGGCGGTGATCTTTTCCAGATAGTGAGAGCGGAAGGCTGGGCCGTTGTCGAGGTGAAGCTTGCGTGATAGCCCCCGTTTGAGCAGGGCCTGGCGCAAGGCTTGTAGATAAGTGGGCCAGGCCCTCGGAGAGGTAAACTTTGGCGTGGACGCTTAGGCGGCTCATGTCGTCGATGAAGGCGAAAAGGTAGATCTTGCGCCGTTTGTCGCCCACCAGGAGCATCGGCCCATGCATGGCGTCACTCTGCCAAATGTCGTTGGGCAGCTCGGCCTAGAAGCGCCTGCGGTCGACAAATGGGGTGACCTGTCCGCCCACCAGCCCCTGCTGGTGCAGGAAACGATAGATGGTGGGCGCCTTGCGAATCAAGTCGAGGGAGGTCAAGCGTCGGCGCATAATCTCGCTGATAAGGGTAATCATTGACGCAGTGGGCAGTCCTCTGCGCAAGCGGACCAGAGCTTGGGTGGTGTCATCGTCCAAGGCCCTCCTGCCGCCCCGGTCATTCCTCCCCATAGGGTAGAGAGGGATTCCCGCTGGCCGCCGCCCCGGCGGTAGAGCCTGACCTATCCCAGGATGGTGGAACGCGACAGCCTGGTACGGTTGGAGAAGGGGAGCTACCACCGCTGGACGCACTTGCCCCGCAGTAACCTCTCCCGTTCGCTAAGCCCCATGCAGTCCCTGGCCAAAAAGTCGCTAACGACGCCGAAACGGAAAACGGCTACTCGTTTTTTCTGATCCTTGTCCATGTCGGTCCTCCATGGGGGTATTTCGCCCAGGTGTAGACCGGGGGGCCGGGCGAGGAAACGCCGAAGCCAAATCGCCGTAGGGGCTTCATCAAAATAGGCAGGCACG
>CBCOTF020000356.1:0-1702 GCA_965112955.2 Desulfarculales bacterium
CCTGTTTGGTAAGTGGACCGGCCAGGGCGTCTCCTTCGTCACTCACCTCAAATCTAATGCCGTTTTCGAGATGATGGCCAACCGGCCAGGGCCTAAGGCCCAGAACGTCTTGGCTGATCAAACCATACTTCTCACCGGCAGCCTGACCGATTGTCCCTACCCTCTGCATCGCCTGGTGGTGTTGGACGAAAAAAATCAAAAGCAGGTCGTGTTCTTGACCAACCACCACAAGCTGACGGCCGTCATCGTGGCTGATATCTACAAGGACCGCTGGAAGATCGAGCTGTTTTTCAAAACGCTTAAGCAAAACTTTAAAGTCAAAACCTTCGTGGGCTCCAGCAGCAACGCCTTGGAAATCCAAGTTTGGGCAGCCTTGATCGCCCTGCTTTTGCTCAAAGGGCTTCACCATCTTTCCCTGGCTGCATGGTCACTGTCCAACCTGGACGCCATGCTGCGCCTAAATCTCTTCACATATAGGGAGCCGCGCGCCTGGTTCCAACACCCCTATCACACACCGCCCTTCATGCCCGAACAGATTCAGTTACCGTTCTCGCCCTGACTTGGATAGACAACCGCCAGTGAAACAAAAACACCAGCCCAAAAACGGCGACTTTATCTCAAAAACTACTAAATTTATAGATAATTAACCATTTTTATAAGATCATTCTTAGTCGCTACGCCTGTCTTGGACAGCATTATTCTGAAGTAGTCTTCTAGGTCGGCGTAGGCCGGCCTGACGCACTCCATCTTGCTGGTGAATCGTTGCAGGGGGCGGTCTGTCCGGTGTCCAGATCCTTGCGCTGGTGGTAGACATCCCTAACCCTACACGCCAGGGCCTCATTGATGTCTCAAAGGGTGTCGCCATGAAGCTGGAGAGAAACTGGGACCTGACGGTGTGGAAAAACCTTTCGATCTTGCCCCTGCCCTGGGGCACATAGGGCGGTTAGTGGACCAGGGCGATACCCAGGGAGGCGGTGATTTCTTCCAGGTGATGGAAGCGGAAGGCTGGGCCGTTGTCGAGATAGAGCTTGCGTGGTAGCCCCCGTTTGAGCAGGGCCTGGCGCAAGGCTGGTAGATAAGTGGCCAGGCCCTCGGAGAGGTAATTTTCAGCGTGGACGACCAAGCGGCTCATGTCGTCGACTAAGGCGAAGAGGCAGGTCTTGCGCCGTTTGCCGTCCACCAGAAGCATCAGCCTATGCATGGCGTCACTTTCTGCCAAATGTCGTTGGGCAGCTCGGCCTCGAAGCGCCTGCGGTCGACAGATGAAGCGACCTGTTTGCCCATCAGCCCCTACTAGTGCAGGAAGCGGTAGACGGTAGGCGCTTGGAGGATCACGTCGAGCGAGGCCAAGCGTCGGCGCGTCATCTCGCTGATGAGGGTAGTCACTGACGCAGTGGGCAGTTCCCTGCGCAGGCGGACCAGGGCTTGGGCGGTATCCTCGCCCAAGGCCCTGCTGCCGCACCGGTCATTCCTGCCCATGAGGTAGAGGAATTCCAGCTTACCGCCGCCTTGGCGGTAGAGCCTGTGACCCATCCCAGGATGGTGGAGCGCGACCCCCTGGTGCGGTTGGAGAAGGAAATTTGCCACCGCTGAGCGCACTTGTCCCGCAGCAACCTCTCCCGTTCACCACGCTCCATGTAGCCTCTGCAAAAAGATCGCTAATACCGCTGAAACGGAAGATGGCTACTCGCTTTTTCTGGTC
>CBCOTF020000357.1:0-4543 GCA_965112955.2 Desulfarculales bacterium
AGAGGCGAAAGAAGCTGGCAAGCTTGACCGGCGACAAGATCCCTGTGGCATAATGCAGACAACAACAGCGCCGTGCCCCGGCCACCCGGCCCACATCACCGGATTAGGTGCCCCTCTAGGTGCCCCTCTTCAAATGGAATGAATGGCCCCCATCCCTGGAATCCGCACCCCAGGGTAGGGGCACGTAGGGCGGTGAGTGGACCAGGTCGATGCCTAGGGAGGCGATGATCTCTTCCAGGTGGTGTGAGCGGAAGGCTGAGCCGTTATCGAGGTAGAGCTTGCGTGGTAGCCCTTCCGTTTGAGCAGAGCCTGGCGTAAGGCCTGTAGATTAAGTGGCCAGGCACTCGGAGAGATAAAACTCGGCGTGGGCGATCAGGTGGCTCGTTTCGTCGATGAAGGCGAAGAGGTAGGTCTTGCGCCGTTTGTCGCCTACTAGGAGCAGCAGTCCATACATGGCGTCACTTTGCCAAATGTCGTTGGGCAGCTCGACCTCGAAGCGCCGGCGGTCGACAGGTGGAGCGACCTGTTTGCCCATTAGCCCCTGCTGGTGCAGGAAGCGGTAGACGGTGAGCGCCTTCTGGTGCGGTTGAAGAAGGGGCTTTGCCACCGCTGGGCGCACTTGTCCCGCAGGAACCTATCCCGCTCACTACGCTCCCTGTAGTCCCTGGCAAAAAAGTTGCTAATGACGCCGAAATGGACGATAATTACTCGTTTTTTTGATCCTCGCCCATGTCGGTTCTCCATGGTGGTGTTTCGCCCATGTGTAAACCGAGGGGCCGGGCCAGGACAACGGCACCCTTGGGGAGGTGGTTCAGGGAGGGAATGGGCTTTCCCTTTGCGCTGACCGGCTGCCCGCAGCCAAGTCCCGGCCAGTGAGCCAATCGAAGGCCCCACGCAGGTCGCACGACAAGCTTGACTCCAGGTATAGGCTCACCTGCCGCAGCAGGCTTTTGAGCCAGTGGCGCTGGCGGGAGCGCGGCAGGCCAGGGGCCCATCTACCCCGGGCTAGCTTATTGGCAAGGCTTTGCCGAGTGGTCTCCACCGGGGCCGGGAACCGGTTCCAGTAGCCCCGCGGTCGCAGCCGGATCATCGCCCAGCAGTCAGAACAGCGGAAATGCCGAAGCCAAATCGCCGTAGGGGCTTTATCAAAATCGGCAGGCACGAAGAGCCGTGCCCCCAAATCCGGACGCTTCCACACCGGGGGCACCTCTCAGGCCGGGGCCAGGGGCAATGCTGCCTCAGCTTTATGATCTTCTTGGCGCAAGCTGCAAAGTACGATGGCAACCAGATGGCAGGGAGTTATTCCCATCTCTCGTGGTCGGGGGTGCTCCACCACCCTCGGCCATTTCTTCATTCCTGGACCCACATCCAAGGTCCAAAATAATGGGATAAAAATCAGTGCTGTCCACGACAGGCGTAGTTGCTAAAAATGATCTTATAAAAACGGTTAGTTAGCTATAAATTTAATAGTTTTTGAGATAAGGCCATCGCTTCTGGGCTGGTGTTTTTTGGTTCATTGGTGGTTGCCTGTCCAAGCCAGGGCAAGAGCGGTAACTGGACCTGTTCGGGCATAAGGGTTGGGGTTGTGATAGGGGTGTTGGAGCCAGGCGCACCACTCCGTATGTGGAGAGGTTTAGGTGCAGCATGGTGGCCAGGTTGGACAGTGACCATGCGGTCAGGGAAAGATGTTGAAGTCACTTGAGCAAGAGCAGGGCGATCAAGGCTGCCCAAATCTGGATTTTCAAGGCGTCGCTGTTGGTGCCCACGAAGGTTTTGACCTTAAGGTTTTGCTTAAGCGCCTTGTAAGGACAGCTCGATCTTCCAGCGGTCCTTACAGATGTCAGCCACAATGGAGGCCGTCAGCTTGTGGTGGTTGGTCAAGAGCACGACCTGCTTTTGACTCTTCTCGTCCCACATCACCAGACGATACAGGGGGTAGGAACAATCGGTCAGGCTGCCGGTGAGGAGTATGGTTTGACCGGCCAAGACGTTTTGGGCCTTAGGCCTTGGCCGATTGGCCAGCACCTCAAAAACGGCGTTATATTTGAGGCGAGTGACTAAGGAGACGCCCCGGCCGGTTCCCTTGCCAAACAGGGCATAGTCCTGGTAGCCCCGGTCCAAAACCAGGGTGAAGCCAAGGTTGAGGGCCAGCCCCTGGGCTACGGTGGCATCGGCTACCTTGGCCTCGATAAGCAGGACAAAGTTGGGCATGTAGTCGTCGTAGTCCAGAATGATGTGCGCCTTGACCCCTCCCTTGACCAGCTTATACTCGGCCAGGGGAACAGGCTCAGGCACAGGGTGATGGTGGAGGAGTCCAGGCTCAAGAGCTTACTCTTGAATTTGCCCTTTTCCCTGTCCAGGGAGCCTTGGCACGGAAGCGCTCCATAGCTTTGAAGAACAGGGCTCGAAACAAGATTGAGGGCCTGTGCTGGTTGGCGTAGGGCAGTGTGGACCTTTTGGGGACCGCGCTTACCCCAAGGTGGGACAGCTTGCCCGGGCAGACGGAAAGACCCGGGCAGCTCTCCCCTGGGAAATCGGCCCGGGCCAGATGACAGAAGAGCATGGCCACGAACTGGGTCCAACAGAGAGATCCCTTGGTCTTGACCTCGGCACCATGCTCCTTGATGACCAAGGCGGCAAACTCAGTGCGGGGGAAACGATGCCACCGTTGACTGAACAGGCTGGCTACTAGTACCATGGCCTTGCCCTCTCTTGGTCGCGGTATTGTTGGCTTTTGGCAGAACCACATTACCACTCTGGGATGAGGGCATCTCGCTTCGATCACTTAACCGGTTTTTGAGAACCTATATTTGGACAACACTGCTCCAGCCCCCAATCGTCCAGGATGAGCTGGTTGGTCTTGGAACTGGCGACGATCATCGTTTGATAGCTGCCGTCCCCTCGAGCCGCGACCATTTCGCGCAGGGGGGCTAGCCCCCTCTTGTAGGAGACCGAGTAGCCTTCCAAACAAGCCTTGTAACCCAGAACGCAAGCGAGAAAGCTTTTGCTCACGCCGGTGGGTCCGCTGGTGAGCAGGTTGTGGTGTCCGGCGGCCCATCGGCATGAGGTCAGGGCTATAATGAGCGACTTGTCCATGCCGCGCCTTTGCCGGTAGTCGATATCCTTCAGGCAGGCGTAATGCCGGAGCTTGGCCTTGGCCAGCCGGTTTTTGAGCCGGCGATTTTTCTGTGGATGGCCTCCCTGTCCACCATCAGACCCATTTTTTCCTCGAAGCCCAATTCCTGGGCCTTGGGGGTGTTTAGCTGTTCCTCTAAGGCATTGAGCATGCCCTCCACAGCCCCAGAGCGCGGAGCTTATCCAGGATGGGATTAAATCAGCATGGCTTACTCCGTGGGCGGTCAAGAAATAGCCGGCTCCGCGGATATTGGGGTGAAAGATGAGACTGGATTCCGGGGCCGGCGTCAGCAAAGGAGCTTTGTCCCGTTTCTTGTCGATGATGCGCTCTACGCTCTTGGAGCTGAAAGCCCCATAGGCCAAGGCCCTTAGGCAGGCGGCCTCCACTCGCGCCTCACTATGTTTTTTGGCCAGGGTGACCACAAGCCTAGGCAGGCCCTGAAGCCTTGTCGGGGATGCGCCCGCCGGCTCATGATTCCCTCGGCCAGCTTGGCCGTGGCTTCGGCGATCTTGTGTATCCAGTTGATGATTCTCTCGGGGGGCCACTTAGCGTGCTTTTGGTGGAAGCGGGGCATATGCGCGGCCAGGGTGGCGAAGCCGCTTCACCTCAGGATGCGACGGTGGCTGGTCACCAGCTGGCCCTTATGGAAGCATTCCACCGTGCGCTCCGCGTAGCGGATGTCCAGCTTCTTGCCCACCAATTGGTGGGGGACCGAGTAACCGAGTAATAGTGGCGGCCCACCTCCACGTAGTAATCGATGTGGACCTTGGCCTTCTTCCATTGGGCATACTGGTAGGCTATGGCGGGCAGAGGCTGGAGCGCCGGTTTGTCCAGTGATTCGTACATGGAGCGCCGCCTGCCAGGCAGCTTCTTGAACGACCGGCCATTGAACCGGTCCAGAAGCCCATGAGTCGCCTGGTTGAGCTCAGTCAGGCTGAAGAAGGTCCTCTTTCGCAGGGCGATTAGGATACCATCTCTCCACCAATTGCCCCCCCACCTCGGCCTTGGCTTTGTTACGGGGTTTTCGTACCCGGGCTTGCAAAATCGCCGTGCCGTAATGGGCGGCCATCTCCTGGTAGATCGGGTTGATGTCGGGCTCGTAGCGGCAAGCCTTGCTTACCTCAGACTTGAGGTTGTCGATCACCATCAACTCCGTCACCCCACCAAAAAACTGGAAGGACCGCTGCTGGGAGCCGATCCAGCCGGGCAGACCCTGAGTCCACGTGGCCTCGACAAAAGTATAGCTGCTGGCACCCAGAACCACCACGAAGATCTGGGGCACCCTAACCTCGCCCGTCAGGGGGACCACCACGTCCACGGCCTGGCCGGCTGTTGATTTTTGCTTTGTTCTGATCGGGAAGTAAGAAACTTTTTCAGATTGGCTTGACCAGATAGGGATTTTATCCC
>CBCOTF020000358.1:0-13312 GCA_965112955.2 Desulfarculales bacterium
CAAGTCCTGGCCGAGTTGTACGCCATCACTCAGTTTCAGGAAGATTCCAACCCAATCTTGCCCATCATTCTGGCCGGCCAGAACGACCTCACCGACCTTCTCATATACAGAATCTCCCTGCCCCTGACCTCCAGGGTCGTGGCCAGAAGCTATCTGGCCGGCGTCTCCCTCAAGGACATGAGGCCTACCTCCTGCAATACCTCAAAGTTGCAGGCGCCAAACAGAACCTCTTCTCTGATCCGGTCGTCACCGCCATACAGCAGGGCTCCGGCGTCCTCGTCCGAAGAGCCAACCACCTGGCTCAAGGCGCGTTTATAGCTGCCGCCGAGGAGCAGACTCAGGTCATCTCCCCGGAGCACGTTCGCATCGCCGCAACAGAATTGATCTGATCAAATGAGAAAGGAAGAATTAGTCCAGGATAATCAAAATATTTTCGTCAAATTAATCCGAAAAACAAACACCAAATTCCACAATTAACGACGAAAAACCAATAAATTTAGCTCTCATTGAGGGCCCTCGATGCACACTCGTGCGTACTTGGAGGCCGCTTTATGGGAGCCGTTGTTGTCCCCTGCCTATGGGCAGGCATGTGACTTGTTAGTGGTGCCGTCGGCCGGATTTGAACCGGCACGGGTCTCCCCACCGCCCCCTCAAGACAGCGTGTCTACCAAATTCCACCACGACGGCGTTTGAATACCTACTTGGCATCCTGGGCAGGCGCCGGAACTGAGGCCGGAGCGGTTTGCGCGGGCGCCGGGGCAGTCTGGGCCGGAGGCGTAGAGGTCGCCTCGTCCATCACCGAAGGCGGGGCGCCTTTGCCGGAGAAGATGACCAAGCCCAGGGAGGTGAGCATAAACACCAAAGCCACCACCGTGGTCATCTTGGCCAGGAAGGTGGTAGCGCCGGCGCTGCCGAAGACGGTCTGGGAGGAGCCGCCAAAGGCCGTACCCATGGAGGTGCCCTTGCCGGCCTGCAACAGCACCACCAGCACCAGGGCCACACAAGCTAGGACGTGGATGATGATTACGACGGCGGTCATGTCCCTACCTTGGGTCATTATGTTAAAGGGTCTGAATAATGCCTAGGAAATCCGCAGCGTTCAACGAGGCTCCGCCCACCAGGATACCATCCACCTCACTTTGATTTAAAAGGCCGGCCGCGTTGGCCGGCTTGACACTCCCTCCATACAGGATTTGAGTAGCCTTTGCAACTTTTTTGTCAAACCGGTAGGCAAGCCAAGATCTTATGTAGGCGTGCGCCTGGTTGGCTTGCTCCTCGCTGGCGTTAACCCCGGTGCCGATGGCCCACGCCGGTTCGTAGGCCACGATAAGACCGCCCAAGCCTGCCAGGCCAGCTTGGCCGTTGGCGCTTAGGCCGGCCAGGGCCCCGGCCAACTGGCTTTCCAGCACGCCCTCGGTCTGCGCCTTCTGGCGTTGGGCCAGGGTCTCGCCCACGCACAGGATGGGCACTAGGCCGGCAGCCAGGGCGGCGGCCACCCGCAGGCCAGCGGTCTCCTCGCTCTCGCCGAAATACTGGCGCCGCTCGGAGTGGCCGATGATGACGTGGCTGGCGCCTGCAGCCTTGATCAGGGGGCCGCTCACCTCGCCGGTATAGGCCCCCTGGTCCTCCCAGAAGAGGTTCTGGGCCGCCAGGAGCACGGGGGTGCCGGCCAGGCGCGCGCCTACCGCCGCCAGGGCTAGAACCGTGGGCGCCAGCAGCACGTCCACCTCCCGGCCCTTAAGCCCGTCGGCCACCTGGCCAGCCAGCTCCACCGACTGGGCCACGGTTTTGTGCATCTTCCAGTTGCCCGCCACCATCTTGCGTCGCTTCATGTATCCTCCCTGTCTCGCCGACCGGCTTCCGCTTCCCCGAAATCCCAGGGCTATCCCTAACGCTTGTGCCCCTCCAGGCCGATTAAGCCGTCCAGGGCTTCCACGGCCGGTAGGGTCTCGCCGGTAAGCAAGGCCAAAAAGGCGCCGCCACCGGTGGAAATGTAGCTTATGTTGTCGGTCTCGCCGGCGTTGTGGATGGCTACGTCGGTATCGCCACCGCCGACGATGGTCAGGGCGTAGCTCTGGGCTACGGTGCTGACCATGTTATAGGTGCCGCGGCTGAAGGCGTCCATCTCGAAGGCTCCCATGGGGCCGTTCCAGATGATGGTTTTGCAGTCGCGCAGTGCCTCGCGATAGAGCAGGCTGGTGGCCGGGCCGATGTCCATTATCATCCAATCTTTGGGCACGTCTTGCACGGTGACCAGCTTAGTCTCGGCTTTGGGATCCATGCGCTCGGCCACTACGCAATCCACGGGGATGAAGACCTTGACCCCGTGGCGCTTGGCGTTGCGCAGAAGCACGTTGGCTACTGGCACCAGCTCCTCTTCGTAGAGGCTCTTGCCCACGCCGTAGCCTACGCTCATCAAGAAGGTGTTGGCCATGGCCCCGCCGATGATGATCTTGTCGGCGTGGTCTAGAAGGTTCTCCAGGGCCGGCAGCTTGGTCATGGCCTTGGCCCCGCCCACCACAGCGGCCAGGGGCCGGGCCGGATCGACCAGCGAGCGCCGAAAGTAGTCCAGCTCCTTTTTCATGGTGAAGCCGGCCACACTCAAAGGGGCGTGCTGCACGATGCCCACCACCGAGGCGTTCTCGCGGTGGGCCACGGCGAAGGCGTCATTGACGTAGACGTCGCAGAGGTCGGCCAGTGCCTTGCTAAAAATGTCGTCGTTGAGGGTCTCGCCGGGGTGGAAGCGCAGATTTTCCAGCACCAGCACCTCCCCGGGCTTGAGGTCCTTGACCATCTTGGTCACGGCCTTGCCAACGCATTTCGGGACCAGCTTCACCTCACGGTCTTCTTTTTTTAGCAGGCGGGCCAGGCGCCGGGCCACGGGGGCCATGGAGAGCTTGTCCACCACCTTGCCCTTGGGCCGGCCCATGTGAGAGGCCACGATGACCTTGGCGCCCGCATCCAGGGCAAAGTTGATGGTAGGCAGGGCGGCGCGAATGCGGTTGTCGTCGGCGATATTCAGGTCTGCATCCAGTGGAACGTTGAAATCGACGCGTATGAAGACGCGTTTGTGGTGCAGGTCCACATCGTTGATAAACTTCATGACTTACCTCTAAAAATCCAGCAGCCGGGTCCGCCTGCATAGGGGCTCGGCGCCCAGGCTATCCAATTAAGAATCATGAATAATAAAGCGCTGTTACCTTATTAAAAGTAAATCCTCCCAGGGCTGGCCGCAATCTAGAGCCTGCCGGCCATGTGGGCGGCCAAATCGATGAGCCGGCAGGTGAAGCCCATCTCATTGTCGTACCAGGACAGAATCTTGACCATGCGCTCACCAATAACCTGGGTGAGCGGTGCGTCCACCACCGAGGAATAAGAGCTGGAAGTGTAATCCACCGAAACCAGCGGCACGTCGGTCACGGCCAGCACGCCCAACATGGGTCCCAGGCTGGCGGCTTTGAGGGCTTCGTTGACCTCCTGGGCCGTGACGTCCTTGGCCAGACGACATACTAGGTCCACCACCGACACGTTAGGCGTGGGCACCCGGATGGCCATGCCGTCCAGCTTGCCCTTCAGCGCCGGGATTACCTCTGTCACCGCCCGGGCGGCGCCGGTGGTGGTGGGAATGATGGACATGGCTGCAGCGCGGGCCCGGCGGATGTCCTTGTGGGAACCGTCCAGTATGCGCTGGCTCATGGTGTAAGAGTGGATGGTAGTCATCAGCCCTTGCTCGAAGCCGAAGCTGTCCTCGAGCACATTGGCCACAGGGGCCAGGCAATTGGTGGTACAGGAAGCGTTGCTGACGATGTGGTGTTGGGCAGGATCATAGTCATGGTGGTTCACGCCCATCACGAAGGTGCCGTCCACGCCCTTACCGGGCGCGCCGATGGCCACTTTCTTGGCCCCGGCGTTGATGTGCCCCTGGCTGCCGTCGCGTTTGGTGAACTTGCCGGTGGTCTCCAGCACGATCTCCACGCCCAGGTCTTTCCAGGGAATATCGACGGGATTGCTCAGGCGGGTGATCTGCACCCGCCGGCCCTCGATGGTCAGGTAATCGGCGCCATGCTCCACGCTGCCGGCGTAGGTGCGGTGCACGGAGTCGTATTTGAGCAGATGGGCCAGTTGAAAAGAATCGGCGCGGCTGTTCATGGCCACCAGTTCCAGGTCCTTGTGACCGCTGCCCAGGATGCGAGTCGCCAGTCTGCCAATGCGACCGAAACCATTGATGCCGACCTTCACCGCCATGTGAGAACCTCCTGTGCCCTGGGGGCTTGTAATTCTGGTTCCTGGCCAGGGCCTTGGGGGGTCAGGAATGCCAGCTAAAGCGTTAAAAGCCGCTGACCGGGCCTGACGGCCCGTGAACGCGGCAGTTGCAAACGGCTAATGAACCTCTTGCATTACAACAGGTTACTTATACTATAATATAAACTTGACGTCCTGGCGGGGCCAAGGGATTTCGTTATAAAGGTTGTGAAGGTTGGCCAGATCGGCGTTGAGCAGCAGGGCGTCTTCACCTTCGGGCTGGTAGTAGCCGGGCCGGCAGCCCCTCTCCTCAAAGCCCAAAGAGACATAGAGCCGTCGGGCGGTCAGGTTGCTGGGGCGTACCTCAAGGCTGGCCCAGGTGGCCCCCCGCCGGCGGGCTTGTGAGAGCCCTTGCATAAGCAGGGTCTTGCCAACCCCCTGGCCCCGCAGGCCGGGATGCACGGCGATATTTTGAATCTGGGCCTCGTCCACCACCTGCCAGAGGATTAGATAGCCCGCTAGCTGCCGCAACGGTAGGGTCAGGGCCGCCAGGCACAGGGCTTGGGGAAACACCACCTCGGCCTTAAATAACCGGCGCTCCCAGGGATGGCTGAAGCAGGCGCGCTCTATGGCCATCACCTGGTCTAGGTGCTGTTGCTTAAGCAGAGTGATGAGTAGGCTCGCCCCCCCCTGGGAGGCGAGCACCTCAAGATACGAGAATTTCCCCGGCAACCGAGATGGCCCCCCGCCCGGCGTCGCAGACCAAGCGGGCCAGGTCGGCCAGACTCCTGCCTTTACGGGAGGTGGCGGCTTTGATGATCATCGGTAGATTCACCCCGGTAACCACTTCCACCTTGCCCTCGGCCAGGAAGGCTAGAGAGATGTTGTTGGGCGTGCCGCCGAACATGTCGGTGAGCACCAGAACGCCCTGGTTGCGGTCCACTTTGGATAGAGCGCTGGCCAGGGAGCGACGCAGTTGGTCCCCTTCCAGGTTGGACTCCACGGAGGCAGTTTCCACCTGTTCGATCTTGCCCAGAATGAACTCGGCGGCGTTGACCAGTTCGCGTCCCAGATGGGCGTGGGTAATAACCACCAGGCCGACCAAGTGCTTCCCCCTGTTGCGCCCCGCCGGCTTAGCCGTCGGGCGCCCTGCCTGCGGCTAGCCCAGGCTGATATCGCGGTGGCGGGTGGTGACACGGTAACCGGAACCGGCCAATTCTTTAGCCAGCCACTCCACCACCGCCACGGAACGGTGTTTGCCGCCGGTGCATCCCACGCTCACGGTAAGCTGGCTTTTTCCCTCCTGATGGTACTGCGGTAGGAGGAAATCCAGCAACGCTTTGAACCGGCTTAAGAATGCCACGGTGGTTTCTTGCTTAAATAGATAATCTACCACCGCCGCGTCGCGGCCGTCAAGGCTGCGCAATCTGTCGATGAAGTAGGGATTGGCCAGGAAGCGCATGTCCATCACCAGATCCGATTCAGGGGGCAAGCCGTACTTGAAGCCGAAGGTCATCAGGTTGACCTGCATCGCCGCCGGCGGCGCTAGGCGGGAGTAGAGCTTTAAAACTTCTTGCCTCAGCTCGTGCACGGTGAAGCGTGAGGTGTCCATGATCTGGGTGGCCCGCAGCCGGAAGGGCTCCAGGAGCCTACGTTCGCGCCTGATGCCTTCCCCCAGGTTGCCGCGCTCGTCGGCCAGGGGGTGCTGGCGCCGGGTCTGGGAAAAACGGCGAAGGAGCGCCTCGTCGCTGGCCTCCAGGAAGAGTATCTCCAGCTCAAAACCCCGGTCAGACAGATCCTGAAATATGAGCGGGAAGCTTTCCACGAAGCGCGGGGCGCGCACATCCATGACCAGGGCGGCCTTGAAAGGCTCACCCACGTATTCTAGAGGCAGGTTAACAAAGGCGGGCAGAAGTTCCACCGGCAGATTGTCCACGGCGTAAAAACCGAGGTCTTCCAGAGCCTTGAGAGCCGTAGACTTGCCCGAGCCCGACAGTCCGGTAGTAACCACGAAACGGGCGTTGCCGCGCTGGGTGATGCCAGGCAAGATCCCTAGAACTCCTCGTCCTGGGCCTTGATGAATTGAAACATCTCCTGTACGTCCTTGGCCTGCATCAGGTACTTGCGCACGGCGTGGCTTTTCAACAGGCGCGAGATGCGTGCCAGGGCCTTGAGGTGTACATCTGTTGAGTACTCGGGAACCACCACCAGGAAGAAGAGATGGACCGGTTTGCCGTCCAGGGAGTCGAAATCCACCCCGACCTGCGAGCGGCCAAAGGCCAATTGCAGCTCAGTCAAGTGGGGCAGCTTACCGTGGGGAATGGCGATGCCGTCGCCTATGCCGGTGGAGCCCAGGCGTTCACGTTCCAGCAGCACCTCCACCAGACGGTCGGAATCCAGGTAGAAGCGCTCTTGGCGCATAGCCTGGCACAGCTCCAGCATCACCGCCCGCTTGCTACGGGCCTGCAAGTCCGGGATGATCTGCCCTTGACGTAATATCTCGGTTAGTTTCATGTCGTTAGGACGCCTCGGCCAGTGTGCTATTGAGGTTCGATCAGGCCAAAATTGCCGTCGGCGCGCCGGTATATGACGTTGAGCATCTCGGTGCGGGAGTTTATGAACACCAGGAAGTCGTCGCCAGAGAGGTCCAGCTGCATAGCTGCTTCGTCGGCGTCCATGGGCTTGGCGGTCAGACTTTTGGTCTTGATGATGTGCGGCTGCTCGTCGGCTAAGCTCTCGGCCTCCATAACGTCGACCTTGAAAGGGACCTCGCGTTCCTTGCTGTCGTCACGGTTGACCTTCTTGAGCTTCTCCCGGTAGCGCTTGACCTGCTTTTCCAGCTTGTCCATGACCATGTCGATAGCGCTGTACAGATCGCCGGTGGTCTCCTGACCGTGGATTTTGAAGCCAGAGGCGTAGATGATCACGTCGGCGTCGTGGCGGTGTTTTTCTACGCTGAGGGTGATCTGAGCCTCCACGGGGCCATCCAGGTACTTCTGGACCTTACCCACCTTTTCGCGGGCGTATTCCTTCACTGCCTCGGATGGGTCCACGTGCCGGAAGGTGACCTGAATTTGCATTAATTGACTCTCCTTCTGGTCGGGCGCGCTATGGTTTAGGGTTGGCCACTACTGGAGCCGGCGGTCGCCGGGTCCCGCCGGTCAAACAGGCCTAACACCATCGCCCCTCCTGGGGGGGCCGGTCTGGCAGGGCAACCATTTCAGGCCCCGGCCAAGGGCCGAGCGTAAAAATAATACATATCCTTAGCCGCCAGGCTTGTCAACGGCCATTTTTAAGCCTGGGTCTTGCCCCGGGGCCTGAGTATCTGCCGCCGGCGGTCGGAGGGGAGAATGCCCAGCATCCCCCGATATTTCGCCACCGTACGCCTGGCGATATTTATGTTCTCCTTTTGGAGCATTTCCCCTATCGCCTGGTCGGACAACGGGTTGGCCTGATCTTCTCCCGATACGATCTGGCGGATGTGCTCCTTAACCGACTCAGAGGCCACGGCGCCGCCCTGTATGCGGTTTATGCCGGAATTGAAGAAGTACTTCAGCTCAAAGACGCCCTGGGGTGTATGCATATATTTGTTGGTGGTCACCCGGCTGATGGTGGATTCGTGCATGCCCACGTCCTCGGCCACATCTCTGAGCACTAGGGGTTTGAGGTGGGCGATGCCGCGATCAAAAAAATCGCGCTGAAGATTGACGAGGCTCTCGGTGACCTTGTAGATGGTGCGCTGCCGCTGGTGGATGGAGCGTATGAACCACACGGCGCTCCTGAGCTTGGACCGCACGTACTCCTTGGCCTCGCTGGAGCCGCCGGTGCCCAGAGCGTCCTTGTAGAAATTGCTCACCCGAAGCTTGGGTAGGCCATCCTCATTGAGCACGATCACGAATTCGCCATCGACCTTGTAGACATAGATGTCAGGGGTGATGTACTGAAGCTCGTCCTCGCTGACCCGGCGGCCGGGCTTGGGGTCCAGGCGACGAATCACATCCAGGGTGCCGGCCACCTCGTCCATGCTCACCGACTGGCGTTTGACGATGGTCTGATAGTTGCGCCGCTCCAGATCGGGCAGATGGTTCTCCAAAATTTCGAAGACTAAATCGTGGCCAGGGTAAAGCTCAGTGGCCTGGATCAGCAGGCATTCCTTGAGGTCGCGGGCGCCCACGCCCAGGGGGTCCAGCTGCTGGATGATTTTGAGCACCGCCTCCACCTGAGGTGCACTCACGCCGCGGCTGGCGGCTAAGTCATCGATACTCGATAGCAAGTATCCGTCTTCGTTGAGATTGTTGATGATGGCTGCCCCGATCTCCATCTGGACCTCGTCCAGGGGAGACATGCGCAGCTGCCACAGCAGGTGTTCGCACAGGGATGGCAGGCGGGTGAGCACGCTGTCAAGGGAGGGGGCGTCGCGGTCCTCAGCCATACCACCCTCAGCCGAGGCCGTCGCCGAGGAGTACTCGCCCAGGTAATTCTCCCAGTCGAAGTCCTCCTGGGCCTGATCGCTCATGCTGACCTCTTCCAGGTCCACCACCACGTCGCGGGCCTCTGGGACCTCGCCGGTGGCATAGTCAGTGGACTCGGTGGGGCCGAGAAAGGCCTCCATCTCGGGCAGGGACTCGCTAGGCTCACCGGTGACAACGGCCAGCTCGGCCTCGTTCGAAAGCTCGTCAGCCTCTTCCAGCAGAGGATTTTCTAGCATCTCCTGGTTGATGGTATCCACCAATTCCAAGCGGGAGCGCTGCAAAAGCTTGATGGCCTGCTGCAACTGGGGGGTCATTACCAGTTGCTGACTCAGCTTGAGGCTTTGCTTGATCTCCAGGCCCATGGCTACAATCTGAACCTTTCGCCCAAGTAGATGCGCCGGGCCACCTCGCTCTGAGCCAGGGTTTCGGGGTCACCTTCTTCCAGAAATGTGCCCTCGTTGAGGATGTAGGCCCGGTCGCAGACGCCCAGGGTCTCGCGCACGTTGTGGTCGGAGATGATGATGCCGATACCCCTGTTCTTAAGTTGGCGGATGATGTTTTGCAGGTCAGCCACGGCCAGAGGGTCGATGCCGGCAAAGGGCTCGTCCAGCAGGATGAAGACCGGCTCTGTGACCAACAGGCGAGTGATCTCCACCCGACGCCGCTCTCCCCCGGAAAGCGAATAGGCGGGGTTATGGCGCAGGTGGGCCACCTTCAGCTCGTCCAGCAGCCGGTCAAGGCGGTCGTTTTCCTCGTCGTCGCTCAGGTGCAGGGTCTCCAGGATAGCCCTGATGTTCTCCTCCACGCTGAGTTTGCGGAAGATGCTGGGCTCCTGGGGCAGGTAGCTGATGCCTCGCCGCGCGCGCTGATACATAGGCAGAGAAGTGATCTCTACGTCATCCAGGAGCACTCGCCCCTCGTCGGGGCGGATGAGCCCCACAGTCATATAAAAGCTGGTGGTCTTGCCGGCGCCGTTGGGTCCTAGGAGTCCCACGATCTCGCAATTGTTGACCGACAGGGATACATTATCCACCACCCGGCGGCCGCCGTAGATCTTAACGAGTTTTTCCAGGTTCAAGCGGGCCAATCTGCTATTTGCCTCCCTGGCCCTCGGGCACGATGGTTACGGCTACGCGCTTGCCCGGGGTGCCGTGCACTATGGAACGGTCTTCGTCCAAGAACACGGTGATCTGTTCGCCGGAGACCTGGTTCTTGCCCCGCCAGACCGTGGCCTGGCCCTCCAGCAGTATCTTGCGCCCGCCGGCCCAGTAGGTAGCCCTCTGCCCCACTCCCACGCGGTTCTGCTGCACGATCTTGACGTGGCCGATGGCCACTATTTTGCGAACCTTGCCACCGCCGTCCATCAGCCCCTGATCGACAGCGGGTACCCCCTCGCCAGGCGCCGGCTTCCCCTGGGCCGGGACCGGCGTGGCCGCTGCGGCCGGGGCAGCCTGATCGGCGGCCTCGCGGTCGTAATAAATTTCCAGGGAGTCGCTGTTGATGGTGACGTCGCCCTGGGTAGCTTTCACCGCGCCGATGAAATTGGCCACCTGGCTCTTGTTGTCCACCTCCAGCCGGTTGGAGACCACATGGATAGGCTGGTCGCTCTTCATGGGGGCGGAAAAGGCCAGTGCGGCCGAGAACGCGCACAGGGACAACATCAGCGCCAGGACCAGGACCGGTTTGCGGCTCATCGTTTTTCTCCCGCTGGAGTTTTTATTGCAGGTTTATTCGCGGCGGGCCGGCTTGCTGGGGGTGAAGGTGGAATCCACCTGGCTCTTGAAGGTTACTTTGCTCTGGGGAACAACCACCAGCATGCCCTTGCCAATGATCTTGAAACCGAGGCCACCCACCGTGACCCAGGAATTGGTGTCGACCACCTGCTCTATCTCGGAATAGGTGATCTGGTCGGTCTCCAGGTACTTGCCGTCTTTGGTGCGCGCAATCACCTCGCCCCTTAGGTGCACGATCTGCTCGTTTTGATCGTACTGCCCTTCTTTGCCCTGGATTATGATTTCACCGCCGTTTCCCGGGTAGAAGGTCACCAAGGGCTTGAACAGGGTGACCATACCCATTGCTTCTTCGTAGCGTCCCCCCCGTGCCGACAGGGTCCATTTGCGCACGCCGTCTTTAACCTGGGTGTAGGTCAGGCCCTTGACCTGCGGCTTGCCATCGCCGTCCAACTGAGCCAGACCGGGATCTTCCATCACTTGCAGCTTGGCTGGCGGGTTGAGCCAGTAGGCCAAGAGCGTCCCGGCGATCACCGTCAGCAACGTGGCCACCAATATCAAACGAAATCTTGCCACAGGGCCTGGGGTCCTCCTCGCTCGCCGCGTCCACTGGGCTGCGGCTGGCTTGGCCCGCTTCTACCGCCCGAGCCCCGCAACAGGCCCACCCGTGTTCAGAGTATATCCACCGCGGGCTGAGGGGTAAAGGCAAAATTCTTGCTTGCAAGCCTAACGGCTGGCAGACACAGGCTAAAATTAACCAGGTCCGGACCCTGTGTCCCACTTGGAGCCACTGGGAGCCCTGGGTATGGATCCCCGGAAAGTGGGCCATGCATTCTATTTGAAGCGGCCACTTAATTCGGTGATGTGGGCCTGGTGACCGGGGCACGGCGCCGCTGGTGTCTGCATTATGCCACCAATGTCTCGTCGCCGGTCAAGCTTGCTAGCTTCTTTCTCATGAACTCTCCTTTCAAATTTATCTTGTAGGCGTTATGGATCAGGCGATCGAGGATGGCATCGGCCAGGGTGGGATTGCTGATGATTTCGTGCCCCTGGTCCACGGGCACTTGGACGGTGACGATGGCAGCGCCTCGGCCGTAGCGGTTTCCAGGACTCCGAGGATATCCAGGCTCTGCTTCCGTGACAGTTTCTCCAGCCCCCAGTCGTTCAGGATGAGTAGGTTGGTCTTGGAGCTGGCGACGATCATCTTTTGCTAGCTGCCGTTCCTTAGGGCCGCGACTATTTCGCGCAGGAGGGCTGGCACCCTCTTTTAGGAGACCGAGTAACCTTCCAAACAAGCCTTGTGGGCCCAGGGCGCTGGCGAGAAGCTTTTACCTACGCCGGTGGGTCGGCTTATGAGCAGGATGTAGTGCTCGGCAATTCATCGGCATGAGGTTAGGCCCATGAGGAACGATTTGTTCTTGCCGTACCTCTGCCGGTAGTCGGTGTCCTTCAGGCAGGCGGCATGCCGGAGTTTGGCCTTGGCCAGCCTGTGTTTTTAAGCCGGCGATTTTTTCTGTGGGTGCCCTCCCTGTCCACCATCAGGCCCAATCTTTCCTCGTGTTGGCTTGACCAGGTAAGGATTTTATCCTATTATCCTGGACCTTGGATGTGGGTCCAGGAATTAGGAAGTGTTCGATGGAAGCCCCCTGCCCCCGAAAGACGGGAATAGCTACCTGCCATCTGGTTGCCATCGTACTTTTCGTTGCAGCCTGCGCCAAGAAGATCATGGAGTTGGGGCGGCGTTTCTCCTAGCCCCGGCCGGAGAGGTGTCCCCGGTGTGGGAGCGTCCGGCTTTGGGGGCACGGCTTCGTGCCTCCTATTTTGATGAAGTCCCTACAGTGACTTGGCTTCGGCATTTCCGTTGCCCTGTCTGCCGAGCGGTGATCCGGCTGCGGCCGCGGGACTACTGGAGTCGGTTCCAGGCTCCGGCGGCAGGTGAGCCTATACCTGGGTTCAAGCTGGTCGGGCGATCTGCTTGGGGCCCTATATTGGCTCAGTGGCCGCGGCCAAACCGCGGTCAGCCGGTCGGCGCAAAGCGAGAGCCCTTTTCCTCCCTGAGCTACCTACCTAAGGGTGCCATTGCCTTAGCCCGGCCCCCCGGTCTACACTTGGGCGAAACACCCCCATGGAGGTTCGACATGGATGAGGATCAGGCGGTGGCAAATTCTCTTCTCCCACCGCACCAGGCTGTCGCGCTTCACCATCCTGGGACGGGTCATTAGGCTCTACCGCCAAAGCGGCGGCAAGCTGGAATCCCTCTACCCCATGGGCAGGAATTACCCCTGCGCAGGGAACTGCCCACCGCGTCAGTGACTACCCCCATCAGCGAAATGGTGCGCCGACGCTTGATCTCGCTCGACGTGATCCTCAAGGCGCCCACCGATTACCGCTTCCTGCACCAGCAGGGGCTGGTGGGCAAACAGGTCGCCCCACCGGTCGACCGTAGGCGCTTCGAGGCTGAACTGCCTAACGACATTTGGCGAATGGCGCCATGCATGGACCGATGCTCCTGGTAGGCGACAAACGGTGCAAGGCCTACCTCTTCGCTTTCACCGACGACATGAGCTGTTTGATCGCCCACGCCGAGGTTTACCTCTCAGAGGGCCTGGCCACTTATCTACAGACCTTGCGCTAGGCCCTGCTCAAACGGGGGCTATCACGTAAGCTCTACCTAGACAACGGCTCAGCCTTTCGGCTCCCACCACCTGGAAGAGATCACCACCTCCCTGGGCATTGCCCTGGTCCACCCATCCTCCAGAGCAGGGGCAAAATCGAAAGATCCTTCCGCATCGTCAGGTACCAGCTTCTCCCCAGCTTCAGGGGCGATACCCTTCGAGACATCAATGAGGCCCTGGCGTGCTGGATTAG